>NZ_CALAOH010000205.1 GCF_937926365.1 uncultured Azohydromonas sp. | reverse complement strand
CGCGGCCTATGGCGCCGCGGCGGGCTCGCCGCAGGCCGGCCCGACCGGCGCGGGCTTCGTGCCCTCGGCGCCGCCCGCGCCCAGCGCCCGCACGCTGCATGAGCAGGAAATCGCCATGATCCAGGCCGCGCTCGACGCCGCCGGGGGCAACATCTCCGAGGCCTCCAAGCGACTGGGCATCAGCCGCAACACCATCTACCGCAAGCTGCGCTGGAACCGCCAGGACGGTGACGCCACTTGAGCAGTCACCGGGTTTGCACTGTGTCAGCCTGCAGCGGAACTGCTCCCGGGTGGCACGACATTGTTAATCCGGCGAACTGTTTGATGCCTTAACCGTTGCAAAACCCATCGGCACGGCTTTTGCGAAACGGCGTCAAAACCCCACCCGGACCGCCCTGGCGGCGGTCCCGGACGATCAGGAGACACTCCGTGCCGATTCACCCTCCTTGCGCCGCGCTGGCCCGCCGCGCCGCCGCATGATGAAACTGCTGCTGCTCGGTGCCGAGGGCAGCGCCGCGCGAGCCGCCGCGCTGTCCGACGGCACCCGCTGGGTGCTGCTCAACGCCCCAACCGACCTGGAGCGCCAGCTCCAGCGCCATCCCCAGTTGCAGGCCCAGCCGCTGGCCGGCGTGGTGCTCATGGACGCCCAGATGAACCACGTCGCGGGCCTGCTGGGCCTGCGCGACGGCCCGCCGGTGGAGCTCTATGCCACGCCCGCCGTGTTCGAGTCGCTGACCACCGAGCTGCCGCTGCTGCAGGTGGTGGACCGCTGCTGCGGCGTGCACTGGCACCTGCTGCCCGTGGCCGGCGACAGTCCCGCGGCGCCCTTTCACATCGACGGGCTGCCCGGGCTGCGCTTCACGGCCTTCGCCATCGGTGACGAGTACGCGCCCGGCGCCTCGCTGGCGCTGGAAGTGGAAGACCTGCGCGACGGCCGCCGCCTGCTGTACTGGCCCGGGCCGCGCCCCCTGCCGGCCAACCACGGCGCCGACTGCCTGCTGCTGGGCGACTCCGGCGCGGCGCAGCCGGGCGAGAACAGCGCGCGGCGCGTGCTGCTGCACCCGGCCGCCCCGCATCCCGAACAAGCGCCCAGCACCGTGGCCCTGGAGCATGCCTTCGACGGCATGGAGATCGAGCTGTGAGCAGCGTGCCGCTACCCGCCCCGGCCCCGCAGGCCCTGCCCGTGGACGCGATGCCGCCCCGGCTGCGCCTGGCCGGGCTGCATAAGCGCTACGGCGAGCGCGTGGCCCTGAAATCGCTGGACCTGCAGCTCGCGCCGCGCAGCTACGTCGCGTTGCTGGGCCCCAACGGCGCCGGCAAATCCACCCTGTTCCAACTGCTCACGGGGCTGTTCGCGCCCGATGCGGGCGAGGTGGAGATCGACGGGCTGTCGCTGCGCCGCAGCACGCGCCAGGCGCTGGCGCGCATCGGCGTGGTGTTCCAGCAGATGTCGCTGGACCTGGACCTGAGCGTGCGCCGCAACCTGCAGTTCCATGCCCAGCTGCATGGCCTGCCCGCGGCGCTGGCGCGCCAGCGCATCGAGGAAGCCGTTGAAACCTTCGGCCTGACCAAGGACCTGCCCCGCGCGGTGCGCGAGCTCTCCGGCGGCAACCGGCGCAAGGTGGAGCTGGCGCGCGCGCTGCTGCACCGCCCCGCCCTGCTGCTGATGGACGAGCCCACCGTGGGGCTGGACCCGAAGTCGCGCCGCGATCTGCTCGGCGCCATCCGCGCCGACGTCGCCGCACGCGACAGCACCGTGCTGTGGGCCACGCACCTGGTCGAGGAGGCGCAGGCCGCCGACCGCGTGCTGGTGCTGCACAAGGGCGTGCTGCTGGCCGACGGCACGCCCGAGGCGGTGACGCAGCAGCTCGGCGGCGGCACGCTGGAGGAAGCCTTCGTCAAAGCCACTGCCTGACACGGGCACATGCCGCGGCGCGGAAAGCGCTCCCGCCACGGCGTGACAACATGCGACGCGCACGCAGATGCGCGCGCAACTGACTACAGGAGACGAACCTTGAAGAAGACGCTGTTGGCCAGCCTGCTGGCCCTGTCGGGCCTTGCGGCCTCGGCCCAGACCGCCTGGGTGTCGAGCGAGAAGGACCATGCGCTGACGCTGGTGGACCTCAAGACGCAGGCCGTGGCCGGCGTCATCAACACCTGCAAGCGCCCGCGCCACATGCAGGTGGCGCCGGACGGCAAGCGGCTGTTCGTGGCCTGCACCGAGTCCGGCCAGGCCGACGTGATCGACATCGCCAGCCGCAAGTCGGTCGGCCGCGTCGCGCTGGGCGATGAGCCCGAGGCCTTCGACTTCTCCAAGGACGGCAAGGCGCTGTACGTGTCGGCCGAGGACGAAGGTGCGCTGGTGACCATCGACGCGGCCAGCGGCAAGACGCTGGCCTCGGTGCCGGTGGGCAAGGAGCCCGAGGGCGTGAAGACCTCGCCCGACGGCAAGCTGGTGTTCGTCACCTCCGAGGTGGCCAACATGGTCCACGTGGTGGACACGGCCAGCGGCAAGCTGCTCAAGAACATCCCGGCGGGCAAGCGCCCGCGCCGCATGGTGTTCACGCCCGACGGCGCGCAGCTGTGGGTGAGCAACGAGCTCGACGCGAGCGTGAGCATCATCTCGGTCAAGGACCTGGCCGTGGTCCACACCATCAAGCTGGCGCTCAAGGGCGCGCGCGCCGAGGACATCACGCCCGTGGGGCTGGCAATGACTCGCGACGGCAAGACCGCCTTCGTCTCCATGGGCCGCGCCAACCACGTCGGCTTCATCGACGTGGACAGCCGCCAGCTCACCAAGACGGTGCTGGTGGGCAAGCGCGCCTGGCACGTGGCGCTGAGCCCCGACGAAACCCGCCTGGTGGTGAGCAACGGCCTGAGCGACGACGTGACCATCGTGGACGTGGCCTCGGCCAAGGCGCTCAAGAGCGTGCCCGTGGGCCGCGTGCCCTACATGGCGGTGGTGCTGAACTGATGCGCCGCGCCGTGCTCCGTCCCCTGGCCGCGGCGCTGCTGCTGGCCGCCGGCGCCGCGCAGGCGCTGCCCTACAAGGCCACGCTGCTGGTACGCGCCGACGACCCGCGCCTGGCGCGCGACCGCCTGGAGCGCGCCTACCTGGGCCATCCCGGCGGCCCGGCCAGCGACGGGCTGCAAGTGGCGATCAAGGAAGCCGCCTTCGAGCTCGATGCCGCCGGCACCGCGCTGACCCTGGAAACCGTGCCGGTGGCCGACGCCGCGGCGGCGCGCGCGGCGGCGCAGAAGGCCGAGAAGGCCGGCGCCGCCGTGCTGCTCACCGACCTGGACGCCGCCGCCACGCTGGCCGTGGCCGACGCGGTGCAGCGCCCGGTGCTCAACCTCGGCGCCGGCGACGACCGGCTGCGCGAGGCCGACTGCCGCCCCCGCCTGCTGCACCTGGCGCCCAGCGAGCGCATGCGCGCCGACGCCCTGGCGCAGACGCTGTCGGCGCGCAAGTGGCCGCAGGTGCTGCTGCTCACCGGCCCGTCCCCACAGGACGCCGAGCGCGGCGCGGTGGCGCAGGCCGCCATCAAGCGCTACGGACTCAAGCTCGTGGCCAACAAGCCGTTCAAGCTCTCGGCCGACCCGCGCGAGCGCAACCTGGCCAACCCGCTGCTGCTCACCGGCGGCGCCAGCTACGACGTGGTGTGGGTGGTGGACAGCGACGGCGAGTTCGCCCGCTCGCTGCCCTACCGCACGGTGCTGCCGCGCCCGGTGGTGGGCGATGCCGGGCTGGTGGCGCTGGCCTGGCATGCGCAGTTCGAGCGCTTCGGCGCGCCGCAGGTGGCGCGGCGCTTCACGAAGGCGGTGAACCGGTCCATGACCGCCCCCGACTGGTCCGCCTGGATGGCCGGCAAGACGCTGGTGGCCGCGGCCGTGGCCGCGCCCAAGGGGCCGCAGGCCGCCTTCGAGAAGGCGCTGCTGGCGGGCAGCTTCGACGGCTCCAAGGGCGTGGTGATGAGCTTCCGCCCCTGGGACGGCCAGCTGCGCCAGCCGCTGCTGCTCACCGACGGCCAGGGCGTGATCTCCACCGCACCGGTCGAAGGCGTGCTCCATCCCAAGAACGCGCTCGACACCCTGGGCGCCGATGCGCCGGAGAAGCTGTGCAAAGCCCGACCCTGACCCCCGCCCGCGAGCGCCTGGGCGTGATCGCGCACGCGCTGCTGGCGATGCGCGCCATCGTCTGGCGCGAGCTGCTGAAGTTCTCGCAGCAGTCCGGCCGCCTGGTGTCGGCGCTGGTGCGGCCGCTGCTGTGGCTGGCGGTGTTCGCCGCGGGCTTCCGCAACGTGTTCGGCATGGCCATCGCCGAGCCCTACGACACCTACACGCCCTACGACGTCTACATCGCGCCGGGCCTGGTGGGCATGGTGCTGCTGTTCAACGGCATGCAGTCGAGCCTGGCGATGGTCTACGACCGCGAGATGGGCCTGATGCGGCTGCTGCTGACGGCGCCGCTGCCGCGGCCGTGGATCCTGCTGTCCAAGCTCATGGCCACCGCCGTGTTGTCGCTGGCGCAGGCCGCGGCCTTCGTCGTCGTCGCGGCGCTGCTGGGCACCGAGCTGCCGGTGCTGGAGCACCTGCTGCCGGTGCTGCTGGCGGCGGTGTGCGGCGCGCTGATGCTGGGCGCGCTGGGCCTGCTGCTGTCGGTGCACATCAAGCAGCTGGAGAACTTCGCCGGGACGATGAACTTCGTCATCTTCCCGATGTACTTCATGTCCACCGCGCTCTATCCGCTGTGGAAGCTGGAGGAGTCGGGCGCCAACTGGGTGTACCAGGTGGCGCGCTTCAACCCGTTCACGCACGCGGTGGAGTGGATGCGCTTCGCGCTCTACGGCAAGGACCCGGGCATCTCGCCCTGGATCGTGCTGGGCACGCTGGCGGTGTGCTTCATCGTCGCGAGCTGGGGCTACGACCCGCAGCGCGGCTTCGGCGCGCTGACCAAGCGCGGCTGAGAGGGAGGCGATGAAGATGCTCCCTTCCCTGGCGGCGATCACGCCGCGGCGCGCCCGTGGCCGGGCCGACGCCGCGCCGGTGGAGCCCCTGGCCTTCGAGTGGCTCGCCTTGGCCGGGCTGCTGGCCTTCGCCACCTGGCTGCTGGGCGTGCGCGGTGTGTGGGGCCTGCTGCTGTCGGCCGATCCGACCGGGCTGACGCTGGTGATCATCGTCATCTTCTTCACCGCCTCGCTGTGGTGCGGCACGCGCACGCGCGTGCTGCAGCGCGAGCGGCAGCTGCTGGCCCAGGGGCCGCAGGGCGACGGCTGGGCGGCGGAGTACCTGCGGGCGCTGCGCGCGCGGCCCCAGGACGGCGGCGCCCCGATGGACCTGCTGCTGGAGCGCACGCACGGCCCGCACGGCACCGCGTGGTGGGTCAACGGCATCCAGCTCAAGCTGGGGCTGCTGGGCAAGGTGATCGGCTTCTCGATCCTGGCGCTGCAGATCGGCAAGCTGCAGAACTTCGACCCGGCGCAGTCGCAGGAGCTGCTGCGCCAGCTCACCACGGGCCTGGGCGTGGCGCTGCTCACGACCATGGTGGGGCTGGTGGGCAACATCCTGCTGGGCCTGCAGCTCACGCGGCTGGACCGCTATGCCGACGTGCTGGTGGCCGACATCCAGCGCGCCGGGCTGAGCCTGGACGCGGGCGAGGAGTGAGGAAGGCATGCGCCGGCGCCGCACGACCCGCGAGGCCGAGGTCGATCCCTTCTATGACATGTTGTTCAACATGCTCATCGCCTTCGTCTTCTGCTTCATCGTGGCGCTGCTGGCGATGAACCCGAAGGCGCTCAAGGCGGGCGACATCCCCGCCAAGGCCGAGTTCATCATCAACGTGTCCTGGCCGGACATGGACCCCAACGACCTCGACACCTGGGTGCAGGACCCCGCCGGCGAGCTGGTGTGGTTCCGCGCCCGCGAGGCCGGGCTGATGCACCTGGACCGCGACGACCGCGGCCTGACCAACGACACGGTGGTGATCAACGGCAAGCAGGTGGTCAACCCGCTGAACCAGGAAGTCGTCACGCTGCGAGGCATCGAGCCGGGCGAGTTCACGGTCAACGTCCACTACTACGAGACCAAGAACGGCAAGCCGGTGGAGGCCACCGTCTCCGTCATCAAGGTCAATCCCCGCGCGGACGTGGTGTTCTACGGACAGGTGCAGCTGGCCCGCAAGGGCGACGAGGCCACGGCCGTCCGCTTCACGGTGCTGCCCGACGGCAACGTCACCAACGTCAGCACGCTTCCCAAATCGCTGGTGCAACGGTTATGACCCTCGCCCTGATCCTCTCTCTCGCGGTGCTGGTGCTGCTGTGCGCGCTGGCGCTGGTGTGGTCGCGCTGGCCGGCCTGGCTCAAGGGCCTGCTGGTGGTGGCGGTGACGGTGTTCTACTTCTTCGCCGACGACACGGCGCACGGCCTGGCGGGCTGGCCCAATGCCGACCCGCTGCCGGAGAAGTTCGTGCTGCTCGCGGCGGTGATCGAGGAGCCCGGCAAGACCACCCCCGGCGCGCTCTACGTCTGGGTCAACGCGCTGGAGAACGGCAAGCCCGCGCGCCAGCCGCGCGCCTACAAGCTGCCCTACGCCAAGGACCTGCACGCGCTGCTGGACGAGGGCATGAAGAAGGTACGCCAGGGCGTGAGCCAGGTCGGCACCGCCGAGCCGCGCGTGGGCAAGGGCGGCGTGTCGTGGCTGCGCCCGGGCAGCGACGAGCAGCGCATCACCATCCGCGACCTGCCCGCGCCGCAGCTGCCGGAGAAATGATGCGCGCGCACCTGCTGCTTCTCCCGGGGCTGGCGGCCACCGCCACGGCACTGCTGGCCGGCTGCGGCGCCAAGGCGCCGGGCGCGGAGCTGTTCCCGCTCGAATCGGGCCACCGCTGGACCTACGAGCTGCGTACCGAGTGGGAAGACGAGCGCGTGGAGCGTGAGTTGCGCAGCTTCGAGACGCTGGGCAGCGACGGCTCGCTGGACGACGGCGCGGCCTTTCTGCGCCGCAGCGACGCGGGCATGGACTACTGGCTGCGCGCCGACGACAGCGGCGTCTTCCGCGTCGCCAGCCGCAGCCTGGTGCAGGCCGAGCCCGAGCGCGACGAGGCGCGGCGCTACGTGGTCAAGGCGCCGCTGGCGGTGGGCACGCAGTGGGCGGCGCCCACCATCACGTACCTGCTGCAGCGCCGCCAGGGCTTCCCGGCCGAGGTGCGACACAGCGCGCCGGCGGTGCCCATGAACTACGTCATCGAGGCCCTGGGCCAGGCCGTGGACACGCGCGCGGGGCACTTCGAAGGCTGCCTGCGCATCAAAGGCACGGCGGCGCTGAAGCTGTTTGCCGATCCGGTCAGCGGCTGGCGCGAGCTGCCGCTGCTGACCACCGAGTGGTATTGCCCCGGCGTGGGGCTGGTGAAGCTGCAGCGCCAGGAGCTCGCGGGCTCGCCCATGCTGCTCGGCGGCACCCTGACCATGGAGCTGTTGTCATGGCAATGAGACAAGACCTGCTGGCGCGCCGCGGTGCGCTGCGGCGCATCGCCGGCACGCTGCTGGCGCCCATGGCCGGCACCGCCAGCGCCATCGTGCTCGCGGAGCCCGCCGACCGCTTCCCCAGCCGTCCGGTGACGCTGTGGGTGCCCTGGGCCGCGGGCGGCGCCACCGATCTGACCATGCGGCTGCTGGCCGAGATCGCCGCGCGCCATCTGGGACAGAAGGTGCTGATCGAGAACCGCGGCGGCGCCGGCGGCACGCTGGTCATGCCGGTGCTGCAGCAGGCCGCGCCCGACGGCTACACCATCGCGCAGATGCCGCAGCCGGTCTTTCGCGCGCCCTGGGTGCAGAAAGTGCTCTGGGACCCGATCCGCGACACCACGCCCATCATCCAGATCAGCGGCGTGACCTTCGGCATCGTGGTGCCCGTCAGCAGCCCGGTGCGGACGCTGGAAGACCTGTTCGATTGGGCCCAGGCGCACCCGGGCGAGCTGACGGTGGCGACCAACGGCACCGGCACCACGCCGCACCTGGTGATGGACGAGCTCTTCGGCCGCCGCAACCTGCAGTGGGTGCACGTGCCCTACAAGGGCGTGGCGCAGCAGATGATCGCCGTGTCCGCGGGACAGGTCATGGCGGGCGTGACCTCCAACGGCTTCGCGCCCTTCGTGGACGGCGGCCAGCTGCGCCTGCTGGCCACCTTCGGCGACCACCGCACCAAGCGCTGGCCCCAGGTGCCCACGCTCAAGGAGCTGGGCCACGGCATCGTGGCCATGTCGCCTTACGGGCTGGCCGGCCCGCGCGGGCTGCCGCGCGCGGTGGTGAACACGCTGCACGACGCCTTCAAGGCCGCGATGTTCGATCCGCAACATGTGGCCGAGCTGGCCAAGTACGACCAGGAGCTGGCCTACCTGGGGCCCGAGGACTACGCGCGTAGCATGCGCGAGACCTACGCGGCCGAGCGGCGCGCGGTGGAGAAGCTGGGGCTGGCCAAGGGCAGCAGCTGAGCCTGCCGCTGCGCTGCCCCTGGAGCCCCGCAGCCCTCAGGCGTTGCGCCGGATGAAGGCGATGCCCAGCAGCGCCGCACCCAGCAGCGGCAGGCTGCCAGGCTCGGGAACGGGGAATGGGCTGGTGCTCACGTTCAGCACCACGCGGGTGTCGGCATCGAAGGCCAGCCCCTGCCAGTTCAGGGCGATGGTGTCGTCGGTGAAGCTCAGCCGGCTCGCGTCCAGGCCGACCATGTTGGTGGCCGCGTCGATGGTCACCGAGGCGAAGCGGTCGATGTTGCTGAAGATGTCCGTGAGCACCCAGCCGTTGAACGTCGCCGGACCAAACGTCCCGCTGTGGCTGAAATCGACGATGACCTGGTCGGCCGTGACGTCCATGGAGCCGATGGCGTCGGTGAGGGTGTAGAACTCCGCGTCCGGGCCCACGATGAAATTGCTGTTGACGTCGGGCGTGCCCGCGTAGGACGTGCCCGAGTCCGGGTAGTAGTACTGGTAGTTGAGAACGCTACCCATCAGCGGTGCCGCCATGGCGCTGCCCACCGCTGACGCTGCCAGAACGGCAACCGCCAAAACTTTCTTCACGATTTCTCCTCCTGCCCAAGGGGCGCAAGTTACGAAATCGTGCTTTTTTCACTACCGCTTGCGCACCACCCAAACAGGGGCGATGCGCGCAGCCTACAGGTCGTAGGCCACGACGCCGATCACCACGCCGTTGCGCCAGCGACCATCGTCCTGCTGGCGCTGCACGCTCAGGTCCAGCGCCAGGCGGTCGCGGCGCAACCAGTGGCGGATGCCCGCGTGCAACAGGCGCTTGCCCGGCTGCCAGACCGCCTCGCCGAACCCCCAGGTGCGCCCCGCCAGCCGCCGCTCCAGCCCCGCGGCCAGGAAGCCCTGGCCGCCGCCCGAGGGCTCACGCTGCCAGCCCAGGTTGACGTGCGCGAGGCCCTGCTCCTGCCACAGCGGCACGCTCAGCGGCAACTGCACCGTCAGGCCACGGCGCGCGCGCCTGCCCGGCGGCTCGCCCGGCTCCGTGGCGCCTTCGTCGCCTTCCAGGCGCTCGCGCGTGAGGCCCAGCGTCACGCTCAACCCGGCGCCCCACCCGTCGCGCTCGCTGTCGTTGAAGAGCTGCTTGAACTCCAGCTCGGCCTCGCGTGCATGCTCGCCGCCGCCGGCGCGCTCCACGGTCCACTCCAGTTCCACGGAGGTGGCGCGCGTGAAGCCGTATTCGAGCCCGAACTGCAGCGCGTTGTCCGCACCGGTGCGGATCAGGCGTCCGCCCAGTGACCAGGACTGCTCGTCGTCCTCCATCGCCGCGGTGCTCAGCACGAGGTAGGGCCGGTCCGCGGCACGCGCGGGCGGCGCTGTAAAACAAAAAACCAGGGCCGCGCACAGCGCCAGCCCTGGCTGAAAGCCAGGCCATCGTGTCATCGCTGACAGCTTAGCCCGGCCACCCCGGTTTGCTTTCGAATTACTTCATCAGCTTGAACACCCAGACGGAGCCGCCCTGCTCCAGGTAGTTCACGCGCTTGGCCACGTCACCGCCCCACAGCGGCACCGCGCCACCCCAGCCGGAGACCACGGCCACGTACTGCTCGCCCTTGTCTTCCCAGGTCACCGGCGGCGCGACCACGCCGGAGCCGGTCTGGAACTTCCACACCACCTTGCCGGTCTTGGCGTCGGCGGCCTGCAGGAAGCCCTCGGGCGTGCCCCACCACACCAGGTTGCCGCCGGTGGTCAGCACGCCGCCCCACAGCGGCGCGTTGTTCTTGACCTCCCAGGCGATCTTGCCGGTCTTGGGGTCGATGGCGCGCAGCGCGCCGATGTACTCCTCGTTGAGCGTCTTGATCGTGAAGCCGGCGCCCAGGTAGGCCGCGCCCTTCTTGTAGGTGATGGGCTCGTTCCAGATGTCCATGCCCCACTCGTTGGCCGGGACGTAGAACAGCTTCGTGTCGGGCGAGTACGCCATCGGCATCTGGTTCTTGCCACCCAGGAAGCCCGGCGCGGCGAACACGGTCTGGCCCTTCTTGCCGTCGGGGCTGGCGATGGGGTCGCCCGGGCGGTTCTCGGGCACGTAGTTGGGACGGCCCGTCTTCAGGTCGATGCCGGTGGCCCAGGTGATCTTCTTGACGAAGGGGAAGGCGTTGACCAGCTGGCCGGTCTTGGCGTCGTTGACGTAGAAGAAGCCGTTGCGGTCGGCCTTGCCGCCCAGGATGCGGCCGCCGTCATCGAAGGTCACGAACTCGTTGACGCCGTCGAAGTCCCAGCCGTCGTTGGGCGTGTTCTGGTAGTGCCACTTGATCTGGCCGGTCTTGACGTCGATGGCCACCGTCGAGCACGAGAACAGGTTGTCGCCCTTGCGCAGGTTGGAGTTCCACGGGGCCGGGTTGCCGGTGCCGAAGTAGGCCAGGCCCGTGCGCGCGTCGTAGGTGCCGCCCAGCCAGGTGGCGGCGCCGCCGGTCTGCCACAGGTCGCCCGGCCAGGTCTTGCCCGGCGTGCCGGAGACGCCGTTCTCGATCTGCTTGCCGTCCTTGTCGTAGCGGTAGCCCATGTGGCCTTCCACCGTCGGGCGCACCCACACCAGCTGACCCGTCTTGGCGTCGCGCGCCTCGACGCGGCCCACCACGCCGAACTCGCCGCCGGAGACGCCCGTCAGCAGCAGGCCATCGACGATCAGCGGCGCGGCGGTGGCGGAGTAGCCGGCCTTGTAGTCGTCGATCTTCTCCTTCCACACCACGTCGCCGGTCTTCTGGTCCAGCGCAACGAGTTGCGCGTCCAGCGTGGCGAAGATCACCAGGTTGTCGTAGAGCGCGGCGCCGCGGTTGATCACGTCGCAGCAGGGCATGATCCCTTCGGGCAGGCGGTGCTCGTACTTCCACAGCTTCTGGCCGGTCTTGGCGTCCAGCGCGTAGATGCGCGAGTACGAGCCCGTGACGAACATGCGGCCGTCATGAATCAGCGGCTGCGACTCTTGGCCGCGCTGCTTCTCGCCACCGAAGGAGAAGGACCACACCGGCACCAGCTTGCCGATGGTGGAGGTATTGATCTGCTTGAGCGGCGAATAGCGCTGGCCCTGCGTGCCAATGCCCCAGGACAGCACGTCACCGGTGGTCTTGGCGTCGTCCAGGATCATCTGGTCGGTCACGACGGCCTGGGCAGCCATCGAGCCCATGGCCAGGGCGACCAGCGTGGTGATCATCTTCAAGCGCATGTTGTCTCCTTCGTGAGTGGATGCGGTGTTCGACCGGTTCGTGCGGTCGCTGCGCGGGGACACATTGCGCAACAAGCGTGCCACCGCCGCGAACCGCTTTCGAGCCGCTCCAGAAGCCGTTTCGGCCTCCGGGAAGCGGCCTTGTAGTCAGGGTTTCTCCGCAAGTTGTCCCAGCTTTTCACACGCGGCGCGCGCCTTGGTGTCACAGGCCGGCTGCAACGCCGCCTGTTCGTAGCGCGGGTACAGGTGCACGACGTTGCGCGTGTACTCGGTGGCGCGCGCGGCCCAGCCCTGGAACTCCTCGGGCAGCGGGCTGCGCAGCAGCTCCGTCATCTCCAGCCCTTGCGCCGCGGCGCGCTGCAGCGCGCCTTCGAGCCAGCCCAGGTAGCGTTGCGTCATCGCCAGTCCCTGCGCGTCGGCGCGCACCGGGCCGTGGCTGGGCACCAGCGCCGTCAGGCCGTGCGTGGCTGGTTGCGCCGGCAACGCGGCCTGCAGCGCACGCAGGCTCTGCTGCCACTGCGGCAACTGCGCGTGCGGCGTGGTGGGAATGCGCTGCACGAACACCAGCCCGCCGGCGAAGACCACCCCGCTGCGGCGGTCCACCAGCACCAGGTCGCTGTCGGTGTGGCCCTGGTACTCGCGCAGCTCGAACTCGCGCCCGCCCATGCGCAGCACGCCCGGCGCCAGGTCGCCATCGGGCAGCAGCGCCTGCGTGCCCTTCATCCAGTCGCCGCAGAGGCGGTAGAGGTTGTCCTCGTAGGCCTTGGCCTCGCGCGCCATGCCGGCGCGCGTGGCCGGGGTGGCCAGGCGCGGCACGTCGGCAAAGGCCTGGTTGCCCAGGAAGTAGTCGGGATGCAGGTTCAGGTGGATCACCTGCTTCACCGGCTCGCCGGCGGTGCGCTCGATGAGCACGCGCAGCTGCTGCCCGTACTTCAGCGAGGGCCCGGTGTTGATCACCAGCACGCCCGCGCCCGTGGCGATGAAACCGGTGTTGATGATGTTGCAACCGTTGGCGGGCTCGAAATCGGCGTTGGCGCCCTCCACCACCCACACTCCCGGCGCCAGCGCGCGGGCCTGCAGGCCGTAGTCGAGGCGGGAAGGGTCGGGCTGGCCGGCCACGCCCGGGGACACGGCGCCGGCCAGCGCCAGCGCGGCGGCGGCGCACAGGAAACGAAGGTGCTTCATGGCAGCAGGCGGCGGCCGATGGCCGCGTCGAAACGGTTGCCGTTGTTGTCGCTGCCGCGCACGCGCAGCGCCCCCTGCACCCGGCCGGGCAGCTCGAAGCTCAGCACCGGGTTCTCGCTCAGCGGCTCGTGGCCGTTGAACAGCAGCAGCTCGCGCCCGCCCTCGTCCAGCACCGCCAGGCGGTTGATGTAGAAGGCCGGCACGCCGGCCACCAGCCCGGTGTCCATCGGGTGCATCACGCGCAGCCGCAGCCGCGTGGCCTGCGCATCCAGCGGGCTCTCGAACAGCGCGCCGCTGACCTGGCCCAGCGTGCTGGCCCAGCTGCCGTCCGAGCGCGTGACGCCCGGCACGGTGCAGCCGCCGCCGGTGGATTCCACCCAGGTGCCGCCCACGTGCCACACGCCGTCGCCGGTGCGCACCGCGGCGCGCACGGGGCTGGCCTGTTCGAGCTTGAAGCGAAAGCTCAGCGCCGGCAGCGCCAACTGCGGATGGAAGTCCAGCACCTTGCGGATCGGGTTGCGGTCCACGATCACCGCGATCTGCTTGACGTCGCTCAGCCCCAGTGCCGACACGCTCACCGGCACCGCCATCGGGTCCTCGGCGAAGGCCGGGCCGCGCACCTGCACGCGCTCGTCGAACACCACCGGCGCCTGGCCCAGGAACTCGCGCCGGATGTCCTCCCATTGGGAGGAACCCAGCGGGTCCTTGTCTCCTTGCGCCCGCACCGCCGGCGGCGCGGCCAGCCACGCCAGCGCCCCGCCCATCACATGACGTCTTTTCATGGGATTGACTGTGCCGCGCGGCAGGTTACCGCCGCCATTCCGGGTCAACCCGGGAAGTGCTCCAGAGTGGAGCAACGGCGTGCGGGAGGCGGATGCCCGACCCGGACCGGAGCGCTTGAAGTTTGCGCTGCGTCAGATCCGCGCCGGGGCCGGCGCCGAGCTCAGAGCCCGCCGTACACCCGCACGCCCAGCAGGAAGCTGCGCGGCGCGGCGGTTTCGTAGAAGCGGCGGTTGCCGTCGTTGACGATCACGCTGCCGGCGTAGACCTTGTCGGCCAGGTTGTCCACGCGCGCCAGCAGCTCGACCTTGCGCCCGCCGGCCAGCGGCCAGCTCTTGATCCAGCGCAGGTTGGTGACCACGAAGCCGGGCGCGAACTCGCTGTTGATGTCGTTGACCGCGGTACGACCCAGCGCCCGCGCCTCCAGCGCCCACTCGCCCAGGCCCGCATCGCGCCAGGCGATTTCGCCGAAGGCGCTGGTGCGCTGGGTGCCGGCGATGCGGTTGCCCGCAGCCACGGGCACCGTGGGCGTGGTGCACGGCGGCGCGCCGCAGGTGAGGAAGCCGTCGCGGTAGCTGGCATCCAGGTACGTCAGGCCCAGTTGCGTGCGCCATGCACCCTGCGGCTGCCAGGTGGTGGACAGCTCCAGGCCCTCGCGCCGGGTGCGGCCGACGTTCTGATAGCTGGCGCGGCCGCCGCTGTTGGTCGCGACGCCAAGCTCGTTCTTGGTATCGGCGCGGAACAGCGCAGCATCGAGCGACCATGGGCCCGTGCGCCACTTGGCGCCGATCTCGTACTGGCGGCTGGTCTGCGGCTGCAGCCCGGCGTTGAAGCCCGGCGAGCCGTCGGGCCGGTAGGCCAGCTCGGTAAGCGTGGGCGACTCGAAGCCGCGCGCCGTGCTGGCGTGCAGCTGCAGCGAGGGCAGCGCCTGCCAGCGCAGACCCAGCACCGGGTTGGTGTAGTCGAACGAGAGCTCGCCCGAGTCGTCGCCGTTGCTCAGGTAGGCGTCTCGCGTGCGCATCTTCACGCGCCCGCTGCGCACGCCGGCGCTGGCAGTCAGGGCGGGCATCAGGCGCCAGTCGGCCTGCGCATAGGCGTCGCGCGTGGTGGCGCGGTTGCGCTCGTCGCGGCGCTGCGCGCCGGTGACGCCCAACTGCTGTGTGGGGCCGGTGCCAATGAAGTTCTCGTAGCCGCGGCGATCGTCAGCCTGGGTTTCCAGGGCCACGCCGGTGAGCAGGTCCACGTCGTCCCAGGCCCAGCGCAGCCGGGCGTCCACGCCGTGGTAGTCGCGGTCGAAGTCCACCACCCCACCGCCGTGGCGCGGCGGCGTCTGCGTCGCCACAGGGATGGATTGCCACTGCGTCACGCTGCGCCGGCCGGCGTAGGCCGCCACCTGGCTCTCGCGCAGCGCGCCCTCGCCGAAGCGGTGTTGCCAGCTGGTGCCGAGTTGCGTCTGCTCAGCTTCCTTTCGGGTGTTGAACTGCAGCGCCTCGGGTGTGGTCTGGTAGGGGTTGGCCTGGAACTGGTCGCGCGTGAGCCCCAGCGGGTCCAGCGCCGGCTGGCTGAAGTACCCGGCCTGCACCACCACGCGGTCGCTCTCGCCCTGCCAGCCCAGCCGCGCGTTGAAGGTGTGGCGCTTGGCTTCCATCTGCGGCCGGAAACCGTCGTACTCCATGGTGGAGCCGCTCAGGCGCAGGTCGAAGCCGCCGCCCAGCGGCGCCTCCACGCTGCCGCGCAGCTGGCGCAGCCCGTCGCTGCCCACGTCCAGCGCCACCTCGCCCTGGCGCTCGCGCACGGGCGAGCTGAAGGCCGCGATCACGCCACCGGAGCTGTTGCCGTAGAGCACCGAGAAGGGCCCGCGCAGCACCTCGATGCGCGAGGCGCCGGCAAGGTCGAAGTGCGACACCTGCCCTTGCCCATCGGGCATGGTGGCGGGAATGCCGTCGCTGTACAGCCGCAGGCCGCGCACGCCGAAGGTGGCGCGCGCACCGAAGCCGCGCGAGCTGACCTGCAGGTCCTGCGCGTAGTTGTTGCGGTTGTTGACGATGAGCCCCGGCACGCGCGCCAGCGCCTCGGAGAGATTGATCATCGGCCCGGCCGCGCGCAGCTCCTCGCGGCCGACGACGCCGATGGCATAGGGCACCTCGGCCGCGACGCGCTCGCGCACCGAGCCCGTCACCACCACCTGCTGCGTCGTGCCCTGCCCGGCCATGGCGCCTTCCTGCGCCAGCGCGCCCAATGACGCCAGCGCCGCCGCGCAAGCCAACACACAAGGACGCAGTCGGGGGGTCGGCGGGAAAACTCGGATGTTCATCGTTGTGGAAAGCGGATCTGAAAACGCAGCCCGGGATCAGACCCACAAGCGCGCCACGTGCCAAGGGGGCACAAACCCCTGTTGTGGCTGCGCCGCGATGGAACAGATGCCCCCGCTACCATCGCGCGCCATATGCAAACGCGCGGCATCCATCTGCAGTACAGCTTCGAGTCCCGCGGCCAGCGCGGGCCCGAAGTCGAGAACCCTTTGTTCGACCTGCTCAACAAGTTGCAGGAACACGGCTCCATCCGCCATGCCGCCACGGCCATGGGCGCGTCGTACCGCCACGTGTGGGGCTCGCTCAAGCACTGGGAGCAGGTGCTGGGCGAGCCGCTGGTGCACTGGACGCAGGGCCAGGCGGCGCGGCTGACGCCTTTCGCGCAGCGGCTGCTCATCGCCGAGCGCCAGGCGCGCACGCGCATGACGCCGCACATCGAGGCGCTGCGTGCCGAACTGGAGCACGTGCTGGCGCAGGCCCTTGACGGGGGCCAACTGGTGCTGGAGGTCTTCGCCAGCCACGACCTGGGCCTGCCGCTGCTGCGCGAGCTGGCGTTGCAGCGGCAGTTGCACATCGGGCTGCGCTTCGCGGGCAGCGTGGACGCGCTGCGCGCGCTGGCGCAGGGCCGCTGCACGGTGGCGGGCTTCCACGTGCCGCACCTGCCCGACGGCTCGCCGGTGTTCGCCGCCGCGCTCAAGCCGCTGCTCAAGCCGGGCCTTCACAAGCTGATCGGCTGCCTGCGCCGCCAGCAGGGACTGATGCTGCGCGGCAGCGGCCTGGTGGACCGGCGGCTGTCCCTATCCGACCTGCCCGGCTCCGGGCTGCGCTTCGTCAACCGCCAGAGCGGCTCGGGCACACGGTTGCTGATGGACCACCTGCTGCAGGCCGCGGGCGTGGACCCGGCATCGATCGGCGGCTACCTGGCGCGGCCCGAGGACTCGCACCTGGCGGTGGCGGCGGCCATTGCCAGTGGGCAGGCCGACGTGGGCCCGGGCATCGAGGCCGCGGCGCGCGAGTTCGGCCTGGACTTCGTGCCGCTGACCGAGGAGGACTACTACCTCGTGTGCCTGAAGGACGCGCTGGACAGCGCGCCGGTGCGCGCGCTGCGCGCGGCGCTGGAGAGCCCCGAGTGGCCCGAGGCGCTGCAATCTCTGCCTGGCTACGCCGCGCCCGACGCGGGCCAGGTGCTGTCGCTGACCAAGGCGCTGCCGTGGTGGCATTTCAAAACGCCGAAGAAGGGCCGGTAGGACGGGGGCCGCACCAGGCGGGAGAACCGCCATCACGAGCCAGCGGGACGGTGGCCTCTCATGCAGTGTTTGAAACGACGGCTTGGGCGGGCTTCAGGCGTAGAACACCGCCAGCCACACCGTCGGCCGGTCCGGGTCGGTCCACGTCACCTTGTGGCGCACGTGGGCGGGGATGTCCACGTGGTCGCCCCGGCGCAACTCCAGCTCGCGCCCGTCCTCGAACAGCAGCCGCCCCGCACCCTCCAGCACCAGCACCCACTCGTGCTCGTCCTGGTCGAACCAGCCTTCGGCGGGCGCGGTGTGGCCCTGCGAGACGATGCGCTCGATGCGCACGCCGCCGCGCTCCAGCAGCGTCAAGAACTGCTCCTGCGCCGAAGGCTCGGGCAGCGAGGCGAACAGGTTCGATGGGGCAGCGCTCATGCCCCGGTTTTTACTGCGCGTTGGCGTTGGGGAAGAACAGCTGCTCGCCGTTGATCTTGTAGGCCGCGATGGTGGACTGCCCCGCCGGAGACACCACCCAGTCCGCGAAGCGCTGCGCCTCCTTCACCTTCACGTGCGCATGCTTGGCGGGGTTCACCACGATCACGCCGTACTGGTTGAACAGCTTCTTGTCGCCCTCGACCAGGATGGTCAGATCAGCGCGGTTCTTGAAGCTCAGCCAGGTGCCGCGGTCCGCCAGCACGTAGGCGCCGCTGGAAGCGGCGATGTTGAGCGCCGGGCCCATGCCGCAGCCGCATTCCTTGTAGCCCGCGGGTTTGTTGGCCGCCATGTCCACGCCCGCCTGCTTCCAGAAGCGCAGCTCGGCGGCGTGCGTGCCGCTCTTGTCGCCGCGCGAGACGAACGGGGCCCCGGCCGAGGCCAGCTTGCCCATGGCGGCGGTCGCGTCCTTGCCCTTCACGCCGGCCGGATCGGCCTTGGGCCCCACCAGCACGAAGTCGTTGTACATGACGGCCTGGCGCTTGAGGCCGAAGCCCTCGGCCACGAACTTCTCCTCGGCCGCCTGGTCGTGCACGAACACGATGTCGGCGTCGCCGCGGCGGGCCATGTCCAGTGCCTGGCCCGTGCCCTGCGCCACCACGCGCACCTCGATGCCGGTCTCCTTGGTGAAGGCCGGCAGCAGGTGGCCGAAGAGGCCCGACTGCTCGGTGGACGTCGTGGACGCCATCACGATGAACGGCGCGGTCTGCGCCTGCGCGCTGCCCAGCGCGGCCCACAGGACGGTGGCGCCAGCCAGGAAGGTGCGCAGCAGGGTGCGGCGGGAACTCAATGCCATGGCAATTCGCCTTTCAGGAATAGCGCCGCCTCGGGCGGCAGCGGGTCGTTGAAGAAACTCTCCACGGGCCGGTCCACCACCAGGCGGCCGTCCTCCAGGTAGATCACGCGCGTGGCCATGCGCTTGGCCTGGCCGAGGTTGTGGGTGCTCATCACCACCGTCATGCCCTCGGCGGCGAACTCCAGCACCAGCGCCTCCACCTCGCGCTTGGCCGCCGGGTCCAGGCTGGCCGTGGGCTCGTCCAGGAACAGCACCTCCGGGTGCACCGCCCAGGCCCGCGCCAGCGCCAGGCGCTGCTGCTGCCCGCCGGAGAGCACGCGCGCGGGCCGAGCGGCATGCGCCTCCAGCCCGACGCGGCGCAGCGCCTCGTCGGCGCGCGCGG
>NZ_CALAOH010000204.1 GCF_937926365.1 uncultured Azohydromonas sp. | reverse complement strand
GACGACGGGCCAGGCCGCCGCCGCGAGCACCGTGCTGCCCGAGCGCGCGGCGCAGGTGCCCGCGGCGATGGCGGCGCGCTACCCGGCCGAGGAGCGCGCACGCGTGCAGCGCACCTTCGAGCAGCTGCTGCAGCTGCATCACGGTGTCGAGCGCAAGTTCGGCGTGCCCGCGCGCGACCTGGCCGGGGCGGCCGCGGCCTACCTCACCGGGGCCTACATGGCCTATCACCACACCAACGTGCCCGACGAGTGGTTCCCGCCGCTGGTGGCGCAGATGCGCAGCATCCTCGCCGCCGAGCCGGCACAGGCCAACGCGCCGCTGCCGGTGCGCCAGGAGATGTACGAGCAGCTCGCCATCGTCGGCATGTTCGCCGCCGTGATGCACCTGGGGCTCAAGCAGCAGCCCGATGCCGCCATGGAGCAGCGCATGCGCTCGGCCGGCAAGGACTACCTGGAGCAGCTGCTCAAGGTCGATGCCGACCGCGTGCAGCTCACCGCGCAGGGGCTGGTGGTGCGCTAGCCCGACATTCCCGCCCATTCCCGGGCAACAACAACGGAGGCCGGCCGTGATCTTTCCCGTTGCTCCCATCTATGGCTTTTTCTTCAGGTCCATCGCGATCCTGGAGCCGGTACAGGACACGCAGACGGACCGTTCCGGCGCGGTGCTGCCGGCGCAGGGCCCGGTGCCGGGGCCCAGCACGCCGCCGTGGCAGGGCGTCGAAACCGTGACGACGCGCTGGGTGCTCAAGGGCTACGAATGGCGCCCGGTGGGCGTGTGGTATCCCATGGTCAACCCCGGCTGGGACCATTGCGTGGACAACGACCCGTCCGAGATCCACGACCGCGCCGTGCGCGAGGAGGAGGGCCGCACCGTGCGCCGGCGCGAGCCGCCGGAGCCGGCGCGGCTGGACCCGGTGCAGCAGCCGCACCATCCGACCGCGCTGGAGGAGCTGGCCGCGTCGCTGGCCGAGCCGCGGCCCACGCCTGAAGGAGGCGCCGCATGAACGGCATCCCGACCTGGATGGCGGGCGTGGCGTGGCCGGTGTCGCCGCGCCCGGCCGCCGCTGCGGCACCCGCGACGGAGGCCCGCGGCCCGGCGGCCTGGTTCGATGACGCGGTGGGTGACGTGGACATCAGCGCCGACCTCGCGCCGGCCGCGCGCGGCCTGAGCGTGGAGGCGCATGCGGGCCGCGTGCTGGAGCTGCTGGTAGGCGGACGCGGGCCGGCCTGAGCGTGGTGGACTCTTCCAGAGGCTGAACGCCATGGCTGCTCTGCTGTCCGAACCCCAATGGGCCGCCGCCGCGCAGGCGCTGGTGGACGGCTGCATCGACCTGCCCAGCGACGAGGAGCGCGTCGCGCTGCTCGCCGCCGTGGCGCAGGGGCTGGGCGACGAGCTCTATCCGGCCTTCATCCGGTTGCTGTGGCTCATCGGCCGGCACGGCGACCACGCGGCCAAGGCCGCGGTGGCGCGGGCGCTGGTGCATGCGCTGCGCACCGGGCGGCTGCCCAGCGGCCGGCGCAGCGCCTGGGGCGCGGACATGCCCGGCGGCGGCGAGGCGGCGGCCTGGGGCCGCACGCGCCAGCTCGATCCGCTGGAGTACCTGTGCGCCTGGCATGCGCAGACCGACCCGGTGTGCGCGCTCAGCGCGGAGCAGTTCCACGTGGCCGCGCGGGCACTGATGGACCTCATCGCCTGCAGCCCGGAAGCGCGGCTGCTGTACTGCGAGAAGCTGCTGGCCGACTCGGGCGATCCCATCGGCGGGGCGCTGTCGCGCGCCACGCGCGAGGCGCTGCGCGCACTGGCTCATGCCTGGAGCCAGGGGGCCGATTCCTTTGACGCGAGCGCCCGTTTCCTGTGCACACTTCAGCGCCCGCGCGCCGATGCGCTGTCGGCCCTGGCCGAACGTTGAGCGCGGCGCGCGCAAACTGGACGACCAAAGTCATCCGGGCGCTGGTCAACGGGTTGGCGCCCGTTGCCGTTGCAGACAATCCTGGCCTTCAGGAGGGAGCGGCAGCGCTGCGCGCGCCGGGCCGCCGTTGAGGGGAAGCGCCGAGCGCGCACCGCGGGCTGCCGGCCGGACCGGCGGCCCGCGGCAGCGGCCTCTGAAGCTGGCTGGCGTGTTGTGCCTTCGCGGATGGCTCGCTTGGGAAGGTGAGCCGTTACCTCAACATCCCCGTGCAGGCGCCCTGTGGTGTGCGGGGAAATTTCCAAGCCGTGGCATCTCGTGAGCCGAGCCGTTTCGCCTCCTGCTTCGTTCTGCAAACAAAGCTCAACCTTGCCTGGCCACCCCTGCAAAAAACCAATGCCCGCTTGCGCGGGCATGGCGTGGGCGCTTCCCCGGCGCGGGCCGGGGTGGGGCCGGTGGGGGCTCAACGCCTGAACAGGTCGGCCCAGTCGAAGCGCACGTGGTCCAGTCCCGGGCCGCCGTGGTTGATGTCGCGGCCGGGGCCGCCGTCGAGATGGTCGCGGCCGGGACCGCCGTCGAGGTGGTCGCGCCCGCGCCCGCCATGCAGCTTGTCGTTGCCGCGTCCACCGTCCAGGTGGTCGTTGCCGCTGCCACCATCGATGTGGTCGCGGCCGTCGCCGCCGTGCAGGTGGTCGTTGCCGCGCCCGCCGTCGATGTAGTCGTTGCCACGGCCGCCATCGATGTGGTCGCGCCCGTCGCCGCCGCGCAGCTTATCGTTGCCGCTGCCGCCGTCGATGTAGTCGTTGCCCTTGCCGCCGCGGATGTCGTCATTGCCGCGGCCGCCGAGCAGCTTGTCGTTGCCGCGCCCGCCGTCGATCTTGTCGTTGCCGCCGCGGCCGGCGATGACGTCATTGCCGCTGCCGCCCTGGAAGTTGTCGTTGCCGCCGCCGCCGATCATCACGTCGTCGCCGCTGCCGCCGTTGGCCTTGATGTCGGCCTTGACGTCCTCGTCGACCACCATGACGTCGTTGCCGGCGCCCAGGTTGAACTGCGTGTTCTCCAGTTGCTGCTTGGTCATCAGCTGCGTCTGGCCGTTGACGTTGACTTCGTACAGGCCCAGCTGGCCAAGCAGCCCGTCGGCCTTGGAGACGTGCACGAAGTCGTCGCCCGAGGTGCCGTTGACGGTGTTGGGGGTGGTGGGGGGCGGGAAGCAGCCGCCGGGACCGATGGACATGGACATGGTGGACTCCTTGGTGGTGGTGCAGCGGCCTGGAAGAAGAGGAATTCGGGTGCCGCTGGCCTGTATTTCAGGCGCCGCAGGCCATCGCGCCAAGACGGGACGCTCGGCAGCTAGGCATGGTCCTAATCAGCCAGGCATGGTCCTGGCGCCGCGCCGGCCACGGGCCACCATGCCCGTTGCCGAGGCAACTTTCCGCCACCCCTCGCCGCGCTTGAAGCCGGTGCCGCCGCGGATGCACGCCTGGAAGGCAAGGGTGCACCACGGTTGTGCTTGACGCGCCTCAAGCTGGTGCTTTTCTGCGGGTTGTCCCTAGGACGCGCTCCTGATGATTTGTGGCACGCGCATTGCGAAACAAGCCGTAAGTTTATTTAGGAACGGCATCACGCCATGAACATCGAGGAATGCTTGCCGCACATGCGCGACGTGGTGACTTGCGAAGCCGCGCTGCGCGACATCAGCCTGATGTGGCGGCTGATCGAGGCCACGGCACGCATGACCTGCCCGGACGGCACGCAGGGCCTGCTGTCGATGCTGGCGGCCACGCGCGAGGGTTTCGAGTCGCTGGAGCGCGACCTGATCGCCAGCTTCGCGCGGCAGAAGGTCGGCAACCTGATGGTGGAGGCGGGCACGCCGGCGCGGCATGCCATCGATGCGCTGGTGCGCAACCTCTTCGAGCGCACGGCCGACATCGGCTTCCTGGCCACGGACCGGGCGCTGCGCGATTTTCTGGCCGGCACGGGGATGGACGCGGCGCAGGCTTCGGAGCGGCTGCGCGCCTACCGTGCCAAGTACACCGTTTACGACGCCATCGTGCTGCTGGACACCGAGGGCCGCGTGATGGCGGCCACCGGCGCCGCCGAGGGCGTGGCGCGCTGCGACGACGCGCTGGTGGCGCGCTCGCTGGACGCCGACGGCTACGTGGAGACCTTCGGGCCCACGGCGCTGCAGCGAGACGGCGCGCCGGCGCTGGTGTACTCGCAGCGCATGCTGCATCCGCGCACCGGGCAGCCCGCGGGCGTGCTGTGCCTGGTGTTCGCCTTCGCCACCGAGATGGACGGCATCTTCGCCTCGCGCCACGTGCGCGACGGGCGCTCCAACCTGATCCTGCTCGATGCCGACGACCGCATCATCGCCAGCGCCGAGCCCGACTGGATGCCGGCGGGGCTGAAGGTGCCGGTGAACGCGGGCGAGGAGGTGACGCTGCGCATCTGGTGCGGGCGCAAGTACCTGGTGCAGACCTTCGCCGCCGAGGGCTACCAGGGCTACGCCGGCCCGCCCGGGTGGAAGGCGCAGACCATGGTGCCGCTGGACCTGGCCTTCGACACCGCGGTGGCGGGTGTGCTGGAAGGGCTGGAGGAGTCGGTGGTGGACGGGCTGCTGGCGCACTCTTCCCGCTTCTGCCCGCCGCTGCACGACATCATCGTGGCCGCCGATGCCGTGCGCCGCGTGGTGTGGAACGGGCAGGTGATGGCCCCGGCGCAGCGCCGCGACGAGCGCGCGCTGCGCACGGTGCTGGAGCAGATCACGGACAACGGCTCGCGCAGCGACGCGCTGTTCTCGCGCTCCATCCGCGAGCTGGCCGACACCGCGCTGGCGGCGCGGTTGAGCTCGGCGCGCTTCACCTCGCAGTGGCTGGTGGAGCTGCTGGACCGCAACCTCTACGAGCGCGCCAACGACTGCCGCTGGTGGGCGCTGACGCCCGAGCTCGCCGCCGCGCTGGCCGCGGGCAACGACCGGCTGGCCGCCGACGAGGCCGCGCGCGTGCTCAAGCACATCAACGCGCTCTACACGGTGTACACGCGGCTGGTGGTGTATGACCGCCAGGGCCGCATCATCGCCGCCAGCCACGCGGTGGATGGGCGCGGCACGAGCATGATCGGCCAGTGCATCGAGGCCGACACGCTGGCGGCGGTGATGGCGCTGCCGGACCAGCAGCGCTACCACGTCACGCCGCTGCGGCCGAGCCCGCTCTACGAAGGCCGGCCGACCTGGGTCTATCACGCCGCGATCCGCGAGAACGGCGAGGGTCCGGTGCTGGGCGGCATCGGCATCGTGTTCGACACCACGCCGCAGCTCGAAGCCATGCTGCACGGGGCGCTGGCCGGGCAGGACGAGGCCTCGCGCGCGGCTTTCATCGACCGCGAGGGCCGCATCCTGTGCACCACCGATCCCGAGCTGGCGTCGCTGGAGCGGCTGCAGGACCTGCCGCCGGAAATGCTGAAGCTGCCGCGCGGGCAGGGCGCGGCGCGCATCATGGTGCGCGACGGACAGTACATCGTGCTGGGCGTGAGCGCCTCGCCCGGCTACCGCGAGTTCAAGCTGTGCGACGGCTACGACGACCAAGTGCTGGCCGTGACGATGCAGCCGCTGGGGCCGGTGCAGGAGGGCCGCGCGGCGCGGCGGCGTCCGCAGGCGGTGCCGGCCACGCGTCGCGCCGACACGCGCGGCGGCGTCGAGTACGCAACCTTCTGCCTGGGTGAGGAGCTGTTCGCGGTGCGTGCCGACCAGGTGGTGGAGGCGCAGCCCGCGTCGCAGGTGCACCGGCTGCCGGCGGTGGGCAACATGCACCGCGTGGGCATGCTGGCGCTGCGCCGCGACGGGCTGGTGCTGCGCCACGTGTCGGTGTTCGACCTGGACGCGCTGCTGGGGGGGCCGGGCACGGACCTGGCGGCCGGCGGCCAGGTGGTGGTGCTGCGCGGCGACAACTTCGAGCTGGGCCTGCTGGTGAGCGACCTGCACGGGGTGTGGAGCTTCTCGGCCGAGCAGAGCCAGCATGCGCCCTGGACGGGCGACATGCTGCCGCCGCTGGTGACGCAGCTGCTCACGGCCGACGAGGGCCGGCAGCTGATCCAGGTGCTGGACGTGCAGCGGCTGCGCGAGTGGCTCAGCGGCCGTCCGGCGGTGCGGCGGCTGGAGGAGGTGCAGGAGCGGCCGCGGCTGCTGGCGGTGGGGTAACGGAACGCGGCGCAGTGCTGTCTGGGGAAACCTGGGCTGCCAGGGTGCCTGCGCATGCCGTGGCGCCGGCCGTAGAAAGAACGTCGTCATCCCGGCGAAGGCCGGGATGACGCTGGGTGGGCTGGCGGCCTGCATTGCAGCCGGCGATGCGAACCGGTTTCCAACTTTCTCAGGACAGCACTGCGCCTGTGCGGGAATGACGAGGCAGAGGGCGAGCCGAATTGGCTTTCGGCTGGTGTTCAAAAGTTCGCAGCCCCTCCCGCCTCACCTACGCCACTACTTTCCGCTCTTCCCGGTACCCCGGCAGCCGCACCGCGAAGCGGCTGCCCGCGCCGGGCTGGCTGTGCACGGCGATGCTGCCGTGCATGGCTTCCACCAGGCTCTTGGTCAGCGCCAGCCCGATGCCCGTGCCCTCGATGCGGCTGCGCTCGCGCCCCAGGCGGTTGAAAGGCTGGAACAGCTGCGCGAGCTGCGCCTCGTCCATGCCCAGGCCGTCGTCCTCCACCACCAGCTCCACGTCGCCGGCGCCCACCGGTTGCGCGCGCAGCCGCACCTTGCCGCCGGGGCGGTTGTACTTGATGGCGTTGGACAGCAGGTTCTGCACCACCTGGCGCAGCCGCGTGGCGTCGGCGCGCACGCAACGGGCCCGCGCCGGCGGCATCTCCACCCGCACCGAGACCTCCTGGCGCTGCGCCAGCGCCTCCAGGTCGCGCGCGGCGGCACCCAGCAGCTCGGCCACGTCCACCGTGCCCAGCTGCAGCTCCATGGTGCCGCTCTCGATGCGCGAGATGTCCAGCAGGTCGTTGACCAGCGCCAGCAGGTGCTGGCCCGCGCTGGACACATGGCCCACCCATTCGCGCTGGCGCGGCTCCAGCGGCGTGAGCCGCGTCAGCAGCTCGGCGAAGCCCAGGATGGCGTTGAGCGGCGTGCGCAGCTCGTGGCTCACCCGGGCCATGAACACCGACTTCTGCCGGTTGGCCGCCTCCGACAGCGCCTGCGCCGCGCGCGCCTGCTCGGCCTCGATCTGGCTGCGGTGCGCCAGCTCCAGCTCGTCGAGCATGGCGTTGATGCGCCGGTTGAGCATGTCGATCTCGCTGGTGCGCGCGCGCGGCAGCCGCACGCTGTGGTCGGCCCAGCGGTCGGTCTGCATGGTGGCGGCGCAGCCCACCAGGTTTTCCAGGTCGCGCGTGAGGCGGCGCGCGAAGAAGCGGCCCGTCACCGCCGCCAGCACCAGCGCCAGCGCCAGCATGCCCAGCACCAGCGGCAGGCCGTCCTCGGGCGGCGGCGGCGCCTGCACCGCGTCGGCCCGCAGGCGCACCCGCAGCTTCAGGGGCTGGAACTGGTCGGCCGCGGGAATGTCCACGGCCGGGCGCGCCGGGTCCGCGGCGGCGCCGGCGACGAGCTCGTAGCGCCCATCGGGCACCAGGTCGGCCAGGCGCGTGCGCGCCACCAGCGCCCCTTCGGGCGAGGCCGTGCGCGCGTAGCGCACCAGGGTGATGAAAGCCAGCTCGGCCTGCTCGCCCTGGCCGAAGATCGCCACGGCCGCGTCGCCGCGCGCCACTTCCCGGGCCAGCCAGCGCAGTTGCGCGGCGTCGAAGTCGGCTTCGCGCGTGGTGGCGATGGGCTGGCCCTCGAAATCGGTGAACAGCACCGCCACCGGCGTGCGGCCGATCAGGCCCAGCTGCTGCAGGTAGGGCAGCAGGTACAGCTCCTTGCCCGAGCTGTCCACCAGCGCCGTGGCGATGAGGCTGCTGGCGGCGGCCTGCTGCAGGCGCTCCTGCACGGCGCCGAGCCGGTCGGCCACGCGCCGCGCCTGCTCCGACAGCAGCTGCATCGAGATGGCCTCCTGCGCGCGCACGTGCTGGCGGTGCAGCAGGACGGCCGCACCCATGCCCAGCAGCAGCACCGTGCCCAGCGCCACGAGCACCGCCGCGGCGGTGATGCGGGTGGCCAGGCTGGGACGCGTGTACGGGCCCTTCACTTGGCCTTGCGTGGCTGGTCGTCCACGGGCACCAGGGCGCCGTCCGGGCGGTAGCGCGCCAGCAGCAGGTTGCGCTCGTCCAGCGCCTCGTGCCGGGCGGGGGTGAAGGGTGGGGCGTAGCGCTTGATCAGGCCGTCGTGCTCGCGCAGCTGTTCCAGCGCGTCGCGCACCTGCGCGCGCTCGGTGCTGCCGGCGCGCTCCACGGCCAGCGCCAGGATGTGCATGAGGTCGTAGGCATGGGCCACGCCCACGGGCGCGGCGATCTGCTCCGGGCGCTCGATGCCGTAGCGCGGCCGGGCCGCCTCGACGAAGCGCCGCCACGCCGCGGGTCGGGCCTGGAAGAAGCTGAAGGTCTGGATGACCTGAAAGTCCACTTCCCACAGCGCGGCGCCGGCCTGGCGCACGAAGTCACCGCCCGAGACGCCCCAGTGGCTGAGGATGGGCACGCGCTGCGCGGCGGGCAGCGCCGCCATCTCGCGCACCAGCAGCGCGGCCTCGTCGTCGTTGGCCACCAGCACGATGGCCCGGGCCCCGGCTTCGAGCAGCTGGCGGTAGGGCTCGATCAGCGAGGTGTCGCGGAAGTTGTACCAGGCGGTGCCGGCGATGCGCGGCGAGCGGTTGCGCTCGGTGTACGCCTGCGCCGCCTTGCGGTTGCTGCGGCCCCAGCCGGTGTTGGTCAGCAGCAGCCCCACCTCGGAGAACCCGCGCTCGGCGCAGGCGCGCAGCAGCCTGGGCATGGCCAGGCTGTCGCGCAGCGAGAGCCGGAACACGTAGTTGGGCCGCATGCCGTTGTCCACGATGGCGTCGGCCGAAGACCACGGCGCCATCAGCAGCGTGCGCGTCTCGCGGATGAGCTCTATCTCCTCCAGTACCACGGGGCTGTAGCGCCCGGCGAACACGGCCAGCAGCCCGGGCATGGCGGCGAACTCGCGCACGTTCTTGATGCCGCGCGCCGCGATGGAGCCGTGGTCGCGCGTGACCACCTCGAAGCGCCGCCCGCCCAGCACGCCGCCGCGGCGCTCGATCTCGTCGATGGCGATGCGAACGCCCATCTCCACCGCCTGCGCCGAGCGGCTGTTGTGCAGGCTGAACTCGCCGTCGATGCCGATGAGGATGGGCGCCGCGGCATGGGCCGGCCGCAACCCGGCCGCGGCGCACAGCGGCGTGGCGGCCAGGGCTTGAATGAGATGGCGACGTGAGCAATCCATGGGGTTTCGCAAACAATTGTGCACGGCAATGCAAGTCCTGGAACCCGGGGCCAGCCGTGGTGGGCCGGCCTGCGATCGCGGGGCCGGGTGAGAAAATCCGCCGCCATGAACGCTCCGCAGTCCCTCACCTTCACCCGCCCCGACGACTGGCACCTGCACGTGCGCGACGGCGCGGCGCTGCAATCGGTCGTGCCGCACACGGCACGCCAGTTCGGCCGGGCCATCGTCATGCCCAACCTGCGCCCGCCCGTGACCACCGCGGCGCAGGCCGTGGCCTACCGCGAGCGCATCCTGGCCGCCGTGCCCGCGGGCGTGGACTTCGAGCCGCTGATGACGCTGTACCTCACCGACCGGCTGCCGCCGCAGGAGATCGTCCAGGCCAAGGAAGCCGGCGTGGTGGCCGTCAAGCTCTACCCGGCCGGCGCCACCACCAACAGCGACGCGGGCGTCACGGACATCAAGCTCGCCTACCCGACGCTGGAGGCCATGCAGCGCGAGGGCCTGAAGCTGCTGGTGCACGGCGAGGTCACGAACGCCGACATCGACCTCTTCGACCGCGAGGCGGTGTTCATCGACCGCGTGCTCATCCCGCTGCGGCGCGACTTCCCCGAGCTGAAGATCGTCTTCGAGCACATCACCACGCGCGAGGCCGCGCAGTACGTGGCGCAGGCCGACGCGCACACCGCGGCCACCATCACCGCGCACCACCTGCTCTACAACCGCAACGCCATCTTCACCGGCGGCATCCGCCCGCACTACTACTGCCTGCCGGTGCTCAAGCGCGAGGAGCACCGCCAGGCGCTGGTGCAGGCCGCCACGTCGGGCCATGCGAAATTCTTCCTGGGCACCGACAGCGCCCCGCACGCCTCGCACCTGAAGGAGCACGCCACGGGCTGCGCGGGCTGCTACACGGCGCTGTCGGCGCTGGAGCTCTACGCCCAGGCTTTCGAGGCCGCCGGCGCGCTGGACAAGCTGGAGGGCTTCGCCAGCTTCCACGGCCCGGACTTCTACGGCCTGCCGCGCAACAGCGGCACCGTGACCCTGGTGCGCGAGGACTGGACCCTGCCCGAAACCGTGCCCTTCGGCGACGCGTCGCTCAAGCCGCTGTGCGCGGGCGAGGTGCTGCGCTGGAAGCTGGCCTGAGCGGTTCGCCCGCATGAGTTCGCCCCGCCACCTGCGTCTGCCCGTGGCGCGGCTGCCGCTGCGCGAGGCCTTCGAGGCCATCGACTGGACGCGCCCCTGGCTGGCGCCCTACCGCGCGCACGGCGAGGCCGCGTGCGCGGCGGTGCTGGGCGGGGCCACGGTGGCGCAGGCGCTCGACGCGCTGGCGGCGCGGCAGCCGCTGCGGCTGGCCGCCGGCACGCTGCATTTCGTGCCCCAGGCCGCGCTGCCCGAAGGGGAGGCTTATGAAAGCTTCATCTTCCGTTGCGCGGGCGTGCCCACGCGCGACCACCTGCATGACTTCTTCAACGGCCTGGTGTGGCTCGTTGAGCCGGCATTGAAGCGCCGGCTCAACGAGCTGCATGCGCGGGTGCTGGCCGAGGAGGGCGTGCAGCCGCGGCGCAGCCCGCTGCGCGACGTGCTGACGCTGGCCGACGAAAGCGGCGCGCTGCTGGAGGCGCCGCCCGATGCGGTGGAGCTGCTGCGCCGGCGCCGCTGGCACGAGCTGCTGGTGGAGCAGCGCGCGCGCTGGCTGCCGGGCGGCGACATCCGGCTGCGGCTGATCGGCCACGCGCTGATGGAGCAGTTGGTCGTGCCCTACAAGGGCATCACCGCGCATGTCTGGCCCGGCGGCTCGGCCGCGGCGCTGGCGCCGGGGCCGCGGGCGCTGCAGCCGCGGCCCTTCCTGCCGCTGCCGGTGCTGGGCGTGCCCGGCTGGTGGGCGGCCAACGCGGAAGGAGCCTTCTACGACGACGCGGCCGTGTTCAGGCCGCTGCCGCCGCCAACGGGCGAGCCGGCTTACTCGGTCGGCAGAAAACCTTCGATGGACAGGTAGCGCTCGCCGGTGTCGTAGTTGAAGCCCAGGACGCGGCTGCCCGCATCCAGCTCGGGGAGCTTTTGCGCGATGGCGCTGAGCGTGGCGCCGCTGGAGATGCCCACCAGGATGCCTTCCTCGCGCGCGCAGCGGCGCGCCATCTCGCGCGCGGCCTCGGCCTCGACCTGGATCACGCCGTCGAGCAGCTCGGTCTTGAGGTTGGTCGGGATGAAGCCGGCGCCGATGCCCTGGATCGGGTGCGGCGCGGGCTGGCCGCCGCTGATCACGGGCGAGGCGCTGGGCTCCACCGCGAACACCTTCAGGTTCGGCCATCGTTGCTTGAGCACCTGCGCGCAGCCGCTGATGTGGCCGCCGGTGCCCACGCCGGTGATGAGCACGTCCAGGCCTTCGGGGAAGTCCTCCAGGATCTCCTGCGCCGTGGTGCGCGCGTGCACGTCGATGTTGGCCGGGTTGTCGAACTGCTGCGGCATCCAGCTGCCGGGCTTGGCGGCGATGAGCTCCTGGGCGCGGGCGATGGCGCCCTTCATGCCCTTCTCGCGCGGCGTGAGCTCGAACTTCGCGCCGTAGGCCAGCATCAGGCGGCGGCGCTCGACGCTCATGCTGTCGGGCATCACGAGGATGAGTTCGTAACCTTTGACCGCGGCCACCATCGCCAGCCCGATGCCGGTGTTGCCCGAGGTGGGCTCGACGATGGTGCCGCCGGGCTTGAGCTGGCCCGAGGCCTCGGCCGCCTCCACCATGGACAGCGCGATGCGGTCCTTGATGGAACCGCCGGGGTTGCTGCGCTCGGACTTGATCCACACCTCCGCGGCGCCGAAGAGGCGCTGCATGCGGATGTGCGGGGTGCGGCCGATGGTGTCGAGGATGGTGTTGGCTTTCACGAAAGGGGTCTCCGTCTGAGGGCGGCGATAATGTTGGCTGTGAAGCAGGCCAGGCCGCCGCTGGTGCACTACGCCGCAAGGCGGCACTGGAGGAAGGTCCGGACTGCACAGGGCAGCGTAGCAGCTAACGGCTGTCCACCGCGAGGTGAGGATCAGAGCAACAGAGACGAGTCCGCGAGCGGCGACGCCCGCGGGGTGAAACGGGCAATCTCTACGCGCAGCAACACCAAATAGGCCGGCGATGATGTGGCTCCGCGGAGCCGGCGGGTAGGTGGCATCGAGCCGTGCGAGCGATCCACGGCCCAGAGGAATGGCGGCCACGGCCGCGGCGCCCGCAAGGGCGTTGCGGACGCACAGAATCCGGCCCATCGGCCTGCTTCACAACACACACCAGGGGTTCGCCGGCATCGCGTCCGGCGGGCCTCAAGTCCCCGTATCCATCAAGTGCGGAATCTCCGCCGCCAGCTCCCGCGCCAGGAAGCCCAGCCCGCCCATGCGCGCCGCGAGCTGCTCGCCCGCGCGCGCGTGCAGCGCCACGCCCCACACCGCGGCCTGCTCCAGCGGCGTGCCGCGCGCGGCCAGCCCGGCGATCAGGCCGGCCAGGATGTCGCCCGAGCCCGAGGTCGCCAGGCCGGGGTTGCCGCCCTCGTGGCGCCACAGCCGGCCATCGGGCGCGGCGACGTGCGTGGTCGAGCCCTTGAGCACCACCACCGCGTGCCAGCGCTGCGCGGCCTCCAGCGCGCAGCGCACGGGATCGGCCTGCACCTCGTCTTTGCTCTCTCCGCACAGCTGCGCCATCTCGCCCGCGTGCGGCGTGATCAGCAGCCCGCCCTCGCGCGGCGGCACGTGGGGCGCGGCGCACAGGCCCAGCGCGTCCAGCAGCAGCGGCACCGCCGGCGGCAAGTGCTGCAGCAAGGTCTGCACGAACAGCGGCGCGGCGGCCTCGTCCTGCAGCCCGGGGCCGAAGAGCAGCGCGTTGGCGCGCGGGGCCAGCGGCTTGAGCAGCAGCGCGCCGGCGGCGTCCACGCCGCCGCCTGCGGTTTCGGGCAGGCCGATCACGCGCGCCTCGGGCAGCGCCATGGCCATGGCCAGCGCCATGCGCTGCACCGTGGCCACGGTGAGCTTGCCCGCGCCGGCGCGCAGCGCCGCCGTGCCCGCCAGCAGCGCCGCGCCCGGGATCTCCGCGCTGCCGCCCACCACCAGCGTGCGGCCGCGCTCCTCCTTGTCGCTGCGCGCCCCGGGCTTGGCCAGGGGCCAGCCGCGCAGCAGGTTGTCGTCAACGGGAATCAGGTCCATGCAGCCTCCTTCTGGGGTTGTTGTGGATCAGGGCTTACTTCGGACGGCACGGCAAGTAAGACCCCGGCAGCGGTGGCGCCGGGCCGCCGCGCCCGGGTTCAGGACTTGGGCGCGGCCGGCACGTCGGGCTCGGCCGTGACCGGCGCGCCGGCCTGGCGCAGCGGCGAGACGAAGTTGAGCTGGCGCAGCACCAGGCGGCCGTTCTTGCCCAGCGCGGGGTCGAAGGCGTAGCTGGTGAGGCCGCAGTTGGGCACGTCGGCCTGGCGGTCCGTCTCCAGGATCTGCGCCTCGTCCATGCGCTCCAGCAGGTAGCGCAGGCAGTTGACCACCACCTGGTGCGCCACGATCAGCACGCGCTCGCGCCGGTACTCGCGCACCACCGTCTCCAGCAGGCTGCGCAGGCGCAGGATCACGTCGCACCAGCTCTCGCCGCCGGGCGGGCGGAAGTAGAACTTGCCGACATGGCGGCGCTGCTCGCTGAGCTCCGGGTACTTGAGCCGGATGCCGTGGCGGGTGAGGCGGTCCAGCAGCCCGAACTCCTTCTCGCGCAGCCGCTCGTCCACCACCCAGTTCACGTCCTCGCACTCGATGCCCGCGGCCTCCAGCACCAACTGCGCCGTCTGGCGCGTCCGCACGTAGGGCGAGCACAGCACGACGTTGGGCCGCTCCTCGGGTGGCAGCGCGCCGAACCAGTCCCCCAGCGCCTGCGCCTGCTGGCGGCCGAGGTCCGACAGCGGCACGTCCACGTCGCGCTCGGCGATGTCGATCAGCGGCAGCCCGGCGGCTTCGGCATGGTCGCGCGCCACGTTGCCGGCACTCTGGCCGTGGCGAACGATCCACAGCACGTCAGGCCATTTCTGTTCCAAGGCAGTTCCCGGATGGTTCAAGGCTTCGGTTGAGGACGGCTCCGCCGCGCGCCGGCTGCGCCTTCGCGGCGGGAGAACGCCGCGAAGGCACAGGCTGGTCGGGCGGGAAGCGGCCAGACGGTACAGGGGCCAAGCCGGACGGGCGGCGGGAGCGCGGGGCGAGACGGCGGGCAACGTCCGGCAGCGTCGGGCCCGCGCTTGTCGATGACCGAAGCGGGGCCTGGGCCGCTCGTCTGGGCGCAGCGCGCCTGTCACGGCTTGGCAGAGCGGTTTTGGCAACCGCCGTGCCCAGGTCGTGCCCGTCCTCAGCCCGGCAGGCCCAGCGCCCGGTGCATGGCCGAGGCGGCGATGGCGGCGCCGCCGGCGGCCACCGTGATCTGGTTCAGGCTCTGCGCCACGTCGCCCGCGGCGTACAGGCCTTCGATGCTGGTGCGCTGGTGGCTGTCGGTGAGCAGGTAGCCGTCGTCGTCGTGCGCCGCGCCCAGCGCGGTGGCGAGCTGCGAATGCACGCGCAGGCCCAGCGCGCCGTAGAGGGCGTCGCAGTCGTCGGCGCCGTCCTCGTGCTCGACGCGCACGCCGGCGCTCTCGCGCAGGTGCAGCGCGCGCACGGGCGCGGGCTGCAGTGCAACGTCGGCGGCGGCCAGGCGCCGGCGGTCCTCCTCGGTGAGGTCCACGCGCTGGGTGAAGTAGAGCGTGACGCGGTCGCTGAAGTGGCGCAGGTACAGCGCCTCGCGCACGCCGGCGCAGCGGTCGGTGAGCACGCCCACGTGGCAGCCGATGACCTCGAAGCCGTCGCACACCGGGCAGTAGCGCAGCGCGCCGTCGCGCAGCGCCTGCGCCAGCTGCGGCATCGCGGGCGCGTTGTCGCTCACGCCGGTGGCCAGCAGCACGCTGCGGCAGCGCAGGGGCTCGCGGCCGTCGTCGAAATGCACGGCGAAGCCGCCCCCGATGCGCTGCAGCCGCTGCACGCAGGCTTTCTCCACCCGCGCGCCGTAGAGATGCGCCTGGGCGCGCATGGCTGCGATCAGCTCCGCGCCGACCACGCCCTGCGGGTAGCCGGGCATGTTGTGGCTGCGCGGGATCTTCGCGGCGCGGCTGAAGCCGGCATCGAGCACCGTCACGCTGCGCTTGAAGCGCGCCAGGTAGATCGCGCCGGTGAGGCCGGCCGGGCCGCCGCCGACGACCGCCGCCTCGCAATCGAAGGAATCAGCGGCCATCGCGGGGACTGGTACGGGCTGGAGCGAAGGGTGGCACCGGCTTCAGGCGCCGCCGATGCCCACGTTGACCTTGCCGCTGCCGCCGCAGTCCGGGCAGGCGCTGGCGCCGAGCCGGCCGCTGCCGCCGCAGCGCGGGCAAACGTCTTCGCCGGTGCCGGGCGTGCCGGGAGGCGCCTGGTCGCCCGGGTTCAAGGGCGTGCGGCTGGGATCGGCGGCGGCATCGCGACCGCCGGCGGGTTGGTCGCTGCTGGGGGGAACGGCACTCATGGCAAGTCTCCTCAAGGTCCATCAAAGAGGGTCAAAGGTCAGGCACTGTCGGCAAGCCTCGTTCCCCACCCAGGGATGGGAATAGGTCTTGCTGGCAGTGCCCATGGGACTGCGCGTTGACAAGCCAGAGGCCGGACCGCGGCGCCGGTGGCTGCTGATGGCTGCGGGGCTGGCCTGCCTGGGGCCTGGCGCCGCGCCGCTGCGTGCCCAGGAGCCGCAGACGGGGCCGCCGACGCTGAAGCTGCCGCTGGCGGCCGAGGCCGCGGCGTCCGCGCCGGGCGAGGGCGGCGTGCCCGGTGGCTCGGTGCACTTCATCGGCACGGCCACCGTGGTGCTGCGGCTGGGGGCCTTCACGCTGCTGACCGATCCCAACTTTCTGCACCGTGGCGAGCATGCGCATCTGGGCTACGGCATCAAGTCGCCGCGGCTGACCGAACCGGCCCTCGGCATCGAGCAGCTGCCGCCGCTGGACGCGGTGCTGCTGTCGCACTACCACGGCGACCATTTCGATCAGGTGGCCGAGCAGAAGCTCGACAAGCTGCTGCCCATCATCAGCACGCCGCACGCGGTGCGGCAGTTGGCTGAGCGGGGGTTCAGGTCGCTGCACGCGCTGGCCACCTGGCAGGCGATCGAGCTGGAAAAGGGCGCGGCGCGGCTGCGCGTGACGGCGCTGCCGGCGCGCCACGGCCCGCCGGTGCTGCACGCGGCACTGCCTCAGACCATGGGCAGCCTGGTGGAACTGCTGGCGCCGGGCGGCGCGCCGGCGTGGCGCGTCTACGTCAGTGGGGACACGCTCATCCACGACGCGCTGCATGAGATCCCGCGCCGCTTTCCGGACATCGACTTGGCGCTGCTGCACCTGGGTGGCACGCGGCTGTTCGGCATCCTGCTGACCATGGACGCGCGGCAGGGCGTGCAGGCGCTGCGGCTGATCCAGCCGCGGCGGGCCATCCCGATCCACAACGACGACTACCCGGTGTTCAAGTCCTCGCTGGAGGAGTTCCTGGCCGCGGCGCGCGAGGCGGGGCTGCAGGACCGGGTGCAGGTGCTGCACCCGGGCGACCGTTTCAATTTCACACTGCCTGCGGAGCGCTGGCGCTGAAAAGCGCCGTCGCGACGACGACAATCGCCGCCTTCCGGGCCTGGGCTCGGCGCTGCGGGTTCAGCGTTTGTCCGTGCCCTGCGGACCCTGCTGCGGGCTGTCCTGCCCCGGTGGGCACGCGCCGGGCTGCAGCGTCCAGTCGTCGCTGTCCTTGCCGGTGGAGATCTTCTTGTCGGCGTTCATCGCGGCGCTGGGCGAGATCGGGTCGCTGGCCGGGAAGGTTTCATCCACCGCCTCGTCGAGCAATTCCTGGTAGGTGGGCACCTTCTCCTCGGGCTGCTGGGCCTGGCCCTCAAGGCGCTTGGCTTCCTGCTGGCGGCTATGGGCGTCGGTCGTCATGGTGATCCTCCTGCGCGTGGCATTCAGCCCGGAAGTTGGCAAGCCCTGTTCCTGAGGGCTGGGAAATTCGGCCGGGATTTATTTCCCGTGCCGTGAACGCGCTCAAAACCATGAACCCATCTCAGCATTCACTTTCAGTGGGGGGCGCAAGTCCTTATTTCTGCAGCACTTTTTTACTCTCAAACCGGATTCACTTCCGCAGCTAACTTGTTGATTTCATTGAATTTTTTGCGCCGGAAAAGTTGACCCGGGTGTGCCACTCCGGTACAGTGGAGAAAAGTGGTTGGAAGTGGGGTGTTGTGGCTGGTCATGTCTTTCAGGGTCCTGCGGCGCTGACGCTGGACGGAAAGGGGCGTCTTACTGTCCCTTCTCGTCATCGCGATGCGCTGATGGCCCTGTCGAATGGCCAGCTCACCCTCACCAAGAGTCCGGCGGGTTGCCTTTTCATGTTTCCACGCCCGGCGTGGGAACAGTTCCGCGACAAGCTGCTGCAGCTGCCCATGGCGGCCGACGGCTGGCGTCGCGTGTTCCTGGGCAACGCGCTGGATGTGGACATGGATGGCGCCTCGCGTGTGCTGGTGGCGCCGGAGCTGCGCGAGGCTGCCGGGCTGGTGCGTGACGTGATGCTCATTGGCATGGGTTCGCGTCTGGAGCTGTGGGATCGCGCGCGTCTGGCGGCGCACGAGGCACAGGTGATGAGCTCCGAAATGCCGGCTGCGATCCAGGACTTCGTCGCGTGATGCGTTCTTCTTCTCCCAGGCAACACCAGACGGTGCTGCTGCATGAAACCGTGGACGCCGTGTTTGGCGCGCCCGACGGCATTTACGTGGACGGCACCTTCGGCCGTGGCGGTCACTCCCGCCTGCTGCTGCAGCGGCTGGGTCCGCGCGGGCGGCTCATCGCGCTGGACCGCGATCCCGAGGCGCTGGCCGCGGCCACCTCGGGTGAGGCCGCCATCGCCGACCCGCGCTTCTCGATCCACCACGCCAACTTCGGCGCCATGGCCGAGGTGCTGGCGGCGCTGGGAGTGGAGCGCGTGGACGGCGTGCTGCTGGACATCGGCGTGTCCTCGCCGCAGATCGACACGCCCGAACGCGGTTTCAGCTTCCGTTTCGACGGCCCGCTCGACATGCGCATGGACCCCACGCGCGGCGAGAGCGCGGCTGAATTCCTGGCGCGCGCCGACGAGCGCCAGATAGCACAGGTGATCCGCGACTATGGCGAAGAACGGTTTGCTGTCCCGATTGCAAAGGCGGTTGTGGCTCGCAGGACAGGCGGGCAGCCCCTGCAGCGCACCGCCGAGCTGTCCGCCCTCGTGGCTGGTGCGGTCAAGACCCGTGAGCCGGGGCAGGACCCCGCCACGCGCACCTTTCAAGCTCTTCGGATTCACGTCAACGGCGAGCTCCAGGAGCTGGAGCAGGGCCTGAGCGCGGCGCTGGGGCTGCTGGCCCCGGGCGGGCGGCTGGCGGTGATCAGCTTCCACTCGCTGGAGGACCGCATCGTCAAGACCTTCATGGCGCGCGAGAGCCGCGCCGAGGTGGACCGGCGCGCGCCGTTCGCGCCGCCGGTGCCGTCGCGGCTGTGCGCGGTGGAGCGCATCCGGCCCTCGGCGGCCGAGGTGGCGGCCAACCCTCGCGCGCGCTCGGCGGTG
>NZ_CALAOH010000203.1 GCF_937926365.1 uncultured Azohydromonas sp. | reverse complement strand
CTGTGGACGCTGCCGATGTTCCACTGCAACGGCTGGTGCTTCCCGTGGACGCTGGCGCTGGTGGCGGGCACGAGCGTGTGCCTGCGCAAGGTCGATCCGGCGCTGATCTACCCGCTCATCCGCGAGCACCACGTCACGCACATGTGCGGCGCGCCCATCGTGTACGGGCTGCTGATCCATGCCCCGGCGGCGCTGCGCGAGGGCATCAGGCACGAGATCAAGGGCCTGATCGCCGGCGCGGCGCCGCCGGCGGCGGTGATCGAGGGTTGCGAGCGCATCGGCATCGCCATCACGCACGTGTACGGCCTGACCGAGGTGTACGGCCCGGCGGCGTTGTGCGCGCAACAGGAGGAGTGGAAATCGCTGCCGCTGGCCGAGCGCGCGCGGCTCAACGCGCGCCAGGGCGTGCCCTATCCGCTGCAGCAGGCCGTGACGGTGCTGGACACCGCCACCATGCAGCCCGTGCCCGCGGACGGGCAGACGCTGGGCGAGGTGTGCTTCCGCGGCAACGCGGTGATGAAGGGCTACCTGAAGAACCCGGCGGCCACGCAGGAGGCCTTCGAGGGCGGGTGGTTCCGCACCGGCGACCTGGCGGTGCTGCACCCGGACGGCTACGTGAAGATCACCGACCGCAGCAAGGACGTGATCATCTCCGGCGGCGAGAACATCAGCTCGCTGGAGGTGGAGGACGTGCTGCACCGCCATCCGGACGTGATGCTGGCGGCGGTGGTGGCGCAACCCGATCCGAAGTGGGGCGAGGTGCCCTGCGCCTTCGTGGAGCTGAAGTTGGGCTCCGCGGTGACGGAGGAGGAGCTCATCGAGTTCTGCCGCGCCCACCTGGCGCGCTTCAAGGCGCCCAAGCGCATCGTCTTCGGCGAGCTGCCCAAGACCTCCACCGGCAAGATCCAGAAGTTCATGCTGCGCCAGGCGCTGAAGTCGGCGAGCGCGATCGGGTGAGCGGGTGGGCCGGCGGTGAAGCCGGCCATGAAAAAAAAGCGCGCCGTCGGCGCGCTCTCGGATGAGGCGGAGCCGGCTGTCAGGCCACAACCGCCTTCACCTTCTCCTGCCGCAGCAACCCGAACAAATCCTTCGGATCCTCCTGCGCCGGCACCAGGTCGATGCGCTGGCCGATGCCCTGGGCCAGCGCGGCGTCGTGCACGAAGCACAGCGCCGAGTAGTCCTCCAGCGCGAAGCCGACCGAGTCGAAGAGCGTGACCTCGCCGGCCGAGCGGCGCCCGGCCCGGCGGCCGGCCAGCACCTGCCACAGCTCGGTGACGGGGAAGTCGGCCGGCAGCTGCTGGATCTCGCCCTCCACGCGCGTCTGCGGCTCGAACTCCACGAACACCGAGGCGCGTTCCAGCACGCCGCGGTGCAGCTCCGTCTTGCCGGGGCAGTCGCCGCCCACGGCGTTGAGGTGCATGCCGGGCTCGATCATGTCCGGCGTGAGGATCGTGGCGTTGGTCTTGTCGGCGGTGGCGGTGGTGACGACATCGGCACCCTTCACCGCCTCGGCCGTGCTGGCGCAGACGGTGATGTCGAAGCCTTCACCCTCCAGGTTGGCCACCAGCTTGGCGGTGGCGGCGGGGTCCACGTCGAACAGGCGCAGCTCGCGGATGCCCAGCAGGTCGCGGAAGGCCAGCGCCTGGAACTCGGCCTGCGCGCCGTTGCCGATGAGCGCCATGCGCCGGCTGTCGGGCCGCGCCAGCGCGCGGGCGGCCAGCGCCGAAGTGGCGGCGGTGCGGATGGCGGTGGTGAACGTGAGTTCGCTCAGCAGCCGCGGCGCGCCGGTGGACACGTCGGCCAGCACGCCGAAGGCCATCACGGTGGGCAGGCCCTCGCGGGTGTTCTTCGGGTGGCCGTTGACGTACTTGAAGGCGAAGCGCGCGGCATCGGCCACGGGCATGAGCTCGATCACGCCGTCACGCGAGTGGCTGGCCACGCGCGGCGTCTTCTCGAACGCCTCCCAGCGCAGGAAGTCGCGCCCGATGCGCTCGGCCACGCCGGCGATGCAGGCCGGCAGGCCCAGGCGCTGCACGAGGCGCACCAGGTCGCGCGCGCCGACGTACAGCGTCTCGGTGTGAAGAGTGGTGGTGGGGCTGGTGTTGGCCGCCATGGCTTGTCTCCCGTCAATTCAGTAACAGGAGTCTCGCCAGCAGCCACGACAAGCGGAAGCGCAAGAACTGCCGCGGAACGCCAGCTCCGCTGTACGAAACGGCAGCCTTGGCTGCCGTTGTGTTCAATCTTCAGGGCGTGGTGCGGGCGGTGGAGGCGGAAATGGCGGCGGTTTCGACGCCGCGCTCCACCGCCGGCGAATACGCGTTGCGCAGGTAGAGCACCGGCTCACCGCGGCCGTCCACCGGCGTGGCCCACACCTCGGTGGCGGCACTGCCGTCGGGCGCGGGCAGCGCGTAGAGCACGTGGGCGTCGTCCAGCCACTCGATCTGGTCGTCCACGTTGCGTTTCTCGGCCAGCGGTGTCTCGACGCCGGAGCGCAGGTCCAGCACGTGGAACTGCCACACGATGCGGCCGTCCACGATGAAGCGCTTCTTGTAGGCCACGCGTTGCGCGTCGGGCGACAGCGAGGGGCACTCGACGTTGTCGTGGATCACGCTGGCGCTGCGCGAGGCGATGTCGCCGCGCACCAGGTAGTGCTGGCCGCCGCTGGAGAGCGTGGCGTAGAAGCCGCGCGCATCGGGCGTGAAGGTGACGCCCCAGAAGTTGAAGTCCTGGGCCTTGAAGGGCTGGCCGTCGCGGGTGACGGCGAACTGCTCCAGGTCGGCCAGCACGCGGCCGTCGGCGGTGTCGATGAGCAGCGTCTGGGTGGAGAAGTCGAGGTTGGCGTAGCCGTGGCCGGCGGTGAAGACGGTGAAGGCACCCAGGCGCCCGTCGCGCGACAGCCGGGTGCGGCTCGGGATGCCCTGCAGCGGGATCTCGGCGCGCACGGCGAAGGTGGCAGCGTCGAAGACCTTGGCGCGGTAGGTGGTGACGACGCCGCGCTTGGCCGTGAGGCACAGGCCGCGTCCGCCCGAGGCATGCACCACCTCGCAGGAGAGCTGCTCCACGAAGTGCGCGTCGCCCTGCCCCGCCGCGTCGCGCCAGGCGAGCTGGCCGTGGTGCGCATCGACGCCGGAATGGCGGAAGAACAGGCGGCCGGTGGCGGTCGTGGCCAGCGCGGCGGCGGGCGCCGTCTGCGCCGGCGCCGCCGAGCCGGTGGCCGCCACGCGCTGGCCGGCATGGAACAGGTAGCCGCCCAGCGCCGCCACGGCGGCGACACAAAGGGCGGAGAAGCCGAGTACGCGCTTGTTGGTGGTGGTGGTCATGCTCCGATCCTCCGCAGCCCCTGGTGGGCCGCCAGCAGCGCCAGTCCCAGCGCCGCGATGAACACCGACACGGCGGTGGCCGTGCCCCAGTGCTGCCACAGCGCGCCGAAGAGCACCGAGGACAGCAGCTTCGCGATGCCGACGGCGGTGGCGATGAGCGCCAGGCCGGTGGTGCGGCGCGCGGCCGGCACCTCGGCGCTGGCCAGCGCCATCAACACGCCCTCGGTGCCGGCGTTGAACAGGCCCAGCAGGCACAGGCAGCCGATGACGGCCGCCACGCCCAGGCCGTCCGAGCCCATCAGCACGGCGTACAGGCCGATGAGCACGGCATAGCCACCCAGGAAGATGCGCCCGCGCCCGAAGCGGTCCGCCACGCGGCCGGCCGGGACGGACAGCAGCATGTAGGCCGCGGCCGTGACGACGTAGAACAGCGGGAAGTAGCCGGTGGCCGCCGGGTGGCGCTGCTGCAGCAGCAGATAGATGAAGCCGTCGCTGATGGTGGCCGCCGCCAGCAACGCACCGCAGCCGGTGAGCAGCAGGAAGCGGCGCGTGATCCAGCGCTCCCCGGCCGGCGCGGCGGCCTGTGGCGCCCGGGCCGGTGCCGTCGGCGACGGCGACGGCCTCGGCACGAAGCACCACAGCACCGCCAGGCCCAGCAGCCCGAACACGAAGCTCGTGACCCAGACCGCGTCGAAGGCGCCGGGCAGCTGCGCCAGCAGGATGAAGGCCACCACCGGCCCCAGCAGCGAGCCGCAGGCGTCCAGCGCGCGGTGCACGGCAAAGGCACCGGCGTACTGGCTGGCCGGGGTGTTGAGCGAGATGAGCGCGTCACGCGGCGCGCTGCGCAGGCCCTTGCCGGCGCGGTCCAGACCCACGATCCACAGCAGCGCGCTCCAGCCGCTGGCGGCCAGCAGGAACAGCTTGCACAGCGTGGACAGGCCGTAGCCCACCAGTGCCAGCTCCTTCTGCCGCGCGTGGCGGTCGGCGAGCCAGCCCGCGAGCAGGCTCAGCAGCGCGATGGCAAAGCCGTTGTAGATACCGTCGATGAGCCCGTACTGCGCCGGGCTCAGGTGCAGATGCAGCACCAGGTACACCGGCAGCGTGCTGTTGACCATCTCGGCGGAGACGTCGGTGAGCAAGCTGGTGAAGCCCAGTCCCCACACCACCGGGCTCACGCGCGCGGCCGTGGCCGCGTCCACGCGCGCCGCTTGCCCGAGCTTGACCTGCTCGAACCATTCGAACCTGTACATGGGGTTCCCCTACCCTCGTGTTAGCCCCTTGACTGTTACTGAAACTTGCGAAGGCGGGAACCGCTCACCTCCGTGCAAATGGAGGTTGCCGAGGCATGAAAAAGCCGGCTGGGAGGCCGGTTTCGATGCCGTCATGCCAGTGCTTGGCCGGCTCGGAGGCCCCGCGTCATACCCGCGGAGGCCGCTGTCGGCGGCATCGTGAAACCACCCGGCGCTGGAAACTTGGTTTCCATGGCGCTTGCTGTTCGAGCCGGAGCCTTGCCCGCGGCGTCTCAGCCGAGCTGCAGCATGCCGCGCGCGATGGCGAACTCCAGCAGGTCCTTCTCGGTGGGCTCGGCCAGGAGCCAGCGCCGCACCAGCCAGCGCAGGAACAGCGGGCCGGCGATGCGGCTGGACGGGCCGTCGCGATCCCAGGCGCGCGCGATGGGCGCCATGAGCCCAGGCAGCGCCTCTTCCTGGAAGGCCTGGCGCAGCCGCTCCTGCTCCTCGGCGGGCAGCGCCGCGTAGCGGGCTTCGCAGTCGCGCGCCTGGGCGCGCTCCCATTCCTCGCGGATGCCCTGCACCGAAGCCTGCACCGCCGAGGGTGGCGGCTCGGCGATCGCGACCGGCGGCGGCACCACGCCGGCGTAACCCTTCTTGAGCGCGTCACGCAGGTAGGCCGCGGATGAAGTCAACGGCGGCAGCGCGGTGTTGCGCAGCCGCTGCTCCACGTGCTCGACGGTGGCGCGCAGCAGCCCCTCGTCGGTGCGGGTGTAGAGCAACTCGGCGTCTTCTTCCTTGAGACCAAGCTGGCGCAGCCGCTCCACCAGCTCCAGGTCGAAGGTGTTGCGCGCCTGTGCGACCTCCAGCGGCGGCGGGCTGCGCCGCAGCACGCGGAACTGCAGCTCGGCCACGCGGCGGCCTTCCTTGTGCTCGATGAGCTCCAGCACGAAGTCCTGCTGTAGCGCTTCCACCTCGGCCAGGGCCGGGCGCAGCACGTCGCGCTTGAAGTAGCGGTAGTCCACCTTCTCCACGTCACTGCGGCCGGTGAGCACGGAGGCCCACCAGTGCAGGTCCTCGCGCATGGTCAGGCGCGAGGGGGACGTGAGGTACTGCATGCCGAGCTCGAACAGCACCGCCGCGGCATAGGAGCGCATCTGCGCGCCGACCTCCAGCAGGATGCGGGTGTAGCGGCTGGGCTTGAGCAGCCGCTCGCGCACGCGGTCGGGATAGCTCCAGCTGATGATCACCGGGTAGCCCGGGCCGCGCTCGGCGATCTCCACCGCGCCCAGCAGCTGCGAGGAGGTCCAGCGCTGCTCGCCCGCACCCACCGAGTTCCACTCGATGAGCGTGGTCTGCATCTCCCGGATGTGCTCCTTCAGCAGCGCGACGTTGCGCGAATTGAAGTGCGCATCGCCGATGAGCGTGGCCAGCGGGATGCTGTATTGCCGCTCCTCCACGCCCTGCAACTGGGCGTGATAGAGCAGCGCGTTGTAGATGCGGCGCGACAGCAGGGTCAGGCGCCCCTTCTTGGGTCGGATCGCGATGGACTCGTTGGCCTTTTGCACCACCGTGTCATCGCGGCGCGCCGGCACGCGCGAACGCCGCTCGCGCGCTACACCGCTTCGGCCAGTGGGTGAAGCGGCGTCTTCGCCGTCGGGAGCATTCGTGCTGGTCATCTCAACATCATGCCACGGCTGTGAGCCGTGCCGCTCACAGATGTGAGCCCTTTAACTCACATTTGGCGGCCGACGGGCTGTTGAGTTGATTGAGAAAACCGGATTGAAGCCTTGAAATACATTGAGGCCTCGGCAAGTGACTGTCACTAAACGAGTTTTTAGAAAATGTGTGAGTGGGTTTGGGATTCGATGTGAGCTTTTTTGGTCTCCATCGTGAGTGGACATGGGGTTCGACCTGCGCTTGGTGTGAGCTTTTCTGGTCTGCGTTGTGAGTGGACTTGGGTTTCGCTCGCTTCGGTGTGCGCAAAGCGGCTCCGGGCGCGGTTTTCCGGCGGCGCAGCAGCCGCGAAATGTTCAAAGTGAACGTGTTCCGGCGCCACGTCCGGCGCCGAAATCACAATCTCTCTCACACAACGCGCAAACGGGTTTGAGTCGAGTCCCAACGCCTCTCACACTCGCGCCGCGCTGTCGCCAAAGGGGAACATGCTCCCTGTGCCCGTCTAAAAAGGCTGGCGAGTCAACGGTTTTCTATAAACTGCCCGCATTTCCGTTGACTCATTGAAGAGATGAAGAACGAACAGACGGCAGGGGTTGGAAACCAGGTTTCCACGGCGGCCGCGGCGGTGAGCCGGCCGCCGATCGACATGGCGCGCATCACGAACCTGGCCACCCGAGCCTCGGACATGGTGGAAGGCATCCGCGGGCGGCTGCTGGCGCCCGAGGCGCGCAAGGTGCCGCCCAACTTCACGGCCACGCAGGTGGCGGCGCTGTGCGGCGTGGACAAAGCGCACGTGGCCTACCGCATCACCAAGGGCGACCTGCCGGCCGGGCAGCTCACGCCCACGGGCGGTCGGCGCGAGTTCACGCTGGACGAGGTGCGGCGCTGGACGCGCGAGTACCGCCGCATGGCGATGCGCCCGGCGGGGCAACAGGCCCTGACCATCGCGGTGGGCAACTTCAAGGGTGGGGTGTCCAAGACCACGACCGCGATGATCCTGGCGCAGGGGCTGAGCATGCGCGGGCACCGGGTGCTCGCCATCGACGTGGACCCGCAGGGCTCCTTTTCCACGCTGTTCGGCATCCTGCCGGAGACGGAGGTGGAGGAAGACATGACCATCGTGCCGATCTGCCGCGGCGAGGCCACCGACATCCGCTATGCCATCCAGCCGACCTACTGGCCGGGCATCGACCTGGTACCGGCGGCGCCGCTGCTGTTCCAGGCCGAGTTCAGCTTGCCGGCGATGCAGATGACCGACCCGACGGCGCGCTTCTGGGACGTGCTCAACGCCAGCCTCGAAGGCGTGCGCGAGGAGTACGACGTGATCATCATCGACACGCCGCCCTCGCTGTCCTACGTCACCATCAACGCCTTCATGGCCGCCGACGGCATCCTGGTTCCCGTGCCGCCCTCGGCGCTGGACTTCGCGTCCTCCGCGCAGTTCTGGAGCCTGTTCGCCGACCTGGGCAGCAACCTGGACCTGGCCTCCAAGCGGGGCAAGACCTTCGACTTCCTGCACGTGCTGCTGTCACGGGTGGACCAGTCCGACGTGGCCGCGCCCGCCGTGCGGCAGTGGATCCAGGCCACCTACGGCGAGTACCTGCTGCCGGTGGAGGTGCCCAAGACCACCGTGACCTCGTCCAAGGCGGCCGAGTTCGGCACGGTGTACGACGTGCAGAAGTACGAGGGCGCGGCCAAGACCTACAAGCGCGCCTCCGAGGCCTACGACCGGGTGGTGGAGCTGGTGGAGCAGTCGGTGATCGAAGCCTGGCGCAGCCGCGCGGCGACGGGCGCGGGCGCCCATGCCGGCGCCGCCGCGTGATGCCGTGGAAACCAGGTTTCCACCCCTTGAGCCTCAAGACATGAACCACGAACACAGGAGCGCCACATGAGCAGCATCGGCAAGCGCCTTCTCGCCACCACCGCGGATCTGGCCGCGTCCCTCGAAGCCCGTGCCGCCCACAGCGAAACCGCCAAGCCTCCGCTGCCGCGCACGGCCCCGGGCCAGATGCTGGCCGCGCGCAGCGAGATGCTGGCCATGCAGGGCGAGCTGCAGACGCTGCGCGAGAAGCTGAAATCCTTCGACGGCTCGCTGCCCACGCTCAAGCTCGACCCGAAGCTGGTGGACGCCACGCGCTGGGCCAACCGCCACGCCTCGGCCTTCACCACCGCGGCCTTCGCGCGGCTGAAGTCGAGCATCGAGCTCGCCGGCGGCAACACGCAGCCGATCCTGGTGCGCCGCGCTTCCGAGGCCGGGCGCTACGAGATCGTGTTCGGCCATCGTCGCCACCGCGCCTGCCTGGAACTCGGCCTGCCCGTGCTGGCGGTGGTCTGGGAAGGCGAGATGCCGGACCTGGAGCTGTTCCTGTCCATGGACCGCGAGAACCGCGAGCGCGAGGACCCTTCCGCCTATGAGCAGGGGGTCACGTACCTGGCGGCGCTGGACGCGGGCCTGTTCCCGTCGCAGCGCCGGCTGGCCGAGGCCGTCGGCGTGAGCCACACCTGGGTGCGCAAGGCGACGCTGGTGGCGCAGCTGCCCTCGGCCATCGTGGACACCTTCGCCACGCCGCTGGACATCCAGCCGCGGCACGCCGAGGAAATCACGCAGGCGCTGGAGCTCGACCGCAAGGCGGTGCTGCGCCGGGCCGAGCGCATCCGCCAGATGAGCCGGCGCCCGGGCCCCGGGCAGATCGTGGCCCACCTGGCGGGCCGGGTCGCGGAGAAGAGCGCGCCCGAGAAGATCCACGTTGGCGGCCGCCTGGCCGGCGTGTGGAAGCGCGACAACCGCGGCCGCGCCGTGCTGACGCTGGAGGCGCACGTCGCCGACGAGGCCCTCCTGGCGCAACTGTCCGAGGCGCTGCAGAAGCTGCTGCGCAAGTCGGAAACCTAGTTTCCACGGCGGGCCCGTTCGCACGGATGCGAGCGGGTCCTGCGGGCGCGCCGCACGGCGCGCAGGAGGGAAGTGGAAACCCGGTTTCCAGCGGCAGTCCCCATAGCGGCGCTTGCTGCGTCGCCGGCCGCACCCGGCTCGTCGTGGCGTTGCGGCGCCATCACCCGCTAGAAGGTGCCGGCATGCCGGCGCCTCCCATCGGCCCACGCAGTGCGCTCCCGGTTTTGACAGCCCCACGCAGGCGTGGCGCTGTCCGGGGAAAGCCTCAAACCGGTGCCCCTCGCCGATTGCGGCGCAGCCACCAGCCCAGCAGGTCGTCATCCCGGCGAAAACCGGGATCTATGCGCACAGGGGTCGTGGCGCGGCCGGCGCCGGTACGCTCCTGCGCAAGCCAGGGCGACGTAGCGGCGACCGTGGATCCCGGCTTCCGCCGGGATGACGGCAATTTTTCTACGGCCTGCGCCACGGAACACGCGGCGCTTGGCGCTGTAGGTTTTCCCGCACGGCCGTGCGCCTTCACGGCAATGACGCAGCCGAAGGTGGACTGGCTCGGCTCGTGGGAGGCCGCGACAGCGACCGTTCTTCTGACCGTTGCGCATCTTCACGGGAATGCCGGAGCGGCAGGCACGGCAGGTTCGACCCTGGCTAGTGCTTCCGAGGCTTTGACACGCTGGACGCAGCACGCGAATGCACCATCCAGTCTTCCTCCGGCGGCACATCGCGCCTGGAAACTTGGTTTCCAGACGCGCCTTGGAAAGATGTCGCGAGGACGAGGTGACATGGCCCACTCGACCTCGCAGACCACCACGTTTCCTGGACAGGGAAGGAGCCCCGCCAGGATGAGCAGGCACGTGGTGCAAGCATCCAGACCGGCCCCAGTTCTATATGAAAAGGGATTGCCCGGGCTCCCGCCCGCTGCGAGCAACTACCTGGTTGGCGTGGAAACCAGGTTTCCGGTTGGCCGAAGACCGGGCGCCGGCCGGAAGCAAGGCGGGCAAGGGCGGTGGGAAGCGTTTTCGGCCTTTCACCGGCCCAGCCAGCCCACGCGGCGAGCCGCCCGCAGGCCCTCCGCAAGTCCAACTGTGAGAACGTTTGTGACTCGTTTGGCTCGTCAGTGGAAACCCATCCGCGCCACGGCGAGCGTTCCGCCTGCCTGGGGAAGTCCACGGGAAGCAGCACGCCCCCGTGCGGGACAGGCCGACGGGGCAGCCGATCTGCCTGCTCCGGCTGCCGTGGGGAACGTCAGGCACCACGGCACCGCGGCGCCGCGCCCAGCCGTGGAAACCAGGTTTCCAAGCTCCGTCGTGGCGCGTTGCAGCCGCCGGAGCCGCGGTGGGGCAGTACCGATGAGTTGGCCGGCAGCCTCCCGTCTCAATCTCCGAACGCCTTCTCCATCCCGTCCTGCAGCCGTTGCAGCTGCGCCTTGGCATAGCGCATGGTGGTGCGCGGATCGGCGTGGCCCAGCTGCGCCTGTACGACTTCCAACGGCGCGCCGCGCTCCAGTGCCCGCGTCCCGCAGGTGTGGCGCAGCCAGTGCACCGAAGCCTTGCGTGCGGTCTGCCGCTGCGCGTCGCTCAACTCCGCCCACCGCAGCGCCTGCCGCAGCCACGCGCGAACCGTCTCGTACAGCGACTGGTAGCCGATGCCCACCCCCGGCTCGGTCAGGCTCGCCACCAGCGGCGCGTCACCGGGGGCGCGCTCCAGCGGCGGCAGACCACGGGCCTCCAGGTAGACCTGCAGCGCGCGCAGCGCCTGCGTGGGCACCGCGGCGATGCGCTTCTTCGCGCCCTTGCCCTGCACCTGCATCGCCCAGCGGCCGCCCAAGGGCCGCAAATCGGACAGGCGCGCCGCCGTCAACTCGCTCGCCCGCAGCCCCGTCGCCTCGGTGAAACGCAGCAGGAACAGCATCCGCTCGCGCGAATGTGAGAACGGTTGTGATTCGATCCAGGCCAGCATCGCCGCCCAGACCGCGGGCTCGAAGGCGCGCGAATCCAGCGCGTGCACGCTCATGTCGTCACCGGTGCGGCGGTTCACGAGGTCCCAGGGGTTGTGCACCAGGTAGCCGCCCTTGACCAGCCAGGCGAAGAAACTGGCCACGATCGACACGGCCTGGCGCCGGCTCGCGAGCGTGAGCTGCCCGGCGAACGGCGCCCAGCCCGCGCCCAGCGGCGCAGCGCGGCGGCGCGAGATCCAGCGCTCGGGCACGTGCTCCAGGAAGGTCATGTAGGCCAGGCAGTCCTCGGCCGAGAGCGCGGACAGCGACCGGCCGCGCTCCACCGCCGCCCACAGCCGCAGGCGCTGCGCCTCGCGCCGGTACGCCCGGGCGGTGGCCTGGCTGCCGGCCCGCGCCGCGACCCACTGCTCGATCGCCTGCTCGTCGTCGTCGGCCGTGATGGCGGTGCCGGCGAAGTCCGCGCGGTTGTGGCCCGACGGCAGCGCCGCCACCAGGTCGAAGCGCGGGCGGCGATCCACGCCGGGCACGGCCTGTAGCGCGCCCGCGGCCAACACCAGGGAAGGCAACGCTTCCGAAACGGCCGAAGCCCCGGGCAACAGCTGCTGCAGGTAGCCCTCGATGCGCCGCGCCTTGGTGACGCCGATGGCCCCGATGTCGCGCCACCAGCAGCCGCCACGCGCCACCACGGTCTGCAGGTCCTGCAGCAGCAGCAGCCCGTGGGATTGCAGCCGCTGCGCCAGGCGTGGATCGAACCACGCCGCGATCGCGTCCGAGGCCTTGGGCGCCTCCGCTGCCAGTTGCTCCAGCGCCCGCAGCGCCTCGATCTGGCGCTGGCGCAGCCGCTGGTTGCGCGCGCTGCGCCGCTCCGCGGGAAAGGCCTGGCGGTACAGCTCCTGCAATTCCGCCTCGCTCCAGCCCTCCAGTCCGTTGGCCGCGGCCCAGTCGGCCAGGACAGGGCGCTCGTCGCCTTCGATGCCGCGGATCACCAGCCCTACCAGGCGCCAGCGCGGATCGCCCGCGCGCCGGGCGATGGAGCGCAGCCGCTGCACCACGGCCTGGTGCGCCGCCAGCGCCGCGTTGCCGTGCTCCACGCCCAGGTAGCGCTGCGCCGAGGCCTGGATCGATAGCCCGTCCGCCACGGCGCGCAGGTGCGCGAAGTGATGCGGACCCAGGCGGCGCTGGTAAGTGCTTGTGGCGTCGGGAGAAGCGGACATCGGCACGGAAGACGGCAAAATTGATGAACCGAATTGTGCCTTTGATTAGTTCGATTATCCGTGGGAAAAAACAGCTTTCCGCGGTTCAAAGCTGTTCTTTCAGGAGGTAGCACGCCCGGTCCAGCAGCTTGTGCCCGGCGCTGCGCCGCTGCCAAGACGCCAAGTCGAGCTCGGCGCATTCGCGCATGTCGCGCTCGAAGATCGCTTCCAGCCGCCGCGCCAGCACCGTGTCCGCCACGCCCAGCGTGATCTCGTCGTTGATCTCGAAGGAGCGGTCGTCGAAGTTGCTCGACCCGATGGCGCACCACAGGCCGTCGATGGTCATGACCTTCTGGTGCAGCAGCGTGCTCGGGTACTCGAACACCCGCACGCCCGCGGCCAGCAGGCGCGAGAAGTTGTGGTGGGCGGCGTGCTGCACGATGGGCATGTCCGACGCGTCGGCCGAGGGCACCATCACCCGCACGTCCACGTCGCGCCGCACCGCCGCGGCCAGCGCCTTGACGGCCTTGTCCTGCGGCAGGAAATAGGGGTTCTGGATCCACAGCCGCCGCTGCGCCGCGCACAGCACCAGGTGGTGCAGGATTTTCACCGCCGGCGCCGCGCGCTCGGGCTTGGCGCGGGCGATGTGCAGCGTGGTGTCCCCCGCGGGCTCCAGCGCCGGGAACACGTCGTCGCCCACGAACAGCTCGCCGCACTCGGCCACCCAGTTCTCGCTGAAGGCCGACTGCACCGCGTGCACCCCGGGGCCGCGCAGGCGCACGCCGAGGTCGTGGAACGGCGGACGGCCCTTCATGCCTTCGTAGAGCCAGTGATCGACGATGCAGTGGCCCCCCACCAGCGCCACGCGCCCGTCGGCCACGCATACCTTGCGGTGGTCGCGCCGGTTGAGCATGCCCAGGTTGCGCAGCCGCGGCGCGTGATAGCGCACCAGCCTGCACCCGGCCTCGGTCATCAGGCGCGAGGCGGCCTCGCCCATCTTGTTGCAGCCGCGCGCGTCCAGCAGCACGCGCACCTGCACGCCGGCCCGGGCGCGCCCGGCCAGCGCCGCGGCCAGCCTCGCGCCCAGGCGGCCTTCCTTCCACAGGAAGGTTTCGAAGTGCAGCGAGCAGCGCGCCGCGGCGATCTCCTCGAACAGCGCCTCGAAGAAGGTGCCGTTCTCCAGCAACTCCACCGCGTTGCCCCCGAGCAGCGAGGCATGCGTGAGGCCGCTCACCGAGGGCAGCACCCGGTCCAGCGGCTGGTTGCAGTCGAGGGACAGCTCCGGGTCGCGGTGGCGCTTGATGGACCAGATGACGATGCCCAGCAGCACCACCAGCACCAGCAGTGCCAGCGCCACTTTCATCAGCGTGTCGGCTTGCCACATGCGCGGGATTCGACCATGCGGACCCGCTGGCGGCGACACCACACCACGGCGGATGAGCCGTGGGTGACTTGGCGGCACCCCTGAAGCCCGTTGCGGGCCGGGCTCAACTGCCGCGCCGTTCTGCCGATGAATGCACTCCCTTGGACCACCGGTGCGCGCAGCCTTCCCGGCTTGCATCCTTCTTCGTTTCGCATGATCAGCCAGCTCACCCGGCATACCGCGCTGACCGTGGCGCTCGCAACGCTCGCGTTCGCGACCCGCGCGGACGTCTCGGAGGGCCGGTTTTCATCCTACGAGCCCAGCACCTTCTCCTCCCTGCCCGTGTCCGAGGTCCAGATCCTCGATCAGGAGCCGCCGCCGGACTATGTGGCCGTCGGCACCGTCGAGGCCCATGGCAAGGACGAGACGGAGGTCGAGATCCTGGAGCAGGTGAACGGATTGCGGCCGCCCGGCCCGCTGTCCCTCTTCAAGTCCCCGGCGCCGCGCGCCGACGACGCCAGCCTGGCGCTGCATGCCCTGAAGATGGTGGCCGCCCGGTACGGGGTGCAGGCGCTGCTCATCGTCGAGTCGGGCCGCGTCCAGATCCGGCGCGACATGGTGGGACACCGCATCGTCGCCAAGGCCTTCCGCCGCAAGGCGCGCCTGGAGCACCGGCCGAACTCGCCGAAATAGGCAGGCCATCGCTGCCCGCACGGGCACCGCGATCTTGTGGCACGGCTGGTTGCGGGCCGCAATCTTGCTGAGCGCGGCGCACCGCCACTGTCACGGCCGCCCGCCGTACCACTGCGATGTCCGAACGCCCGCCGTCCCTGCGCGACTTCACGCTGCGCGTGCTGGTGCTGCTGGCGCTCGTGGTGCTGGCGCTGTTCCTGTGGCGGGTGCTGGACGTGCTGCTGCTGGGCTTCGCCTCGGTGCTGGCGGCGATCCTGCTGCGGGCGCTGGCCGAGCCGATCGCCCGCCGCCTGGGCGTACCGGACGGCGTGGCGTTGGGCCTGGCGGTGCTGCTGGTGCTGGCGCTGCTGGGCGCGGTGCTGTGGCTGTTCGGGGCGGAGGTGGCGTCCCAGGCCACGCAGCTCATCGACCAGCTGCCCCGCGCCTGGGAGGCGCTGCGCCAGGTGATCGAGCGCAGCCAGCTCGGGGCGATGCTGCTGGCCGGCATGAAGGAGGCCGGCCCGAACCTGGGCCCGCTGCTGACCCAGCTCTCGCATGCCACGGCCGCCACGTCCGGCGCACTGGTGGGCCTGCTGCTGGTGGCCTTCGGCGGCGTGTACCTGGCGGGCAATCCGGGCCTGTACCGGCGCGGCCTGCTCAAGCTGTTCCCGCGCGCGGCGCGCACGCAGGTGGATGCCGTGATCGACAGCAGCGGGCAGGCGCTGCGGCTGTGGCTCGTAGGGCAGCTGGCCGTCATGGTGGCCGTGGGGTTGCTCACCGGGCTGGGGCTGTGGCTGATCGGGATGCCGGCGCCGCTGGCGCTGGGCCTGCTGGCCGGGCTGGCGGAGTTCGTGCCCTACGTGGGCCCGATCGCGGCGGCGCTGCCGGGGCTGCTGCTGGCCCTGACGCTCGGCCCCGAGTTGGGGCTGTACGCGCTGGCGGTGTACGTGGTGGTGCAGCAGCTCGAAAGCAACGTCATCACGCCGCTGGTGGCGCGGCGGATGCTGGAGCTGCCGCCGGCGCTGGTGCTGTTCTCGGTGGTGGCCCTGGGGCTGGTGCTCGGTCCGCTGGGGCTGGTCCTGGCCGCGCCGCTGACGGTGGTACTGGCGGTGGCCGTGGCCCAGCTCTACGTGCGCGAGACCTTGGACACGCCCGTGCAGGTGCCGGGCCAGGACGCCGCGCAGCCCCGCGCGGACTGAGCCGCCTGCCCGGCTCGCGCGCCCGCGGACCTGTCACGAGTCTTGCTACGTTTCGTTGCAGCGCGACAAAAGCGACACGAGCGGCCCGGCATCCCGGGGCGCCGTTCCATGTTTTGCCGTGTTTGTCGCGTTCCCGACCGTGCAGGGATTCGCCGCTCAAGGTCTTCCGTCTTTGTATTGACCGCCAGGAACTGTCATGAAAACCCATCTTCCAGTCACCGGTCGTGAATACACGCTCCCGCCAGGCGTGACGCTGATGTCCACCACCGACCTGGACAGCCGCATCCGCTATGCCAACGCCGCCTTCGTCGAGGCCAGCGGCTTCAGCCACAAGGAGCTGACAGGCCAGCCGCACAACATGGTGCGCCACCCGGACATGCCGCCGCAGGCCTTTGCCGACATGTGGAAGACGCTGCAGGACGGCCTGTCGTGGGCCGCCGTGGTGAAGAACCGCCGCAAGGACGGCGATCACTACTGGGTGCTGGCCAATGCCACCCCCATGCGCCGCAACGGCCAGGTGGTGGGCTACATGTCGGTGCGCACGCCGGCCAGCCCGCAGCAGGCGCAGCAGGCCGAGCGGCTGTACGCCGACCTGCGCGAGGGCCGCGCCAATGGGCGGCGCATCCATCGCGGGCTGGTGGTGCAGTCGGGCTGGCGCGCGCCGCTGTCGCTGTTCCAACTCATGCCGCTGCGCGCCCGCGTGGCCCTGGGCGTGGGTTTAGGCGGTGCCGTGGCGGCCCTGCCGGCGCTGCTGTCGGCCGCTTCGCCACTGCAACTGCTGGGCACGGCGGCGGCCTGGGCGGGCGGCGTCGCGCTGGGCAGCCTCTTCCTGGGGCGGCAGGTGGTGAAGCCGGTGCAAACCATGCTCCACCACGCCAACCAGGTGGCCAGCGGCGAGGCCGCGCCCGCGCTGGCCATGAACCGCGTGGACGAGATCGGGCTGCTCATGCGCGCGATCAACCAGGCCGGGCTGAACCTGCGCGCGCTGGTGGACGACGTGGCCGAGCAGGTCGGCGGCGTGGCCGTGGCCAGCCGCCAGATCGCCTCCGGCAGCAGCGACCTCAGCGGCCGCACCGAGCAGACCGCGGCCAGCCTGCAGCAGACCGCCGCCTCCATGGAGCAGATGACGCAGACCGTGCAACAGAACTCCGCCACCTCGGCCCAGGCGCGCACGCTGGCGGAGCAGGCGTCCGAGGCGGCGAGCCTGGGCGGCTCGGTGATGCACCAGGTGCGCGAGCAGATGAACGACATCCAAGACCACGGCACGCGCATCGCCGACATCATCGGCGTCATCGATGGCATCGCGTTCCAGACCAACATCCTGGCGCTCAACGCCGCGGTGGAGGCCGCGCGCGCGGGCGAGGCCGGCCGCGGCTTTGCCGTGGTGGCGGGCGAGGTGCGGGCGCTGGCGCAGCGCTCGGCCACGGCGGCGCGAGAGATCAAGACGCTGATCCAGGAGTCGGTGCAGCGCGTCGATGCCGGCAACCGCCACGTCGAGCAGGCAGGCCAGACCATCCAGCAGATCATCGACCGCGTGCGCCAGGTGACGGCGCTGGTCGCCGAGATCTCGCAGGCCTCGCAGCAGCAGGGCCAGGGCGTGGAGCAGGTGCACCAGGCCATTGCCGCCCTGGACGGCACCACGCAGCACAACGCCGCGCTGGTGGAGCAGAGCGCCGCCGCGGCGCAGTCGCTGGACCACCGCGCGCGCCGCCTGTCCGACGCCATCAACGTCTACCGCACGGCGGGCTGAGCCAGTGCGCGATTGCCAGTGAAGTCATTCCGTCATGCCCGCGAAGCCTGTCCCCGCGCAGGCGGGGAGCGGGCATCCACGCTGGCCGGGAGGCTGCCCGGAGTTCGTGGACACCCGCCTCCGCGGGTGTGACGGGATTCTTCAAGTCGGCATCAAGAACTGGCGTGAGCCCGCGCGGACGGGCGTGGGCCGTCGCTTATGCTGCGCCGCCCTTTGTCAACCGCCGTCCGCGCCCGCTCCTCGATGATCCTGAACCACGTCTGGGTTGCCTTCATCCTGCTGGGCTTCGCCTCGGCGCTGGTGCAGCTGGCGCAGGGCGACCTGGGCGTGTTCGGCCGCGTCATGTCGGGCATCTTCGACATGGCCAAGACCGGCTTCGACATCTCGCTGGGCCTGGTGGGCGTGATGAGCCTGTGGCTGGGCGTGATGCGCATCGGCGAGCAGGCCGGCGTGATCCAGCTCTTCGCGCGCGCGCTGGCGCCCTTCTTCGCGCGGCTGTTTCCCGAGATCCCGCGCGGCCACCCGGCCGGCGGCAGCATCGTCATGAACCTCAGCGCCAACATGCTGGGGCTGGACAACGCCGCCACGCCGCTGGGCCTCAAGGCCATGCGCGAGCTGCAGGAGCTCAACCCGCGCAAGGACACGGCCAGCAACGCCATGGTGACCTTCCTGGTGCTCAACACCGCGGGCATCACGCTGATCCCGACCTCGGTCATCGCGCTGCGCCAGTCCATCGCCGTGGAGCAGGGCCTGACTCACTTCAACGGCGCCGACATCTTCCTGCCCACCCTGATCGCCACCTTCATCTCCTTCAGCGCGGGGCTGGTGGCGGTGGCGGCGTGGCAGCGCATCAACCTGCTGTGCGCGCCGGTGCTGCTGTTCTTCGCCGGCTTCATCGGGTTGACCGGCGGTCTCTACGCCTGGTTGAGCCAGTATCCGCCGGCGCGCATGGCGGAGCTGGTGGGGCTGCTGGGCAGCATGGCGGTGGTGTCGGTGATCGTGCTGTTCGTGGCCGCGGGCGCGTGGCGGCGCCTGAACGTCTACGAGGCTTTCGTCGAGGGCGCCAAGGAGGGCTTCGAGGTCGCGGTGCGGATCATTCCGTACCTGGTCGCCATCCTGGTGGCGATCTCGGTGTTCCGCAGCACAGGCGGGATGGATGCGCTCGTCAACCTCATCGGCCGCGGCGTCGCGGCGCTGGGCCTGGACACCGATTTCGTGCCGGCGCTGCCCGTGGGGCTGATGAAGACGCTCTCGGGCAGCGGCGCGCGCGGGCTGATGGTGGACGTGCTCAAGACCTACGGCGTGGACTCCTTCCAGGGCCGTCTGGCATCGATCATCCAGGGCTCGACCGAGACCACCTTCTACGTGCTGGCCGTGTACTTCGGCAGCGTGGACATCAAGAAGACCCGCCACGCGCTGGCCTGCGGGCTCATCGCCGATGCGGTCGGGCTGGCGGGGGCCATCGGGGTGGCGTACCTGTTCTATCGCTGAGGCGTGACGCCTGGCACGTGGCGGCGCGGCGCGCGGCGCCAGGCCGGCCGGGAGCGGCAGTTACATTCCCGGAAGGCCCCCGTGGCCGCCTGAAGTCCGCAGCACCCGCAGTAGGAAGAGACCCGTCCCGATGCTCCATGACGACACCGTCCAGGCGCTGATGCGCGCCGAACATGGCGACCCCTTTGCCGTGCTGGGACTGCACGGCCCCATCGACGGCGCCTGGACCTTGCGCGCGCTGCTGCCCGGCGCGCGGCGGGTGTGGGCCCTGGCCGGGAACGGCCGCGAGCTCGCCGAGCTGCGGCGCATCGAGGGCAGCGACCTGTTCGAGGTCGAGCTCGCCGGCCCGCGCGAGCGCTTCGCCTACCGCTGGCGTGTGGACTGGGGCCATGCCCAGTCCGAGCTGGAGGACCCCTACCGCTTCCCGCCGCTGCTGGGCGAGCTGGACCTGTGGCTGCTGGGCGAGGGCACGCACCAGCGGCCCTTCGAGGCGCTGGGCGCACACCCGCTGGCGGTGGAAGGCGTGGAGGGCGTGCGCTTCGCCGTCTGGGCGCCCAACGCGCGGCGCGTGTCGGTGGTGGGCGACTTCAACCAGTGGGACGGCCGGCGCCATGCCATGCGGCTGCGGCGCGAGGCCGGCGTGTGGGAGATCTTCGTCCCCGGGCTGGGCCCCGGCGCGCTCTACAAGTTCGAGCTGCTGGATGCCCAGGGCGAGGTGGCCCTGCGCGCCGACCCCTGCGCCTTCGCCGCCGAAGTGCGTCCGGGCACCGCCTCGCGCGTGGCGGCGCTGCCGCCGCGGCGGGCCATGGCGGCCGAGCGCGCCGCGGCCAATGCCTTCGACGCACCCATGAGCATCTACGAGGTGCACCTGGGTTCCTGGCGCCGCGGGGGTGGCGGGCGTTGGCTCGGCTACCGCGAGCTGGCGGCGCAACTCGTGCCGTATGCGCGCGAGATGGGCTTCACGCACCTGGAGCTGCTGCCGGTGCACGAGCATCCTTTCGACGGCTCCTGGGGCTACCAGCCCACCGGTCTGTACGCGCCCACCTCGCGCTTTGGCACACCACGGGATTTCGCCTTCTTCGTCGATGCCGCGCACGCCGCCGGGCTGGGCGTGATCCTGGACTGGGTGCCGGGCCACTTCCCGACCGACGCCTTTGCGCTGTCGCACTTCGACGGCACGCACCTGTACGAGCACGCCGACCCGCGCGAAGGCTTCCACCCGGACTGGAACACGCTCATCTACAACTTCGGCCGCGCGGAGGTGCGCAACTTCCTGATCGGCAACGCGCTGTACTGGCTGGAGCGCTTCGGCATCGACGGGCTGCGGGTGGATGCCGTGGCCTCCATGCTCTACCGCGACTACAGCCGCGCCGAAGGGCAGTGGCTGCCCAACCGCCATGGCGGGCGCGAGAATCTGGAGGCCATCGACTTCCTGCGCCGCATGAACTTCGTGGTGGGCACCGAGCGGCCGGGCGCCGTCACCATTGCCGAGGAATCCACCGCCTGGCCCGGCGTGAGCCGCCCGCCCGGCGGCGACGGCCTGCAGGGCCTGGGCTTCCACTACAAGTGGAACATGGGCTGGATGCACGACACCCTGGGCTACCTGGGCCGCGAGACGGTGCACCGGCGCTGGCACCACGACCAGCTGCGCTTCAGCTTCATGTACGCCTGGAACGAGAACTACGTGCTCCCGCTCTCGCACGACGAGGTGGTGCACGGCAAGCACTCCCTGATTGGCCGGATGCCGGGCGATGACTGGCAGCGCTTCGCCAACCTGCGCGCGGGCTACGGTTGGATGTGGGCGCACCCGGGCAAGAAGCTGCTGTTCATGGGCGGCGAGTTCGCGCAGGAGCGTGAATGGAATTTCGACGCCGGCCTGGACTGGCACCTGATGGAGCAAGGGCCCAACGCGGCGCGGCACCGCGGCGTGCAGCGCCTGGTGCGGGACCTCAACGCGGTGTACCGCCACTTCGGCGCGCTGCACCGGCGCGACGTGCACGCCGATGGCTTCGAGTGGATCCGCCACGACGACAAGGAGCACTCGGTCTTCGCGTTCCAGCGCCGCAGCGGCTGCGAAGACGGCGAGGGCGGCGTGGTGGTGGCGGTGGCGAACTTCACGCCGGCGGTGCGCCATGGCTGGCGCATCGGCGTGCCGCGGCCCGGCGCCTGGCGCGAGATCATCAACACGGACCTCGCCATCTACGGCGGCAGCGGCGTGGCCAACGGTCTGCGCCACGCCGAGCCCGTGCCCTGCGACGGCCACGCGCACTCCATCCTCATCGACATCCCGCCGCTGGCGACGCTGCTGTGGGCGCCCGGGGAATGAACGATCCGGCCGCGCTGGGCCCTGGCCGCCCCTGGCCGCTGGGCGCTAGCGCGCTCGACGGCGGGCTGAACTTCGCCCTGGCCGCGCCCGATGCCACGCGCGTGGAGCTGTGCCTCTTCGATGCCGAGGGCCGCTCCGAGCTGCGGCGGCTGGCGCTGCCGCGCCGCACGCACGGCATCTGGCACGGGCACCTGCCCGGCGCCGGCGTGGGCCAGGTGTACGGCTGGCGCGTGCATGGGCCGTGGAACCCGGCGCACGGGCACCGCTTCAACCCGGCGAAAGTGCTGCTCGACCCCTATGCGCGCGAGGTGGTGGGGCGCTACGACGGCGACGATCTCTTCCTCGGCCATGACCCGGCGCATGCGCAGCGCCCGGACGGGCATGACAACGCAGCCGTCGCGCTCAAGGCGCGCGTGGTGGCGGAGCCGCCGCCGCTGGCGCCGCAGGCGCACGTGCACGTCCCGGCCGAGGACACGGTGCTGTACGAATTGCACCTGCGTGGTGCAACGATGCGGCATCCGGCCGTGCCGGCCGAGTTGCGCGGCAGCTACCTGGGCCTGGTGCAGCCGGCCGTGCTCGATCACCTTCAGCGCCTGGGCGTGACCACGCTGAGCCTGATGCCGCTGGCGCACCGCGCCGACGAAGCCCGGCTGCTGAGGCTGGGCCTGTCCAACTACTGGGGCTACAGCCCCGTTGCCTGGTTCGCGCCCGAAGCGCGCTACGCCAGCGCGCGGCCCGGCGCGAGCGCGCTGGCCGAATGCCGCGAGATGGTCGATGGGCTGCACGCGCGCGGCTTCGAGGTGCTGGTGGACGTGGTGTTCAACCACAGCGCCGAGCTCGACGAGCACGGCCCCACGCTGAGCCTGCGCGGTATCGCCAACCGGCGCGCGTACCACCTGCGCCACGGCGACGCGGCCCACTACGAAAACTGGAGCGGCTGCGGCAACTGCCTGAACCTTTCCGATCCGCTGGTCCTGCGCCTGGTGATGGACGCGCTGCGGTACTGGGTGCAGCACATCGGCGTGGACGGTTTTCGCTTCGACCTCGCGCCCATCCTGGGCCGCGACGCGCACGGCTTCTCACAGCGGGCTGCCTTCTTCGCTGCCGTGGCGCAGGACCCGGTGCTGGCGCCGGTGAAGCTCATCGCGGAGCCCTGGGACATCGGTCCGGGCGGCTACCAGCTGGGCCACTTTCCGGCGCCGTGGCAGGAGTGGAACGACCGCTACCGCGACACGATGCGCGCCTGGTGGCTGACCGGCGGCATGGCGCGCGGCGGCTTCGTGCATGCGCTGGCGGGCTCGCACGGGGTGTTCGGCCCGTCGGGGCGCGGGCCGCTGGCGGGGGTGAACTTCATCACCGCGCACGACGGCTTCAACCTGCGCGACCTGGTGAGCTACCGCCAGCGCCACAACCAGGCCAACGGCGAGCACAACCGCGACGGGCATGCGCACAACCTGAGCACCAACGCCGGCGCGGAAGGCGAGAGCCGCGACCCGGCCGTGCTGGCGCTGCGCCTGCGGCTGCGCCGCGCGCTGCTGGCGACGCTGGCGCTGTCGCTGGGCACGCCGATGCTGCTGGCCGGCGACGAGATCGGCCATACCCAGCGCGGCAACAACAACGCCTATTGCCAGGACAACGAGACGACCTGGCTGGACTGGAGCGGCGCCGAAGACGGCCTGGCGGACTACGTGGCCCGCTGCCTGGCGCTGCGCCGCCGCCACGCGCGGCTGCGGCAGGACCGCTGGCTGCACGACGACGAGGTGCGCTGGCTCTATCCCGAGGGCGACCCGCTGGCGCCGCCCGATTGGGAGCGGGTGGACAAGCGCGCCTTCGCCGCCTGGCTGCCGGACGGGGGCGCGGGCTGCGAGCTGCTGCTGATGTTCAACCCCGACTCCACACCGCACCGCTTCACGCTGCCCGAGGGCGAAGGCGCCTGGCGGCTGGTGCTGCGCAGCGACCTGGACCCGGTGTCCAGCGTGCTGGGCGACGACGTCACGCTGCCCGCGCACAGCCTGTGGGTGGCCGAGCGCGATGGGGGCGCGGCGCTGTTGGCTTGAAGCAACCGGGGCGCCCAAGGAGCGCCCCAAAATGAGGCATGCTGAGTCCGGCCGCCGGGGATTGGGCTTGCCCAACCAAGGCACGAAGCTTGCGAACGCATCTTCCTGTCGGTCCAGCCCAGCCCCGCGCCGCGACGGCGGCAGGCCCACCGATGTAACAACCGCAGTAAGAGGACCGAGGTGACAACTTCCATGGAGCGGCCGATGCATTCGGCCCAACTCGTGCGCAAGACCATTGCGCTGGTGCTGGCGGGCGGCCGAGGCTCGCGCCTGAAGCAGCTCACGGACCGGCGGGCCAAGCCCGCGGTCTATTTCGGCGGTAAGTTCCGCATCATCGACTTCGCGCTGTCCAACTGCATCAACTCCGGCATCCGCCGCATCGGCGTGATCACGCAGTACAAGTCGCACTCGCTGCTGCGGCACCTTCAGCGCGGCTGGAGTTTTCTGCGCGGCGAGATGAGCGAGATGCTGGACCTGCTGCCGGCGCAGCAGCGCATCGACGAGGAACACTGGTACCGCGGCACGGCGGACGCCGTCTACCAGAACCTGGACATCATCGCCTCGGGCAAGCCCGAGTACGTCGTGGTGCTGGCCGGGGACCACGTCTACAAGATGGACTACTCCATCATGCTCAAGGACCACGTGGAAAGCGGCGCGGGCTGCACCGTGGGCTGCATCGAGGTGCCGCGTGGCGAGGCCAGCGCCTTCGGCGTGATGGCGGTGGACGATCAGCGGCGCGTCACCAGCTTTGTCGAGAAGCCCAAGGACCCGCCGCCCATGCCTGGGAGCGATGACGTGTCGCTGGCGAGCATGGGCATCTACATCTTCAACGCCGATTACCTGTACCGGCTGCTGGAGGAGGAGATGGCCCGGCCCGGGTCGAGCCTGGACTTCGGCAAGGACATCATCCCGCGCACGGTGGCCGAGGGGCGGGCGCTGGCGCACCCCTTCTCCATGAGTTGCGTGCGAAACCGGGGCAGCAACCAGTCCTACTGGCGCGACGTGGGCACCATCGACGCCTTCTTCGCCGCCAACCTCGACCTGGCCAGCATCTCGCCCGAGCTTGACCTCTACGACGAAGACTGGCCGATCTGGACCTACCAGCGCCAGCTCCCGCCGGCCAAGTTCATTCCCGACCGCGACGGGCACCATGGCCTGACGGTCAACACCATGGTGTCGGGTGGTTGCATCGTCAGCGGCTCGCACGTGAGCAACTCGGTGCTGTTCTCCAACGTGCGCATCCACTCCTTCTGCCATGTGGACGAGGCGGTGATCCTGCCCGGCGTGACGGTGGAGCGCGGCTGCGTGCTCAAGCGCGTGGTGATCGACCGCGCCTGCGTGATCCCGGCGGGCATGGTCATCGGCGAGGACCCGGAGCTGGATGCGCAGCGCTTCGAACGCAGCGAAGGCGGCGTGGTGCTGGTCACGCGTGAAATGCTGGCGCGGCTGTGATGCGGATCCTGCAAGTCAGCGCCGAGATCTTTCCGCTGCTCAAGACCGGTGGGCTGGCGGACGTCGCCGGCGCGCTGCCCGGCGCCCTGGCGCGCGCCGGTGCCGAGGTCCGCGTCCTGCTGCCGGGCTTCCCGGCGCTGCGCGAGGGCTTGGGCGACGCCGCCACGGTGGCCGAGTTCCACGCGCCCTGGGGCGAGCCGGCGCGGCTGCTGTTCGGGCACCTGGCGGCGCTGGGTGGACAGCCGGCCTACGTGGTGGAGGCGCCGGCGCTCTACGAGCGTCCCGGCAACCCCTACCAGGACGAGCGCGGCCATCCCTATGCCGACAACCACCGCCGCTTCGCGCTGCTGGGCTTCGCCGCGGCGCGGCTGGCCGAGGGGCTGGATCCGTGGTGGACGCCGGGCGTGGTGCACAGCCACGACTGGCACGCGGCGCTGGTCAACGCGTACCTCGCCTTCAGCCCGCACCGGCCGCCGGTGCGTACGGTCTACACGGTGCACAACCTGGCCTACCAGGGGCTGTGCGGGGCGCAGCATCTGCACGAGCTGGGGCTGCCGGGCCAGGCCTTCGCGGTGGAGGGGCTGGAGTTCCACGGCCAGCTCTCGTTCATGAAGGCGGGGCTGTTCTACGCCGACCACGTCACCACGGTCAGCCCCACCTACGCACACGAGATCCAGACGCCGCAGCAGGGCTGCGGGCTGCAGGGGCTGCTGCGCCGGCGCGCCGCCGGCGGCAGCCTCTCGGGCATCCTCAACGGCGTGGACCAGCGCGTGTGGAACCCGGCGGCCGATCCGCTCATCGCCCGGCGCTTTGATGCCGCCAAGCTCGCCGGCAAGGCCCATTGCCGCACCGCGCTGCAGAAGGAGATGGGCCTGGAGCAGCGTCCGGGGCCGCTGTTCGGCATGGTCAGCCGCCTGGCGGAGCAGAAGGGCCTGCCGCTGCTGGTGGCGCTGCTGCCCGAGCTGGTGGCGCGCGGTGGGCAGCTGGTCACGCTGGGCTCGGGCGACGCGGGCATCGAGGCCGCACTGCGCGAGGCGGCGGCGGCGCATCCGGAGGCGGTGGCGATCCGCGTGGGCTACGACGAGGCGCTGGCGCACCGCATCTTCGCCGGCAGCGATGTCACGCTGGTGCCCTCGCTGTACGAACCTTGCGGCCTCACCCAACTCTACGGCCTGCGCTACGGCAGCCTGCCGCTGGTGCGCCGCGTCGGCGGCCTGGCCGACACCGTGGTGGATTGCACGCTCGAAGACCTCGTCGAGCAAAAGTCCACCGGATTCGTCTTCGATGCGTTTGATGCGGGGGATATGCGGCGTGCACTTAGACGCGCGTTCGCGCTATTTGCGCGCCAAGCCGATTGGAAAGCGGTACAGCGGCGCGCAATGGCGCAACACTTTGGCTGGGACGACGCGGCCGAGCAGTATCTGGCCTTGTACCGATCGCTCGGCGCCTAGACTCTTCTTCAGGACCACACAGAACGGATCAGCCGGGAGATCAGGCGATGAGCCTCGACGATTTCACCTACGACCACCCCGACCGGGACGTTGCCTTCTTCAAGCGCGCCATCGCCAACAAGCTGATCTACGCGGTCGGCAAGGACCCGGTGGCCGCGCGCAAGGAGGACTGGCTGCATGCCGTTGCCCTGGCCGTGCGCGACCAACTCGTGGAGCGCTGGATGCGCACCACGCGCGCGCAGTACCAGCAGGACGTCAAGCGCGCCTACTACCTCTCGGCCGAGTTCCTCGTCGGACGCACCTTCACCAACGCGCTGCTGGCGCTGGAGATCATGGCGCCGGTGAAGCAGGCGCTCGCCGACTTCGAGGTGGACTTCGACTCGCTGGCCGACCTGGAGCCCGATGCGGCGCTGGGCAACGGCGGCCTGGGCCGGCTGGCCGCGTGCTTCCTCGACAGCATGGCCACGCTGGGCGTGCCGGGCTTCGGCTACGGCATCCGCTACGAGTACGGCATGTTCCGCCAGACCATCGTCGATGGCCGCCAGGTGGAGGTGCCCGATTACTGGCTCTCGCACGGCAACCCGTGGGAGTTCCCGCGGCCCGAGGTGCGCTATCGCGTGTGCTTCGGCGGCCATGTCGAAGGGCAGGGCATGCAGCGGCGCTGGGTGCCGGCCGAGGACGTCGAGGCCATGGCCTACGACACCATCATCCCGGGTTACGGCACGCAGGCCACCAACACGCTGCGGTTGTGGCGCGCGCTGGCCACGGAGGAGATGAACCTCTCCGCCTTCAACCAGGGCAACTACTTCGCGGCGGTGGAGCGCAAGAACAACAGCGAGAACGTCTCGCGCGTGCTCTATCCCGACGACAGCACGCTCTCGGGGCGCGAACTGCGCCTGCGCCAGGAATACTTCTTCTGCAGCGCCAGCCTGCAGGACCTGGTGCACCGCTTCCTGCGCTCGCACAAGGACTTCAACCGCCTGCCCGAAAAGGTGAGCATTCACCTCAACGACACGCACCCGGTGCTGGCGGTGCCGGAGCTGATGCGGCTGCTGGTGGACGAGCACGGCATCCCGTGGGCCGCGGCCTGGGACCTGACGCAGCGCATCTTCAGCTACACCAACCACACGCTGATGCACGAGGCGTTGGAGACCTGGCCGGTGTCCATGCTCGCGCGCGTGCTGCCGCGGCACCTGCAGATCATCTACGACATCAACGCCGAATTCCTCAAGCGCGTGACGGAGACGCACGGCCACGACGTGGAGCTGCTGCGCCGCATGTCGCTGATCGACGAATCCGGCGAGCGCCGCGTGCGCATGGCCTACCTGGCGGTGGTGGCCAGCCACAGCATCAACGGCGTGTCGCAGCTGCACTCGGACCTGATGCAGCAGAGCATCTTTGCCGACTTCGCGAAGATGTGGCCGCAACGGTTCAACAACAAGACCAACGGCATCACGCCGCGGCGCTGGCTGTCGCAGGCCAATCCGCGGCTGGCCGCGCTGCTCGACGGCCGCATCGGCCGCGGCTGGCGGCGCGAGCTCGACCAGCTCGCGGTGCTGCGAAAGATGGCCGACCAGCCCGCCTTCGTGCAGGCCTTCGCGCTGGCCAAGCGCCACAACAAGGAGCGCCTGGCGCAGTGGATCGCCACGCACCTGCCTCACCTGAAGCTGGAGCTCGACCCCGATGCGCTGTTCGACGTGCAGGTCAAGCGCATCCACGAGTACAAGCGCCAGCTGCTGAACCTGCTGCACGTGGTCACGCGCTACCACCGCATGGTGGACGCGCCCGAGCGCGACTGGGTGCCGCGCGTGGTGGTGTTCGCCGGCAAGGCCGCCAGCGCCTACCACATGGCCAAGCAGATCATCCACCTGGCCAACGACGTGGCGCGCATCATCAATGCCGACCCGCGCACGCGCGGACGGCTCAAGGTGGTGTTCCTGCCCAACTACTCGGTGAGCCTGGCCGAGGTCGTGATTCCCGCGGCCGACCTCTCGGAGCAGATCTCCACCGCCGGCACCGAGGCCTCGGGCACGGGCAACATGAAGCTCGCGCTCAACGGCGCGCTGACCATCGGCACGCTCGATGGCGCCAACATCGAGATCCGCCAGAACGTGGGCGAGGACAACATCTTCATCTTCGGCCACACCACGGCCGAGGTGCAGGCGCTGCGCGCCCACGGCTACCAGCCGCGCGAGTACTACGAGCGCGACGCGGAGCTCAAGCGCGCGCTGGACGCGATCCGTGACGGCGTCTTCAGCCCCGAGGAGCCCGGCCGCTACCGCCAGGTCTTCGACACGCTGGTGAACTGGGGCGACCATTACCTGCTGCTGGCCGACTACCGCAGCTACGTGGACACGCAGGACCGCGTCGATGCGCTCTACCGCGACCACGAGGCCTGGACGCGCAAGGCGATCCTCAACGTCGCCGGCATGGGGCCCTTCTCCTCGGACCGCACCATCGCCGAGTACGCGCGCGAGATCTGGCACACGACGCCGGTGAAGTTGGCGGCCGGCAAGGCCGGCGGCGGTTGACGCGGGGCGTGCCGGCAGCTCTGCGGCCACGGCTCGCTTGTGAGTCGTAGGCCTGCGGCGGCATAGGCCGAAGAAGAGGCGTCGTCATCCCGGCGAAAGCCGGGATCCACGATCGCTGCCATGCCGCCCTGGCCTGCGTGGGCGCGTGCCGACGGCGGCCACGCCACGCCTCGGCGCGCGTTGGATTCCGGCTTTCGCCGGAATGACGACGTAGGGGCTGGCGGGCTGCGCTGCAGGGCTCGATGTGGATGCACCCGCCTTCCCGCATCCACTGCGGCGCCTGCCTGTCTACAACTCCAATAACCAAAGACTCCCCATGCCCCTCGCCCAACGCTTCCCCCGCGGCAGCGGTGTCGTGCTGCATCCCACCTCGCTGCCCGGCCCGCACGGCTCGGGCGATTTCGGCGCCGGCGCCTATCACTTCGTGGACTGGCTGGCCGCTGGCGCGCAGACGCTGTGGCAGATGCTGCCCCTGGGCAACGTGGGGCTGGGCCACTCGCCCTACATGAGCAGCTCGGCCTTCGCCGGCAACGTGCTGCTCATCGACCTGCACGAGCTGCAGCGCCGCGGCTGGCTGGAGCCCGAGGAAGTCGCCGCGCCAGCGGACTTCGAGGCCCGGCGCGTGGATTACGGGCGCGTCATCCCCTGGCGCATGTCGCGGCTGGCGAGCGCGGCCCGGCGCTTCGCCGAGCAGGCCACGCCGGCCGAGCGCGAGGAGCTGGCGTCCTTCCGCGCGGCGCAGGCCGACTGGCTGCCGGACTACGCGCTGTTCATGGCGCTGGCCGAGGCGTACCCGCAAAGCGACTGGACCGGCTGGCCCGCCGCGCTGGCCTGGCGCGAGGAGGCGGCGCTGCGCGCGGCGCGCGAGGCGCTGCGCGAGCGCATCGCCTTCTGGGAGTTCGCACAGTGGTGCTTCCGCCGCCAGTGGGCGTCCCTGCACCGCTACGCGCGCGAGCGCGGCGTGCGCCTCGTGGGCGACATGCCCATCTTCATCGCGCTGCACAGCGCCGACGTCTGGACGCACCCCGAGCTGTTCGAGCTCGACGCCCAGGGCCGCCAGACCGTGGTGGCCGGCGTGCCGCCGGACTTCTTCAGCGCCGAAGGCCAGCGATGGGGCAACCCGCTCTACCGCTGGAGCGCGCACGCGGAGTCCGGCTACGCCTGGTGGACCGAGCGGCTGCGCCGCACGCTGGAGCTGGTGGACATCGTGCGCATCGACCATTTCCGCGGCTTCGCCGGCTACTGGGAGATCCCGGCCGAGGAGCCGACCGCGCTCAACGGCCGCTGGCGTCCCGGCCCGGGGGCGGCGCCGTTCGAGGCGGCGGCGCGCGCGCTGGGCGAACTGCCCGTGATCGCCGAGGACCTGGGCGTGATCACGCCCGACGTGGAGGCGCTGCGCCGGCAGCTGGGCTTTCCCGGCATGCGCGTGCTGCAGTTCGCCTGGGGCGAGCCGGCGGCGGGCGGTGAGCCGCGCTTCCTGCCGCATGCGCACAGCGCGGACTCGGTGGTCTACACCGGCACGCACGACAACGACACCACGCCGGGCTGGTGGGCCAGCGCCGGCGAGGAACTGCGCCACCACCTGCGCGAATACCTGGCCACCGACGGCCGCGCCATCCACTGGGACCTGATCCGCGCCGCCATGGCCAGCGTCGCGGACCTGGCGCTGTTCCCGATGCAGGACGCGCTGGGCCTGCCCACCGAGCACCGCATGAACCGTCCGGGCACGGCCGAGGGCAACTGGGCCTGGCGCTTCGACTGGCCGCTGGTGCCGCCCGACACCGCCGCGCGGCTGCGGCGCATGGCGCAGCTGTACGGGCGCATGCCGGGGCGCTGACCCAGCGTCCCGGCCCTGCATGAGCTTTCTGTCCCCCGCCTGCCGTGACAAAAGTCCCGGTTCAACCCCTTGACATGTCCCTGGCGCGGGAGCTGAAAGATGGAGACGATGGAGTCTCGATGCACCCCTGGCGACGGGCCGCCGTGGCGGCCCCGCTCACCGGATGCGTGGGTCTTCATTCCAGTGGAGGGAATTCATGCAGCGTCTGTTCCACACCATTGCCTTCGGTTGCTGTCTGGGCGCCGTGCTCGCGGCCTGCGCAGGTGCGGGCATCAGCAGCAGCGGCGATACCGCGGTGAAGGCCGAGGAGCCCCGGGGCACGGGCCAGGGCCTGTCGCTGGTGGTTGACACGGAGAACGCCGGCCAGGACCCCGGGCAGATCGTCCTCACGCTGCGCAACGAGGGCGTGGAAACCGCCACCAACCTCCAGCCGATGCTGCTGCCCTTCCACTTCCGGATGGTGCACGACGGCTGCTCGGCCGAGCCGCTGCCTTCGGCAGCGAGCTGCAGCTACAAGCTGGCGCTGCAGGACAACGGTCCGCGCACCGGGACGCTGGCGGTGAGCGTGCGCTACGACTACGCCGACGTGCTCGACCGCAGCGCCCGCGTGCAGCTGGCCTATCCGGTGGCGCTCGACCCGGTGGCGGTGGCCCGGGTCCATTGACCCGGCGTTCCTGAAGCGCTCCGTTCGCCCTGGCCGCCGATGGGGCAGGGCGAACGGAGCGGTTCTTCCCCGCAACGAGATCAGGCCGGCGGCGCCCGCCGCGCGCGCAGCATCTGCGCGATCAGGAAGGCCAGCTCCAGGCTCTGCGAGCCGTTGAGCCGCGGGTCGCAGGCGGTGAGGTAGCGCGCCGCCAACCCCTCGTCGGTGAGCGCCTGCGCCCCGCCGCGGCACTCGGTGACGTCCTGTCCCGTCATCTCGAAATGCACGCCACCGGCGTGCGTCCCTTCTTGCGCGTGCACCTCGAAGAACTCGCGCACCTCCTGCAGGATGCGCGTGAAGTCGCGCGTCTTGAAGCCGGTGGAGGCGCTGACGGTGTTGCCGTGCATGGGGTCGCAGCACCACACCACGGCGCGGCCGGCGCCGCGCACCGCACGCAGCAGCGGCGGCAGCCGGTCGGCTACCGCGCCCGCTCCCATGCGGCTGATGAGCACCATGCGCCCGGGCTCGTTGTCGGGGTCCAGCACGTCGAGCAGCCGCAGCACGTCGTCCGGCTGCGCCGTCGGGCCCAGCTTCACGCCCAGGGCGTTGTCCAGCCCGCGCAGGAACTCCACGTGCGCGCCGCCCGGGTCGCGCGTGCGCTCGCCCAGCCACAGCATGTGCGCCGATCCGCCGTACCAGCGTCCGTTTTCGCCGCGGCGCACGAGTGCTTGCTCGTAGTGCAGGTGCAGCGCCTCGTGCGAGGTGTGGAACTCCACCTCGCGCAGCTGCGGCGTGAGCGCGGCGTCGAAGCCGCAGGCTTCCATGAAGGCCAGCGAGTCGGTGATGCGGTCGGCCAGCTCCTCGAAGCGCTCGCCCTGCGGGCTGGCCTTGACGAAATCGGCGGTCCAGCGGTGCACCTGGTGCAGGTCGGCGAAGCCGCCGTGGGAGAGGGCGCGCAGCAGGTTGAGCGTGGTGGCCGAGTGGCTGTAGGCCGCCAGCAGCCGCCGCGGGTCGGGCCGGCGCGCGTCCTCGGAGAAGGCGGCGGCGTTGATGATGTCGCCGCGGTACGAGGGCAGCGCCAGGCCGTCGCGGGTCTCGGTGTCGGAGGAGCGCGGCTTGGCGAACTGCCCGGCGATGCGCCCGACCTTCACCACCGGGCACTTGGCGGCGTAGGTCAGCACCACGGCCATCTGCAGGATGACGCGGAAGGTGTCGCGCACCGTGGCCTCGCTGAGCTCGTCGAAGCTCTCGGCGCAGTCGCCGCCCTGCAGCAGGAAGGCCTCGCCGCGCGCCACGGCCGCCAGGCGCTGGCGCAACGCGGCGATCTCGCCGGCAAAGATCAGCGGCGGGCTGCCGGCGAGCTGGCGCTCGGCGGCCTCCAGCGCCGCGGTGTCGGGATAGGCCGGGAGCTGGCGCGCCGGGCGCTGGCGCCAGCTGGCGGGGGACCAGGCTGTGGTCATGGCGGGAGTCCTCCAAAACGGTCCGATGGCGGCGCCATCAAGGCATGCGCCGGTCCAGGGGCCGGGCGCTGCATGGACAGTGCAGGGTAGCGCGGCCCGCGAACGACCCGGCCAGGAACACCGTGTGCGCATCGAGAGCGCTGCAGGCGCTGGCGGCTGGCCGTGGTTGCCCTAGCGGTCCTGCCGATGCCCGCCCGGCGCCACGGCGGGGTCCGCTTCCGCAGCCTTCGCGTCGCCGTGCAGGAACGCCGGCACCGCCGCCGCGCAGGCCTGCAGGAAGCGCTGCAGCTCCGGCGCGGGCTCGCTCAGGGCGCGCACCGCCGTGCCGATACGCCGCCGGGTGCCCGGCAGTGCCACCGGCACCAGGCACAGCGGCCCCTCGCGCTCGGCCAGCGCCTGCCCGCGCGAGGCCAGCGCCAGGCGGCCGGTCTGCTGGATGAAGGCCTGCGTCAGCGTCGGGCTGCCGGCCTGCAGCCGGCCGCGCGGCGGCGGCAGGCCCTGCTCGCCAAACACCCGTGCCAGCGCCGCCGCGGCCGGCGAGCCGGGCAGCGGAATCACCCAATCCCAGCGCAGCAGGTCGCGCAGCGTGGGCGCGGGCAGCGCCAGGCACGGGTGGCCGCGCTGCGCCACCACCGCCAACTCGTCCTCGAACAGGCATTGCTGCCGCACTTCGGGCGGCGGCGCCTCGGCGCGCAGCGCGCCGGCGATGACGTCGATGTCCGCCCCCAGCAGCTGCTGCAGCAGGCTGTCGTAGGTGCCGTCCACCACCTGCACCTCCACGCTGGGATGCGCCTGCAGCAGCGCCTCCACCGCGCGCGGCAGGAACAGCGGCACCGACAGCGGCAGCACGCCCACCACCACGCGGCCCCGGATCTCGCCGCGCCAGGCGGCGATGTCGCCCTCGATGGCGCGGATCTCCGAGAACGCCAGCTTCACGCGCCGCAGCAGCGCCTGTCCCGAGGGCGTGAGCCGCGTCCCCTGCGCCGATTTGTAGAACAGCCGCAGCCCCAGCAGGTGCTCCAGCGCCTGCAGCGCGGCGTGCACCGCCGGCTGCGTCACGCCCAGCGCCTGCGCCGCGCGGGCCTCGCTGCCCTGCGCCGCGACCGCCGTCAGCGCCTTGAGGCTGCCGATGGACACGGCGGCGGCGAAGCGCTCGGGCTGCACGGGCCGCAGCGCCTCGCCCGGAGCGGCCGTCAGGGCCTCGGAGGCGCCGTAGGCCAAGACCAGGAACACCGTGTCCGCGCGCTGCCCCACGCGCGCGCCCGCCGGCGTGGGCACCATGCCGCGCGCGCCGCGCACGAACAGGGGGGTCTGGCAGGCGCGCTCCAGCTCCAGCACCGCGCGCGTCACCGCCGGCTGCGACAGGTGGATGGCCTCGGCCGCGCGCACCGCGCTGCCATGGCGTACCACGGCCTGCAGCACGCGCAGCGCCTTGAGCCGCTCGGCCAGCGGCGGCAGGCCGGTGTGGTCGGCGCCGGCCCCCCAGGCTTCGGGCGCCAGGGCCGGCTCAACGCCGATGGATCGCTCCATGGCCGGTCCCCAGTCCGGGGCCGGGATGGGTGCTTCCGGCCATCGGCACCGGGCCTGTCCCGGCCGGGCATCGGCAGGGGTGTGGCGCAGGACAACCGGCCGTCCCTGAGTTCGTGCCGGCGCGGGGCCGGGTGGCAGGCAAGGGCATGGCGGGCGGAAGGAACTTCGAAGAGGGCTTTGCAGTGATGGCAATTGACGCGCCGCCATGCGGCGAGCCGGCGGCGTGGAGGACCGAGGGCGAGGCCCGGCCAGAATCCGGGCCAGCGCGAGACACCGAGTCCCGGGCATGGCCGGCGGCCCGAGGCCGGCATGGCAGGCCCGGCGCCGTCCGCGCGTTGAGACCACGGAAAGAGGAGCCATGCATACCTACACCGCCCACGTCCACTGGAGCCGCGGCGACCAGGACTTCCTGGACAACCGCTACAGCCGCCGCCACCTCATCGAGTTCGACGGCGGCGTGGTGCTGCCGGGCTCGTCCTCGCCGCACGTGGTGCGGGTGCCGCTGTCCGACCCGGCCGCGGTCGATCCGGAAGAGAGCTTCGTGGCCTCGCTGTCGAGCTGCCACATGCTGTGGTTCCTCTCCCTGGCCGCGGCGCGGGGGTTCCGCGTGGACCGCTACGCCGACCGCGCCGAGGGCGTGATGGCGAAGAACGCGCGCGGCAAGCTCTATGTGTCCACCGTCACGCTGCGCCCGCAAGTGAGCTTCTCCGGCGAGCGGCTGCCCAGCCCGGAGGAATTCCAGGCCCTGCACCACGAGGCGCACGAGGAGTGCTTCATCGCCAACTCGGTGCTGACCGAGGTGCGCTGCGAGCCGGTGCTCAGAGGGGATAGATGAAGCCGCGCTCACGACCTGGCGCTTGCGGGCTGCAGGAGCGCGCGCAGCTCGCCAAGGTCGCCCTGCAGCGTTTGAGCCAGGTCGTCGAAGCCGAAGAAGCGCAGGAACTCCGGCACCTGCTGCACCAGCATCTCGTAGCCGGGCTCGGCCTGCAGGCCGCGGGCGCGGCAGGCGCGCAGCAGCGGCGTGGGGTCGCGGCTCATGATGATGTCCACCACCGCGGCCCGCGGGTCCAGGCGTGCCGGGTCGAAGGGCAGCGGGTCCTCGGCCTGTAGGCCCAGCGGTGTGCAGTTGACGACCAGGTTGAAACCCGCCGGGTCGGCGCTGCCGGCCACCTCGGCGGCGGTGCCCGTGAGGGAACGCAGCCGCTGCACCAGGCCCTGAGCGCGCTCGGCCGAGCGGCTGAACACCGCCAGCCGTGCCGGCGCGCGCTGCGCCAGGGCCGCCGCCACCGCGTGCGCGCCGCCGCCGGCGCCCACCACCAGCACGCGCCGGTTGCGGACATCGATGCCGAAGTGGTCCAGCCCCTTGACGAAGCCGATGCCGTCGAAGAGCGCCGCCTCCAGGCGGCCGTTGTCGCAGCGACGCACCGCGTTGACCGCGCCGGCGACGGCGGCCACCGGCTCCTCGGGCTTCAGCAGCGCCGCCAGCGCGGCGTTGTGCGGGATGGTGGCCCAGAACCCGCCGACGTTCTCCGCCGCCATGCCGTGCTGCAGGAAGCCCGGCAGCGCCGCGGCCGGCAGCTTCAGCGGCACGACCACGGCGTCGATGCCATGGCGCTGGAACAGCGGGTTGTAGACCTCGGGGGTGCGCACCTGCGCCACCGGGTCGCCGAGGATGTAGAAGACGCGGGTGGTTCCGGTGATGGACGGCATGGCGGGTGTCTCCGGTGTCGGGTGGGACCTGCGTGACGATGGCATATGGCGGGCCAGCGCCGTCCCGGCATCCGGTTCACGCCCTTGGCACGGCCCACTCGCCGGGACGGTGGGCCTCAGGCCTTGGCGGGCTGGGCATCCCAGCTCAAGGCGCCGGCCTCCTTGCCCGCCACCGAGTACAGCGCGCCCGGCGCGTTGCGCGTGGCCTGGAACTGCTCCAGCGTCTCGCCACGCATGGCAGCGTAGATGTGCAGGTTCGAGACGCCCACCACCGCGCCGAGCTTCTCCAGCACGAAGAAGGAGGCGCCGTACCGGACCAGCTCGCGCCAGTCGCGGCGGCGCACCATGTCGCGCTCCTCGTCGCTCAGGCCCGCGTCGGCGAACGCGGCTTCGGGCTCCTGCAGGAAGCGCGCGCGCTGCGCCGGGACGATGAGGTCGTGCAGGAAGCGGTTCAGGCGGTAAGCCTTGACGCTGCGCTCGATCGTGAACGGGTAGGTGCCCTGCAGTGCCTCTGCCCCCTGGAGCTGCTGGCCCATGGCCTCGCGGTGGCGTGCCAGCACGGCGTCGGGCAGCGGGCCGGCCGCGCACTCGAAGATGGCGGTGGCGATGCCCGTCATCGAGGGCAGGTAGTAGCTGCGATGCTTGCACTGCACCTTCGCGCCCAGCGCGCCGCGCATGGTCAGCCACATGATCACCTCCGCGCCTTCCATGCCGCCCAGCGCGGCGTACTCGGCGTGCGTCATGTCGGCCAGCTGCTCGGGGTCGTTCTCGAACAGGTCCAGGAACCGGTGGTCCCACGCCACGTTGTTGAAGCCCGCGCGCTCGCCGTGCACCTGATGCGACAGGCCGCCGGTGGCCACCACCGCCACGCGCAGGTCCTCGGGGTAGCTCTCGATGGCGCGGCGCAATGCCTGGCCGAGCTTGTAGAAGCGGCGCGCCGTCGGGATGGGGAACTGCAGCACGCCCATCTGCAGCGGCACCAGCTTCGCGGGCCAGTCGGGCTTGTGCTCGCACAACATGGACAGCGGCGAGAAGCAGCCATGGTCCAGCGGCTTGTCCTGGAAGCAGGAGAGGTCGAACTCCTCGCACACCAGCGACTGCGCGATGTGCGCCGCGAACCGCGGGTGCCCGCCGATGGGCGGCAGGTCGCGCGCGCCGCCCCCCTCGTCGGCCACGCGCCACTCCTGGCCGATGCCCAGCGCGAAGGCGGAGTAGTGGTCGAAGAAGAAGGAGGTGATGTGGTCGTTGTAGGTCAGCAGCAGCACGTCGGGGCGCTGGTCCTTGATCCACTGGCGCACCGGGTCGAAGGCCTCGAACACCGGCTGCCAGGCCGGATCGTTGCGCTTGTCGCGGTCGAAGGCGAAGCCGATGGTGGGCGTGTGCGATGCGGCGATGCCGCCAATGATGGTTGCCATGAAAACCTCCTCTTTGAATGCGTGATGCGCCGGCCGCGCGGGCGGGCCCCGGGACGGGCTGGGTGCTGGACCTGCGTCGCGAAGCCGCGACTCTAGGGACGCAGGGGCGGCTCCGTAAGATGACAATTGGCAAGGCGCGATAACCAGCAGGAATAGGGGAAAACAATGAAGCTGCAGTCGCTGCGCGCGTTGCTGGCGGCCGTGGAAACGGGCAGCCTGCGCAACGCGGCGCGCAAGCTGGGCGTGTCGCAGCCCGCGCTGACCAAGGCCATCCGCGAGCTGGAGCTGGAGCTGGGCGCACCGCTGCTGCTGCGCTCCAACACCGGCGTGGCCACCACGGCGCAGGGGCGCGTGCTGGTCGATCGGGCCAGGACGGTGGAGCGCGAGCTGGCCGCGGCGGTGGACCAGATCCGCCAGCTCAGCGGCGAGATGGTGGGCAGCCTGCACGTCGCGGCGGTGCCACTGGCGCTGATGCTGCTGGTGCCCGAGGCGCTGCGCACCTTCAGCGCCAGCTATCCCGGCATCCGGCTGCGCATCGACGAGGAGCTGTACATGGCGCAGCTCACGCGGCTGCGCGCGGGCGAGGTGGAGGTGTGCGTGGGCCCGGTGCCGGCGGGGCTGCCCGCGGGCGAGCTGGTGATCGAACCGCTGATGCCGATCCAGATGGTGGTGGTCGCGAGCAAGTACTCGCAGCATGCCAAGGCGCGGTCGCTGGCCGAGCTGGCGGATGCGCGCTGGGTCTTCACGGGGACCTCGGCCGACGCGGGCTACGCGACGCACCTGTTCGCCGAGCACGGCCTGCCCGTGCCCAGGGCGAGCGCGGTTGTGAACTCAACGCTCGGCCTGGTGGCGCTGATCTCGGGCGGCGACTTCGTGGGCCTGATGCCCCGGCAGATCGCCGCGCACCCGACGGCCGCGGCCTACATGCGGACGGTGCCGGTCCAGGAAGGGCCTCTGCGGGCCGAAATGGCGGCCATGACGCGGCCCGAGAGCACCCTGGTGCCGGCGGTGCGGCACTTCATCGCGCACCTCAGCCGCGCGGCGCATCACTTCGGCGGACTGGAGGTGGTGGGTTGATGTCCAGTTCTTGACACGGACTCCAAGAACTGCGTCACACCCGCGAAGGCGGGTGTCCACGGCCTCCGGGCGGCATCCCGGTCAGCGTGGATGCCCGCCTTCGCGGGCATGACGAGGAAATATTTCAGCTTCGATCGAGAACTGGAATGAGACCGCCGGGGGGGGGGAAACACGCTTGTTCCGCCGGCCCCGGCGGGAACGGCCGGTGGCCTCAGTCCAGCGCCACCTTCGCGCGCTTGATCACGTCGGCGTACTTGGCCGACTCGGCGGCGACGAAGGCGTTGAACTGCTCGCGCGTGGCGGGAAAGGGCTCGTAGCCGAAGGTGGCGTAGCGTTGCTTGATCTCCGGGTCGGCCAGCGCCTCGTTGACGTCCTTCTGGATCTTGTCCGCTACCGGCTTGGGCAGGCCCTTGGGCGCGGCGATCACGGTCCAGCCCGTGACCTCGTAGCCCGCCGGGCCGCCGGACTCGGCCACCGTGGGCACGTCGGGGAAGGCCGGGTGGCGCTTCGGCCCGGTCACGGCGATGAACTTGATCTTGCCCGAGCGCTGCAGCGGGCCGGCCGTGGCCAGCGAGCCCAGCGACCAGTCGAGCTCGCCCGTGGCCACCGCGGTGTAGAGCTGCGAGGTTTCCTTGTAGACCACGTGCTGCATCTGCGTGGTGGTCATCGACTCCAGCAGCGCCGACCCCAGGTGCACCGGATTGCCCACCGACCAGGAGCCGTAGTTGAGCGCACCCGGACGTGCCTTGGCGTCGGCCACGATGTCGCCCACCGCCTTGTACTTGCTGTGGGCGCCCACGCCGACGAAGAAGTAGTTGCGGAACAGCGGCGCGGCAACGTCGAAGTCCTTGGCCGCGTCGTAGGGCAGCTTCTTGAACAGGTGCGGGTAGGCGGCCAGGTGGACGTTGTCGAGCTGGATCAGGTCGTGGCCGTCGGTGGCGCCGCGCTTGAAGGCGTCGATGGCGATGAAGCCGTTGGCGCCGGGCTTGTTCTCGACGATCACCGGCTTGCCCCACTTCTTCTGCAGCCTCTCGGCCACCAGGCGCAGCACGGTTTCGGGGCCCGCACCGGCCGGGAAGGGCGTAAGGATGCGCACGGGCCTGGTCGGGAACTCCTGCGCGTGCGCCGCACCGGCGCCGAACAGGGACAGCGTGGCCAGCGTGGTGCCGGCCAGCAGGGCAAGGGTCTTCTTCATGGGTGTCTTCTTGATATGGGGTGGGACAGGGCCGCGGACGAACCCTGGCGCGGCAGTGCCCCAGCGCAAGCACACCGCGGTGCGCCGGCTGGTTGATCTGCGTCACGAGGCCGCGACTCTAGGCAGGCAATGCCTGGTCGGTAAGATGACAAAACGCAAGGCGCGATAACCGTCCGGAATCGGGGTAAACGCGGGGGTTTTCACCGCATGCGGGGCGGCGTCACCGTTGAGCGCTCATCCAGCGGCGCAGGCTGTGCGAGCCTCTGGCCGGGCTCCGGCGCACGACTTGGCACGGGGGTTTCCAGTGCGCGGCTGCGAAAATCGGGCATTCCACTACTCCGCCCGCTGCCGTGCCTGCTTCCAAAGTCGCCGAGGAACGTGAAAAAGAGATCGCCCGCCGCGTGCTGCGCCACTGGCACGAGGCCGTGCCCAACGACCGCATGGCGCACCTGATCAAGGACACGATGCGCGCCTTCGACCGCTCCTTGCGCGTGCGCCTGGCGCGGCACGAGGTGCAGATGGGCCACTGGGTGTACCTGCGCATCCTGTGGGAGCGCGACGGCCTGACCAAGCGCGAGCTCAGCATCGAGGCCGGCGTGGCCGAGCCCACCACCTTCATCGCGCTGCGCGCCATGGAGTCGCTGGGCTACGTCACGCTGGAGCAGCGGGCCGACAACCGCAAGAACGTCTACGTGTTCCTCACGCCCAAGGGGCGCAAGCTCAAGCGGCAGCTGGTGCCGCTGGCCGAGGAGGTCAACGCCATGGCGCTGCAGGGGCTGCAGCAGGAGGACGTGGCCGCGGTGCGCCGCGCGCTGCTGACGATGCTGGACAACCTGGCGCGCGACGAGGCGCTGGGGGAGTAGGGCGCGGCAGCGCCCATCATCGCTTCAGTCCCGGCCCGCCCGCGCCTCGCGCGCCTGCTGCTTCCACAAGTTCCACGGCCGGTCCACCTGGCCCTCCGTGGTGTGGCCGGCGGCGGCCTCTTCCGGCGTGAGGTACTGCACCTCGCCCAGGGGCAGCGCCTGCAGCAGCAGCTTGGCGTTCACCTCGGTATAGACCGCGCGGTACACCGCCAACCGCAGCGTGTTGGCCACCACCGTGCAGCCGTGCCCGCGCATGAGCACCACGCGCTCCTGGCCCAGCGAGCGCGCCAGCGCGGTGCCCAGCTCGCGGCTGCGGATCAGCAGGTCGGTGGCGGCGCCGGCGTGGTCGCGGATCTCGAACACCGGCGGCCCCTCGCCCAGGAAGCCGCACATGTGGCAGGCCGGGCGCAGCCGCGCACCCTTGACGATGCCGAAGGGCAGCACGGCCGGCGAGTGGTTGTGCACCACCGCCATCACGTCCGGGCGGGCCTTGTAGATCTCGCTGTGGATGAAGCGCTCCAGGTACGGGCGCGGCGCGTCGGGGTCCAGCGCCTCGCCGCTGTCCACCGCGTACTCCACGATGTCGGCCGCGCTGACCTGCGCCGGCGCCATGTTGCGCGCCAGCAGGAAGCGGCCGGGGTCCTTGTCGTGGCGCACGCTGACGTGGCCGAAGGCGTCCACGATGCCCTGGTGGAACAGGATGTGGTTGGCATCGACCAGGTCGGCGATGAGATCGGGATGGGCATTGCTGCTCATGCGGCTCACTCCGGCTGGATGTTGTGGGCCTTGATGAAGCTGCCCCAGTTCTGCTGCTCCTCCTTGAGCGAGGCGGCGAACTGCTCGGGCGTGTCCGCCACGGGGATCAGCGCCTGCTGCTCCAGCTTCTGCACCAGGGCCGGGTCCTTCATCGCCTTCTGGATCTCGCCGGCGATGCGCTTGACCAGCGCCGGCGGCGTCTTGGCCGGCACCATCACCGAGAAGGCGGTGAAGGCCTTGATGCCCGGCACGCCGGCCTCGGCCAGCGTGGGCACCTTGGGCAGCAGCTGGCTCTTGTCGGTGATGGCCAGCGCCTGCACCTTGCCCGAGTCCACGTACTGCCGCACGCTGGCCAGGTCGGTCAGCATGAACTGCACGCGCCCGCCCAGCAGGTCCTGGTAGGCCGGGCCCACGCCCTTGTACGGGATGTGGTTGAACTGCGCGCCGGTGGACGCCTCGATCATGCGCACGCCGATGTACAGCGGGCTGCCCACGCCGGCCGTGCCGTAGAACAGCGCGCCCGGCTCGCGCTTGCCGCGCTCCACCAGCTCGCGCAGCGTCTTCACGTTGGCGCTCGGGTTGGCGACGATGACCATGGGCGCGATCACGCCGCGCGTCACCGGCGCGAAGTCGCGGAACACGTCATAGGTCAAGCTCTTGTACAGCGCCGGGTTGATGCCCAGCGAGGAGTTCGAGGCCACCAGCAGCGTGTAGCCGTCAGCAGCTGCCTTGGCGACATGGGTCGCGCCGATGGCGCCGCTGGCGCCGGGCTTGTTGTCCACCACGAAGCTCTGCTTGAGCTGCTCCGTCAGCGCCTGCGCCAGCAGCCGGCCATAGGTGTCGGTACCGCCGCCGGGCGAGGAGGGCACCACCACCGTCACCGGCTTGGCGGGCCAGTCGCCCTGCGCCACCGCCACGGTCGCGCTCGCCGCCAGCAGCAGCGTGACACAGGCCTTCATGCTCTTCATCGAGTTGTCTCCACGAGAATCAAAAAACATAGCTTTCTAAGAATAATGGATTGGGCGCGGCCTGCGCACGGTGGCTTACCCTGTGGCGCGCAAGGTTTGCGGCAGCCTCGGCTGCTAAGGTGCTCGCGGTGCGGCCCGGGGCGCCGCGTGCGCTGTGGGAGCTGCGGTGAAACTTGAGAGGTTGTGCGTGTACCTGCTGGCCTTCTGGTCCGGCTGTTTCGTGATGGCACTGGAGTTGCTGGGTGCGCGGGCGCTGAGCCCTTTCTTCGGTTCGGGCATCTACGTCTGGGGCGCCGTGATCACGCTGTTCATGCTCTCGCTGTCCTTGGGCTACCTCATCGGCGGCAGCCTCTCGGCGCACGAGCCCAGCCTGGCGCGGCTCAGCGCGCTGGTGCTGCTGGCGATGGCCGCGGCGCTGCCCTGCGCGCTGGCGCAGGAGCCCATCCTGGAAGCCGTGGCCGCGCGCGTGGAGGACGCCCGCTACGGTGCGCTGGCGGGCTCGGTGGCGCTGTTTTTCCTGCCCATCACGGTCTCGGGCGCGGTGTCGCCCTACGCGGTGCGGCTGCTGGTGGACCGCCTGGGCTCGGCCGGCCGCGTGGCGGGCTGGGTGTTCTTCGTCTCCACGCTGGGCAGCACGCTGGGGACGCTGGCGACGTCGTTCTACCTGGTGCTGATCTTCGACCTGGACCAGATCATGGCCGGGCTGCTGGCGACCTCGGCCATCGTCGGCGTGGGTGGGCTGTTGGTTGCGCGCGGAGGGCGGGGCCATGCGGCGGCGGCTTGAGGCACTGGCGCTGGCAGCGGCGCTGTTGGGCAGCGGCGCGGCCTGGGCCGAGCGCGTGGTCCACACCGAGAAATCGGCCTACCGCAACATCCTCGTGGTCGAGGACGACGACCGGCGCTGCCTGCGGTTCGGGCGCGACGCGCGGGTGGCGCAGACCTGCGTCTCGCTCGCCAACCCGGACGAGCTGCGCTTCGACTACTACCGCATGCTCTTGGGCGCCCTCTACCTCGGGCCGGCGCCGCGGCGCGTGCTGGTGATGGGATTAGGCGGCGGCGTGATGGTGTCGGTGCTGCAGAAGCTGCTGCCGCAGGCGCAGATCGACTGCGTGGAGATCGACCCGGCGGTGGTGCGCGTGGCCGGCAGCCATTTCAACTTCGTGCCCGGGCCGCGGACCCAGGTCTTCACCGAGGACGGCCGGGTCTTCATCAAGCGCGCGCTGCGCCAGGGGCGGCAGTACGAGCTGATCCTGCACGACGTGTTCGATCACTCCTACATTCCCGAGCACATGGTGACCAAGGAGTACTTCACCGAGCTGCACGGCGTGCTGGCGCCGCAGGGCGTGATCGCCACCAACACCTTCTCCTGGTCCAGCCTCTACGCCTCGGAGTCGGCCACGCATCACAGCGTGTTCGGGCCCTTCTTCAACCTGGTGAACCCGAAGCGGCACAACCGCGTGATCCTGGCGCGCAAGGGCGGCTTGCCGCCCATGGCGCAGGTGCAGGCGCGCGCCCGCGAGCTCGACGGCCCGCTGCGCCGCTTCGGCGTGACGCCGGAGTGGCTGCTGCCGCTGTTCGATGCCGACACCCGCTGGCCCGAGGGCACGCGGGTGCTGACGGACAAGTTCGCGCCGGCGAACCTGATGAACGCGCGGCCCTGAGGCCGTGCCGCGCCTTCGGGGCGCGCCACTCAACCCGCGTCCGGCTGCACCCCCGGCGCCGCGCGCCTGAACGCGTCCAGCTCGCCGCAGGCCGCGTCCACGGCGCGGATCAGCGGGTAGGGCGCGAGATCCACCTTGAAGCGCCGGGCGCTTTCCACCTGCGGCACCAGGTACACGTCGGCCAGCGTGGGCGCGCGGCCGAAGCAGAAGTCGCCGCGCTCCTTGTCGGCCGCCAGCAGCGCCTCGATGGCGTCGAAGCCGGCCGTGATCCAGGTGCCGCACCAGGCGTTGACCGCGGCCTCGTCCTGGCCCAGTTGCTTGCGCAAGTACTCCAGGATGCGGCGGTTGTTGATGGGGTGGATGTCGCAGCCCACGATCGCCGCCAGCGCGCGCACGCGGGCCCGCGCCTGCGCATCGCGCGGCAGCAGCGGCGGCTCGGGATGGCGTTCCTCCAGCCACTCGATGATGGCCGGGGACTGGATCAAGACTTCACCATCCACCTCCAGCGCCGGCACCAGCCCCTGCGGGTTGAGCGCGAGGAAGGCCTCGCCCAGGTGCTCCTCGCGGCGCAGGTCCACCGGCACGTACTGCGCCTCCAGCCCCTTGAGGTTGAGTGCGATGCGCAGCCGGTGCGAGGTGCCGCTGCGGAAGAAGTTGTAGAGCTTCATCGCGCGTGCCCCGGCGTCACTCGGCCGGGCCGATGTTCAGCGCGATCTCGCCCACGCCCTCGACGTGGCCGGTGATGCGGTCGCCGCTGACCACCGCGCCCACGCCCTCGGGCGTGCCGGTGTAGATCAGGTCGCCGGGCTGCAGGTGATAGAACAACGACAGGTCGGCAATGATCTCGCGGATGTTCCAGATCAGCTTGTCCACATTGGACTGCTGCTTGGTCTGGCCGTTGACGGCCAGCGCGATCTCGCCGCGCTCGATGACCACGCCCGGCATGGGCACGATCTCGCTGCACACGGAGGAGTTCTCCACGTCCTTGCCCAGGTCCCAGGGGCGGCCCTTGTCGCGCGCCACCAGCTGCAGGTCGCGCCGCGTCATGTCCAGGCCGCAGGCGTAGCCGTAGATGATCTCGTGCGCGTCCTCGGCCTTGACGCGGAAGCCCGGCTTGCCGACCACCAGCACCAGCTCCATCTCGAAATGGAAGTTCTTGGTCTCGCTGGGGTAGGGCACGGTGGCGCCGGACTCCACCAGCGTCTGGGGCGCCTTGGTGAAGTAGAACGGGCGCTCGGCCGACTTGTCCACCGGCTTGCCCATCTCGGCGGCATGCGCGTGGTAGTTGCGGCCCACGAAGAACAGGCGGTTCACCGGCAGCCGGGCGGACTCGCCACGCACGGGCAGCGAGGCGACGGGGGGCGGGTTCCAGAGATAGGTGGATTGGGTCATGGGAGGTCCTTCCAGACGTGAGGGTTGCGCGGGCCGCCACGCGGCGGCCCGAGGGATGGGGCCTTGCTGAGGCTGAAGAAGTGGTTTCAGCCCCGGTTCTCGAACACGCCCAGCTTCTGGTGCAGCGGCGTCTCGTCGGCGATGAAGAGGAAGGCGGGTTCGCTGGCGGAGCCGTTCACGAGGCTGACCTCGCTGTAGCCCGGCGCGCAGCAGGTGTCGGCCTCGGCGAGAGTAAAACTCTCGCCCTCGATGCGCGCCTGCGCGGCGCCCTCGATGAGGTGGAACACGCAGGCCGGCGAGCGCACCGCCAGCCGCAGCGTCTGGCCCGGGCGCAGCATCAGCGCGTAGAAGCCCAGGATGTTCTCGGCCGGCGCGCCCGTCTCCGGGTTCACGTAGCCCACCTGCACGGCTTCGAGCTCGGGCTGGTCGGCGGCCAGCGCCTGCAGCGCCGCGCGCGTCTCGGTCCAGGGGTAGCGCAGCATCGGGTAGGCCTTGCCGGAGCGCTCGAACACCGGCATGGGCACCACGCCGCTGCGCGTCCAGGCGCGCTCGCCGTTGCCCTGCTTCACCGACTGGCGCGCGCCGTCGATGTGGTAGCTGGCCTCCATGTAATAGACCAGCGGCAGGTCCAGCACGTCCAGCCACACCACGGGCTCGTTGCCGTCATGGCCGTGCTCGTGCCACAGCCCGGTGGGCGTGAGGATCAGGTCGCCCCGGCTCATCACGCACTTCTCGCCGTCCACCGTGGTCCAGGCGCCCTTGCCCTCCACCACCATGCGCACCGCGTTGGGCGTGTGGCGGTGCGAAGGCGCCCACTCGCCGGGCAGCAGCAGCTGCATGCCCAGGTACATGGCGGCGCTGGCCTGCATCTTCTCCAGCCCGTGGCCCGGGTTGGCCAGCACCAGCACGCGGCGCTCGGCCTTCTCGATGGGCGTGAGCTCCCCGGCCTGCAGCAGCAGCGGGCGCAGCGCCTGGTACGACCAGTGCGTGGGCCGCGTGTTCGGGCGCGGCTTGCCCGGGGGCAGCACGGCGCGCAGGCTGGGCCACAGCGGCACCAGGTTCTGTTCCTTGAGCGCCTGCAGGTACTCCGCGGGCAGGTCTTCCAGGCGACCGAGTTCGTTCATCAGTTGTCTCCTCGGGAATTGGGATGGCGGCGATCAGCGATCCGCCAGGCAGTTGTCCACGTTCCAGCCGTAGAGCCATTCCATGGCGTCGTAGAAGCGCTCGGGCGTGCGGCCCTTCCACAGCTCGTTGCGCACCAGACGTTCCACGCCCTTGGCGTGGTAGATGCGGCCCATCTCGCGCGAGGACAGCACGATGCGCGCCGTGCGCGCCACGCGCGAGCGCTGGTACAGGTCGAAGGCCTTGGCGATGTCGTTGTCGTGCGCGCGCAGCGCCTCGCCCAGCGTCACCGCGTCCTCCATCGCCATGCACGCGCCCTGCGCCATGTACTGCGTGGTCGGGTGCGCGGCGTCGCCCAGCAGCGTGACGCGGCCGTAGGTCCACTGGCCGATGGGCTCGCGGTCGGCCGTGGCCCAGCGCTTCCAGCTCTTGGGCAGGTCGATGAGTTGGCGCGCCTTCGGGCAGATGCCCTGGAAGTAGCTCTGCACCTCCTCCTTGCTGCCCTCGCGCACGCCCCACTCCTCCTGCTCGCGGCTGTGGAAGGTCACGACCACGTTGTACTGCTCGCCCCCGCGCAGCGGGTAGTGCACCAGGTGGCAGTTGGGGCCGACCCAGATGCTGGCGGCGTTCCACTGCAGGTCTTGCGGGAAGTCCTTCTTGTCCACCACCGCGCGGTACACCACGTGGCCGGTGACGCGCGCCGGGTCGCCCACGTACTGCTGGCGCACCACCGACTTCACGCCGTCGGCGCCGATCAGCGCGATGCCGCGGTGGGCGTTGCCCTTCTGGTCATAGGCCGTGACGCCCTGCGCGTCCTGCTCGATGCGCTCGATGCGGGTGGAGGTCAGGAACTCCACACGGCCGGTTTCCTGCGCACCTTCCAGCAGCGACAGGTGCACGTCCACGCGGTGGATCACGGCGTAGGGATTGCCGAAACGCTTGCGGAACGCCTCCCCGGTGGGGATGTGGCCGACCCGGTACTCGTCCAGCGCGTCGTGCATGACCATGTAGTCGGTGTAGACGGCACGCCCGCGCGCCTTCTCCCCCACGCCCAGCGCGTCGAAGGCGTGGAAGGCATTGGGGCCGAGCTGGATGCCGGCGCCGATCTCGCCGATCTCCGGCGCCTGCTCCATCACCTTCACCCTGAAGCCGCGGCGCACCAGTGCCAGCGCCGCCGCCAGGCCCCCGATGCCGCCCCCGGCCACCAGGATGGGAAGTTCCGTGCTCGTCGTGCCCATGCTTGTCTCCTGTCAAAGAACGCTGAAAGTCAGCACACTGAAAATTAGTGTAGGTTCGATTGTTTTGGATCAAATCCGGGTAAACCCGGGTAGGGCTTGATGCGGCGGATGACAGCGCGCTGCTGGCCCGCCCGCATTCACGGCGCCGGCGCGACGGCCTCAGCGCCCTTCAGGCAACCCCCGCGGCGCGCGGCTGAGCTCGTTGTTGGCGTCCACCAGCGTGCGCAGCATGCGCAGGAACAGCGGCCGCTCCTCCGGCGGCAGCGGCGCCAGGATGCGCTGCTGCACCGTCTCCACGGCCGGGCCGATCTCGTCGAGCAGCGCGCGGCCGGCCTCGGTGATGCCCAGCAGCCGCACGCGCCGGTCCGCCGGTGAGGGCTTGCGCACCAGCAGGCCCTGGCGCTCCAGCCGGTCCACCACGCCGCCGGTGGTGGAGGTGTCGAAGCCGATGGCCCGCGCCAGCGCACCCTGCTCGATGTCGGGCATGCGCGCCGCGGCATTGAGCGCCGCGTACTGCACCGGCGTCAGCCCCCAGTCCTTGAGCTCGTCCATGAACAGCGCCACCGCGATCTGCTGCAGGCGGCGAATGAAGTGGCCCGGCAGGTCGTCCAAGGGGGGCAGGGGAAGTGGTGCAAGCTCGGTCTTCATGGCATCGATCGGCATAAACCCGCAATGATCCACGTCAAAATTTCCACTATGCTGAATGTAAGCATGCTGATGATAGGCATGCGTACAAACAAGGCATCAGGGTAATCCCGCCACCGAAATTCTTTAATGGAGAGACGCATGAATTCCACCTTCTTCACGCCCAAGCGCCGCCGCGTGGTGCTGGCCGCCGCCGGTGCGCTGCTGGCCGCCACGGCGCAGGCGCAGCCCGCGGGCTACCCGAGCAAGCCGGTGACCATCTTCACCGCCTTTGCCCCGGGCAGCGGCCCGGACGCCGTGCTGCGCCTGGTGAGCGAGAAGCTGAGCAAGACCTGGAACCAGCGCGTGCTGGTGGAGAACCGCCCGGGCGGCGGCGGCTTCATCGCCATCGATGCCGTCAAGAACAAGCCGGCCGACGGCTACACGCTGCTGCAGCTCGACTCCGAACACCTGGCCGCGCTGCCGTACCTGTACAAGTCGCGCAACTTCGAGACGCTCAAGACCTTCGACCCCACGGCCATCCTGTTCCGCACGCCTTTCCTGCTGGCCGTGGCGGCCGACTCGAAGTGGAAGACCGTCACTGACGTGGTGGCCGCGGCCAAGGCCGGGCCGGGCAGTGTGAGCTACGGCTCCTGGGGCGTGGGCAGCCCGGGCCACCTGGGCGGCGAGGAACTGCAGATGCGCACCGGCGTCGAGATGCAGCACGTGCCCTACCGCGAGGTGTCGCAGCTGTTCACCTCCGTGGGCTCGGGCGACGTGTCCTGGAGCTTCGGTACGCTGCCGTCGAGCCAGGGCCCCTACAAGGCCGGCAAGCTGCGCTACATCGCCATCGCGGCTCCGAAGCGCATCCCGCAGATGCCCGACGTGCCCACCATGGCCGAAGCCGGCGGCCCGGCCATGGACGTGAACTCCTTCGTCGTGCTGGTGGCGCCGCGCGGGCTGCCCGCGGCCGTGCGCGACAAGATCAACGCCGATGTGGCCAAGGCCGTGGCCGAGCCCGACGTGCAGGCCCGCTTCAACACCTTCGCCTTCGAGACGCTGAACTGGTCGCCCGAGGAGATCGGCCGCCAGGCCGCGGTCAAGTCGAAGATCTACGGCGAGCTGACCCGGCGCAAGAACATCAGCCTGGAGTGACGGCCCTCGTCCCGAGCATGGCCTGCCGTCCCCCGGCAGGCGTTTCCGTCCCATTCGGCACCACGCTGGTGCGTGCCGCGCTCGATCTGCCCACGGATTGAGCACGCTAAGCCGGCGCCAAGCCCGACAGCAGCTTGGCGCCCTTCTCATCAGCTTTCCCACAGGCTTATCCACAGATCCTGGGGGAAACCCGGGGTGGCGCTGGCCTGTCCGGACGGCGGTGCGCGCCCGGTTCGTGCGTGCACCCGCTTGACCTTGCCACGGTGGGAAGCTTGAGACTGCAGTCCTCAACTCCCGGGAGCCCCCACCATGATCGAGTTCATTCTCCCCACCATGACCTGCGGCCACTGCGTCGGCGCCGTCACCCAGGCGCTGCAGGCCGTGGCGCCGCAGGCGCGCGTGCGGATCGACCTGCCCAGCCACCAGGTGCAGGTCGAGGGCGCGACGGATCGCGAGACCCTGGCCCGGGCGCTGGCCGACGCGGGCTACGACCCGGCGTGACAGGCGGCACGGTTGGCTTGACCCTTCCTGAGGCCGGCCCTGCCGCCGCAGCGCCTAAACTTCCAGCTGATCCCGCCCGCTGTTTCTCCTCCTCCCGTGCGCCGCTCCATCGCCATCGTCCTGATGCTCCTGCTGCCGATCCAGTCGGCGTGGGCGCTGGTGGCCATGCCGTGCCGCGGGCACGTGAGCCTGCAGGGCGACAGGGCGGCCGTGATGGCAATGGCCGTGGCGCATGAGGCCCATGCCGGCCACCACGCCGCGCTGGCGGACCACGGGCACCACGCCGGCCACGGCGACGCGCACGCGCCGGCGCATGAGCACCACGCCCACCACGACGCCGCACCGCCCGCCGGCCACGATCCGGGCGACGGCGGCATCGCCAGCGAGGGCCAGGACCCGTGCAGCGGCTCCGCCGCCTGCATGAGCCTGCACTCCCCGCCGCTGGCGGCCGGCTTCGATGCCGGTTTGCCGGCACTGAAACTCTCCAGCCAGCTGCGTCCCGCCGGGGGCGAGCGTTTCAGCTCGGTGCCGCCGCAACGGCTGCAACGGCCCCCCATAGGCCTCGCCGCCTGAAGCGGCGGCAAGGTCTTTCCCACCGAATCCCGGACCTCGACGAGGCCGCTGCCTGCGCAGCGGCAGCGCGGCCTCGGCGCCCGCCGCTTCTTCCGCATACGCCATGCATCCGCATCGTTGTCGAGGAAGCCTTGATGAAGCATCTGATCGTGTCGGCAGGGCTCGCGGCCGTCCTGGCCGCGCACGCCGCCGACGCGCCCACGCCGGCCACACACGTCGCACCGGTCGCACCGGTCGCACCGGCGCCTGCCGGTATTCCCTGGTCCGACGCCGGTAGTGTCCCGGCGCCGGCCGACGCGCCGGACAGCCTGCGGGCCGCGCTGGCGCTGGCCTGGGCGCGCTCGCCCGCGGGCCAGGCGCTGCCGGCGCGCGCCGAGCAGGCGCAGGCCACCGCGGCGCTGGCGCGCACCCTGTTCGCCGACGCACCGCGTATTGGCCTGAGCGCGCTGGATGACCGCCTGAACCGCCGCGCCGGGCGCCGCGAGCTGGAAGCCGAGATTGGCGTGCCGCTGTGGCTGCCCGGGCAGCGCGGCGCGCGGCAGTCGCTGGCGTTGGCGCAGCTCCAGGGGCTGGAGGACGACACCCTGGCGCGCCGGCTGCAGCTCGCCGGCGAACTGCGCGAGGCCTGGTGGGCGCTGGCCCTGTCGCGCGAGGACGTGGCGCTGCAGCGCAGCCGGCTGGAATCCGCCCGCGCGCTGCAGGCCGACGTGGAGCGCCGCCTGCGCGCGGGCGAGCTGGCCCGTACCGACGCCAACGTCGCCGCCGCCGAGACCCAGGGCGCCGAGGCCATGCTCGCCGACGCCCTGCTGCTGGAACACCTGGCCGCCGACCGCCTGCGCGCGCTCACCGGCGCGCCGGCCCCGGCCGCGCTGCGCGCCGAAGGGCCCGTCGCCGTGGAGGAGCGC
>NZ_CALAOH010000202.1 GCF_937926365.1 uncultured Azohydromonas sp. | reverse complement strand
CGGGACACTCTACAAAATGGCATTTTGAGTTAAATAATTTATTGTGGATGACTTAGCCTGGAAACCACTGTCCAGGGAAGCCCAGCGCGCTGGCGGCTGATGCGCATGCCCAGCAAAAACACGACGCCATGCTGCTTTGCCAGCACATTGAAACCGGACGGTTCATGGGCGCCTGATTCCAAGTCGCGCTTGTTAATGAAGTATTCCGTTCGTCCTGACCCTTCGATACCTCAGGGCAGGGTCCGGCCGGTGGCCGGATCGAAGGATGAACGGCCCCTGTCGGGATGCGGCCATCACAGCCTGTCGGATTCGTACTTCGATGCGCCGTAGGCGCACCCTGCCCTGAGGTATCGAAGGGTCAGTACGAACGGGTCATTTCACGACCGAAATGAACTTGGAATGACAGCTATTAATCAAGGAGACATGAATGAAATGGCTGCTCGACGGTTACTGCCGTCTGCTCAATGGGCTCATCGCACTGGCCCTGGCGGTGATGGTGGTCCTCGTGTTTGGCAACGTGGTGCTGCGTTACGCCTTCAATTCCGGCATCACCGTGAGCGAGGAAGTCTCGCGCTGGCTGTTCGTGTGGCTGACCTTCCTGGGCGCCATCGTGGCGCTGCACCAGCGTGACCACCTGGGCTCGGACATGCTGGTGTCGCGCCTGGGGCCCACGGGCAGGAAGGCGTGCCTGGTGGGCGGCCAGTTGCTGATGCTCTACATCGCCTGGCTGCTGTTCCAGGGCAGCCTCGCGCAAGCGCTGATCAACGCCGACGTGCAGGCACCGGTGACCGGCGCCTCGGTGGCCCTCCTCTACGCCTCGGGCGTGGTGTTCGCCGTCTCGGCAGGCCTGATCATCCTGGACGACCTCTTGCGCGTGCTCATGGGCCGCATGAGCGACGAGGACCTGGCGATGGTGAAGGAGAGCGAGGAAGCGGCGGAGCTCCAAGCGCTGCAGGCCGAGATCAAGTGCGAAAACGAGTTGTTCGGCCAGCACGCCGCGCAGGGGGCCAGCAAATGACCGTCGCCATCTTTCTGGGATCGCTCTTGGGCTCCATGGCGCTGGGCATTCCCATCGCCTTCGCGCTGCTGGCCTGCGGGCTGGCGCTGATGCTGCACCTGGACATGTTCGACGCGCAGATCCTGGCGCAGAACGTGATCAACGGCGCCGACAGTTTTCCATTGCTGGCCGTGCCCTTTTTCATGCTCGCCGGCGAGATCATGAACGTGGGCGGGCTCTCGAAGCGCATCGTGGACCTGGCGCTGGCCTGCGTGGGTCACATCAAGGGCGGGCTGGGCTACGTCACCATCATGGCCGCCATCCTGCTGTCGGCCCTCTCGGGCTCGGCGGTGGCCGATGCCGCGGCGCTCACCGCGCTGCTGCTGCCCATGATGGTCAAAGCCGGCCACGACAAGGCGCGCTCGGGCGGCCTGATTGCCGCCAGCGGCATCATCGGCCCGATCATTCCGCCCTCCATCGGCTTCGTGATCTTCGGCGTGTCGGCCAACGTCTCGATCTCCAAGCTGTTCATGGCCGGCATCTTCCCCGGCATCCTCATCGGCGCGGCGCTGTGGATCACATGGTGGTGGCTGGGCCGGCGCGAACATCTCACGCCCCCGCCGCGCAAGAGCACTGCCGAGATCCTGAAGGCGCTGCGCGACTCGGCCTGGGCGCTGATGCTTCCCGTGATCATCCTGGTGGGGCTGCGCATGGGCGTGTTCACGCCTACCGAGGCCGCCGTGGTGGCCGCGGTGTACGCGCTCTTCGTTGCCACCGTCATCTACCGCGAGCTCAAGTTCAGCCAGCTCACCGCCATCTTCGTGACGGCGGCCAAGACCACCGCGGTGGTGATGTTCCTGGTGGCCGCCGCCATGGTCAGCGCCTGGCTCATCACGGTGGCCGACCTGCCCAGCAAGGTCATCGGCATGCTGGAGCCCTTCATGGACAACCCCACGCTGCTGATGATCGCCATCATGCTGCTGTGCATGGCCGTGGGCACCGCCATGGACATGACGCCCACGATCCTGATCCTCACCCCGGTGCTCATGCCCGTGGTCAAGGCCGCCGGAATCGACCCGGTCTACTTCGGCGTGCTGTTCATCATCAACAACTCCATCGGGCTGATCACGCCGCCCGTGGGCACGGTGCTCAACGTCGTGGCCGGCGTGGGGCGCATCAGGATGGACGCGGTCGCCAAGGGCGTTCTGCCTTTCATGATCGCCGAGTTCATCGTCATGTTCCTGATGGTGTTGTTCCCGCAACTGGTCACCGTCCCGGCCAAGTGGCTGGGAGGCTGATTCATGGCTGCCTATGGCCTGCCCACAGGCAGCCAACGCGTGCGCCCATCGGTGTCGCGCTGTTCCTGGGCCCCGCTGCCGCGCTCCTGTACCCGTGACTGATCGCTCGATCATGGAAAGGCACTCATGACTCATGCCGCCCGCCATCCGCAAGGAAAGGGGCCGCATTGCAAGTCACTTTCTGCTCAGGAACTCCACGAAACGGGCGGCTGGCGCCGGAAGGGGGCCTGCCTTGAGGCAGACGTACATCTGCCGGGTAGCCCACTCATCGCTCAGGTCGATGAGCCGGAGCTTCATGGCTTTCCTGAACGTGTCTACCGACCCTCTGGGCAATATGCCTATGCCCTGGCCCGCGGCAACCAGCCTGCAAACCGCCTCAAAAGACTGAACCTGCACGCGAAGGCGAAGGAATTTCCCGGCAGCCTCGGCGGTTCGCTTCATCGTTCGCGTGATCATCGCCGAGTCATCGAGTCCGACGAAGTCATGGTCAAGCAGATCGACAAAGGCGATGCTGCGCGAGCGCAAGGCGTGATGAACAGGTACGACGACGCAAAGCCGGTCGCTGCCGTAAGGCAAAAACTTCAGATCCGGCTCCGGCGGCGCGGTGACCACGCCGACATCGGCAAGCCCGTTGCGTATGGCATCAATGATGTTCCGGCTCCGGGCTTCCTGGACCTCCAGCTTGATTCCGGGATTGAGCACCGACCACTCCTCCAGTTTCTCGGGAAGGTCCTGGCTCATGGCGGAGATATTGGCCTGCAGCCGTACTCTTCCAACCCCGCCGCCGGCGTAGTCAGATAGATCGGCAAGCATCGCTTCGACGTCAAGCATGAGCACTTTTGCGTGGCGCACCAGCGCTTCGCCTGCAGGCGTAGGCACCACGCCGCTGTGGCGCCGGTCGAACACCGGTGTTCCCAGTTGATCTTCGAGGCCAGTCAGTCTGCGGCTGGCAGCGGACAAGGACATGTGGCACGCGTCCGCAGCCTTGGACAAGCTGCCATAACTTGCCGTTGCCAGAAAGAGCTTGATTGATAAAAGGTCGGGAAGCATGGGGCCGCCTATTGCACATGGAGCACAGCGGCAAATTGCGCTTCCGCATGTTCTGTTCCATGACGGGTCAAAACAGAGGAATCAGGGCCGCAGCGCATGCATTGTCTGAGACCCCATGGGGGTTGCAAGAAGCGCAAGTCCCGCTTGGCAAATTTGCACTTCTGGTGCTGGCCGTCCGTGCCTAGACTGAAAGCAATTTCAGGGATTGCCAGTGGACAGCAAGGCCAGCGTGCTTATCACGATGACGCTTGCGTGCGCCATGCGCCTTGTCCAGCTTCAGCATGGCGAACTGGCCAAACCAACGACAAATCAGAGGCATGCAGAGATTCTTTGGATTCTGCGTGTTGGCTTGCCGAGATCCAGAACCTTTTCTGCACCATGAACTGGAAGGTAGCGGGCATGGAGACATTGCTTGAACAACCCACCCGGCACGCCGAGGCGACCCAGGCTCCTGCCGCACCCGTGACCGGCGCAGCGGTGGTGATCCGCACCCTGATCGAGTTGGGCGTGGACACCGTATTCGGCTACCCCGGCGGGGCCGTATTGCCTCTGTACGATGCGCTGCACGCCGAGCCGCGGCTGCGCCATGTGCTGGTGCGCCATGAGCAAGCCGCCGTGCATGCGGCACAGGGCTATGCGCGCAGCACCGGGCGCACGGGCGTGGTGTTCGTCACCTCCGGTCCGGGCATGAGCAACACCACGACCGGACTGCTGGATGCGTACTGCGACTCGGTGCCGGTGGTCTGCATCAGCGGCCAGGTGGCGACCAGTGCCATCGGCACGGACGCCTTCCAGGAGTGCGACGCGCTGGCCATCTCGCGTTCGGTGACCCGCTGGAACGTGCAGGTGCGAGATCCCGAAGCGCTGCCAGCCACGTTGCGCGAGGCTTTTCGCATCGCCGCAGGCGGGCGCCCCGGCCCGGTGCTGGTGGACCTGCCCAAGGACGTCCAGGCCGCACCGGTGCGACACGGCCTCTCGGCCTTGCCCACCCTCGCGCCCCAGGCGGCGCGGCCACTCCCGGCGGCGGCGCTGGGCGAGGCCGCCGCACTGATTGCCGCGGCGCGCCGGCCGGTGTTCTACGGCGGTGGTGGACTCGTCAACTCGGGGCCGGCAGCCTGCACGGCGTTTACCGAGCTGGTCAGGCACACCGGCGCGCCGTGCACGCTGACGCTGATGGGCCTGGGTGCCTTCCCCGCCTCGGACCCCCAGTGGCTGGGCATGCTCGGAATGCACGGCACGCTGGAAGCCAACCTGGCCATGCACCACGCCGATCTCGTCGTGTGCGTCGGAGCGCGCTTCGACGACCGGGTCACGGGGCATCTGTCGAATTTCTGCCCCGGCGCGAAGTTCATCCACATCGACGTAGACCCGAGCTCGGTCAACAAGGTGGTGCGCGCCGACGTGGCACTGGTGGGCGATGCCCGGACGCTGCTCGAACGGCTGCTGCCGCGGGTGCGGGCAGCCGGGTCACGCCCGCAAGCGCTGGTTGACTGGTGGGCTCGCATCGAAGGCTGGCGCGCACAGCGGTGCTTGGGTTTCAACGACACGCCCGACGCCATCGCGCCGCAAGCACTGATGCGCCGGCTGCAGGCACAACTTGCCGAACGGGACGCCATCGTCTCCACCGACGTCGGGCAGCACCAGATGTGGGCCGCGCAGCACCTGCGCTTCGAGCAGCCGCGGCGCTGGCTGACTTCCGGCGGCGCGGGCACCATGGGCTATGGCTTGCCGGCCGCGATCGGCGCGCAACTCGCGCACCCGGACAAGACCGTGGTGTGCATCAGCGGCGACGCCTCGATCCTGATGAACATCCAGGAGCTCGCCACCGCGCGCCAGCACCGGGCTCCGGTCAAGGTGGTGCTGTGCAACAACGGCTGGATGGGCATGGTGCGGCAGTGGCAGGAACTGGTTCACGGTGGTCGCTACAGCCAAAGCTATAACGAGTCACAGCCTGATTTCGTGGCTCTTGCCACTGCCTTCGGCTGGTCGGCCGCCCGTGTGCAGGAGCGTGCGCAACTGGATGCAGCGCTGCAAATCTGCTTGTCGTCAGAGGGACCGTACTTTCTTGATGTCACGGTCGTGGCAGATGAAAACTGCTTCCCCATGATGCCCGCCGGAAAACCGCACAACGAGATCTGGCTGGGCGCCGGCCGGTGCCATCAAGAACCCTGATGCCCTGACAACGGGTCGGGACAACGCTTCGCGGCCAAAAGCCGCATTTCCGAGGATCCGTGAATGCCTGTTACCGCGGGCCGTGGGACCTCATCTGCCTCCTACGAGGAGACTCTCAATGAGCACCCAAGTAACTTTGGAAGACAAGTACACCGCCACCCATGGACGCGTCTATTTGAGCGGCATCCAGGCGCTTGTCAGGCTGCCCTTGATGCAGCGCCTGCGCGATCAGGCGCAAGGACTGAACACCGCCGGGTTCATCTCCGGTTATCGAGGCTCGCCACTGGGCGGGCTGGATGAGGCCTATTGGAAGGCCGAAAAGCACCTGGCAAGAAGCCACGTCAAGTTCGTCCCGGGAGTCAACGAGGACCTGGCACTGACTGCCGTTTGGGGCAGCCAGCAAGTTCACCTGACCGGAGAAAGCAAGTACGACGGCGTGTTCGGCCTCTGGTATGCGAAAGGCCCAGGGGTTGACCGGTCTGCGGACGTCATGAAACACCTCAGCCACTCCGGCACCTCGCGCCATGGCGGCGTGCTGCTGGTGGCAGGCGATGACCATGGCGCCTATTCCTCCACGCTGCCCCACCAGAGCGACCACATCTTCGCAGCCGCGATGGTTCCCCTGCTCTACCCCTGCAACGTGCAGGAGTACATCGAGCTCGGACTGCATGGCTGGGCGATGTCGCGTTTCTCCGGCTGTGCCGTGGGCTTCAAGGCCTTGGCGGATACGGTGGAATCGTCGGCTTCGATCGAGGCGGATCCCTTTGCGGTCCGGATCAGGCTGCCAAAGGACTTCGTCATGCCGGAGGGAGGACTGAACAACCGGTCGTTCACCGACACCCTTGGCGTGCAGGCGCGCAAGCAGGAAGCGCTGATGCAGGATTACAAGATCTATGCAGCGCTCGCGTATGCACGGGAGAACAAGCTCAACCGGCTGGTCATCGACTCTCCCAATCCGCGGCTGGGCATCGTCGCCTCGGGCAAGAGCTACCTCGACGTGCTGGAGGCGCTTGAGGAACTGGGCATTGACGAAAAGTATGCGGCCGAGCTCGGCATCCGCCTCTTCAAGGTATCCATGCCCTGGCCGCTGGAGCCGGACGGTATCCGTGAGTTCGCAACGGGCCTGGATGAAATCCTGGTCGTCGAGGAAAAGCGCCAGTTGGTCGAGTACCAGTTGAAGGAGCAACTCTACAACTGGCGTGACGATGTGCGCCCCCGGGTGATCGGCAAGTTCGATGAGAAGGGCGAATGGGTTCATCCGCGTGGCGAATGGTTGCTCACGTCCAAGGCGGACTTCTCCGTAGCCCAGATCGCCAGGGTCATCGCTGCGCGTATCGCCCGCTTCCATACGAGCGATCTCATCAAGGCGCGCTTGTCCTTCCTGGAGGCGAAGGAGGCCGTCCTGAATCGGGCCGTCAGCACGCCGACTCGTCCTCCCTACTACTGCTCGGGATGTCCGCACAACTCGTCCACGAAGGTGCCCGAAGGCAGCCTTGCCCTGGCCGGCATTGGCTGCCACGTCATGGCCACTGCCATCTATCCGGAGCACAACAAGACCACGACCCACATGGGGGGCGAGGGAGCGCCATGGATCGGCCAGGCGGCTTTTTCCAAGCGCCCGCACGTGTTCGCCAACCTCGGGGACGGAACGTACTTCCATTCCGGGTATCTGGCCATCCGCGCATCGATCTCGGCGAAGGTCAACATCACCTACAAGATCCTCTACAACGATGCCGTCGCCATGACCGGAGGGCAGCCCGTCGATGGCACAACGAGCGTGTGGATGATCGCCCGCCAGATGGCCGCCGAAGGCGTCAAGCGCATCGCCCTCGTGACCGAAGACCTCTCGCGCTACCGAGACCGGTCGCAGCTGCCGCGGGAAGTGACGCTGCACGACCGCTCCGAGATGGACGCGGTACAAAGGGAATTGCGTGACTTGCCTGGAACGACGGTGCTGATCTACGACCAGACCTGCGCAGCCGAGAAACGCCGCCGGCGCAAGAAGAAGGAGTTTCCCGACCCTGCGCAGCGCCTGTTCATCAACCCGCTCGTGTGCGAGGGATGCGGCGATTGCGGCGCCCAATCCAACTGCACGTCGCTGCTGCCCCTGGAAACGGAGTTCGGACGCAAGCGCGAGATCGATCAAAGCTCTTGCAACAAGGATTACTCCTGCGTCAAAGGCTTCTGCCCCAGCTTCGTCACGGTCGAGGGTGGCAAGCTGCGCAAGAGTGCGCCAACCCGGAAGGCCGCGGCCGACGTCTCGAAACTCAGGGAGCCGGCTCTCCCGGCTCTGGATCAACCGTTCAACATCCTCATCACGGGCATCGGCGGCACCGGCGTCATCACGATTGGTGCGCTGCTGGGCATGGCAGCCCATCTTGAAGGCAAGGGCGTATCCGTTCTGGACATGACCGGGATGTCACAGAAGAACGGCGCAGTGACGTCCCATGTGCGCATCGCCGGCAAGCCCGAGGACGTGTACGCCCAGCGGATCGCGACGGGCGAAGCGGACCTCATCCTGGGCTGCGACATGCTCACGGCTGCCTCGGCTGATGCCATCGCCAAGACCCGGCCGGGCCGCACCAAGGCGGTCGTCAACGCCCATGAGCAACCGCCTGGCCAGTTCGCCAGGAACCCCGACTGGCAGTTCCCGTCCAACGACATTCGGCAGCTGCTGAATGACGCCGTCGGAGGCAGCCTGGAGTTCGTCGACGCCACCAAACTCGCGACCAGCCTGCTCGGCGATGCCATCGGTGCGAACCTCTTCATGCTCGGCTTCGCCTACCAGCGGGGAGCGGTCCCGCTGAAGGCCGAATCGCTGATGCGCGCGATCGAGCTCAACGGCGTCGGCGTCGAGATGAACAAGGCGGCATTCAACTGGGGACGCCAGGCGGCGGTGGACCTTGCTGCCGTGCAATCCATCGCGACACCGGCGCAGCCGGTGGTGCTGCAACTGCCACGAGGCCTGGACGCCCTGGTGAGGCAGCGTTTCGAGTTCCTCAACGACTACCAGAACCAGGCCTACGCCAGGCAGTACGAAGCGTTCGTGCACAAGGTACGCGACGCGGAGCGCGCGGCGGGCCTGGGCGATGCGATGGCAAAGGAGGTTGCTCGCTCACTGTTCAAGCTCATGGCCTACAAGGACGAGTATGAGGTCGCACGCCTGTACACCGACCCGGAGTTCAGAAAGGGACTGGAAAAGACGTTCGAAGGTGATCTCAAGCTCAGCTTCAATCTCGCTCCGCCGTTCCTGAGCAAGCGTGATGCGAGGGGGCACCTCGTCAAGCGCCAGTTCGGGCCGGCCACCATGACCGTCTTCCGCATGCTGGCCAGGCTGAAGGGCCTGCGTGGCACGCCCTTCGATCCGTTCGGTCGAACCGCGGAGCGGCGCATGGAGCGTTCGTTGATCGACGAATATCGCCAGATGATCGAGCTGCTGCTTCCCCGGCTCAAGAAGAGCAATCATCGGTCGGCAATCGACATCGCGCGGCGTGCCGAGCAGATCCGCGGCTTCGGGCACGTGAAGGAAGCCAGTGTCGAACAGTACCGCGCTGCGATCCCGGCGCTGTTGCGGGCATTCGAAAAGAGCACCCAGCCTGAGGCCGTCAGGCAGCAAGTATTGACCGCATGAAGAGGCACGGCCGAGCCTGACTTCAACGTCCGGCTTGGCCGCGGCATCGCGACGACTGCCTTTGCTCCTGAGCTGGCATTCACGCAGCGTCTGGTGCACTCCCTGTGCTTTTCCATGAAAACGCATCTACTTCAACCCGGTTCTGCGGTCGACTCTCCCGGGCGCACAAGCGCAGGGGGTGGCAAAGCGTCGCCCAGCATGGGCTCATTCGCTCTTTCTGGAAGTGCGGACCGGGCAAGACAACGGCTCACACCGAGACCCACCATGACCGATCTTTCCGCTGAAACCAAGGCATTTGCCGGGTACCGTCCGACCAACAAGGTCCGCTTCGTAACCGCCGCTGCGCTGTTCGATGGCCACGATGCGGCCATCAACATCATGCGCCGCATCCTCATGAGCATGGGCGCGGAGGTCATTCACCTGGGCCACAACCGCTCGGTGGACGAGGTGGTCACGGCCGCGCTGCAGGAGGATGCACAGGGCATCGCCATCAGCTCCTACCAGGGCGGCCACGTGGAGTATTTCAAGTACGCGGTGGACCTGCTGCGCCAGCGCGGCGGCGAGCACATCCAGGTTTTCGGTGGCGGCGGCGGCGTGATCGTGCCGGCGGAGATCCGCGAGTTGCAGGACTACGGCGTGGCGCGCATCTACAGCCCCGAGGACGGCCAACGCATGGGCTTGCAAGGGATGATCGGCGAGATGGTGATGCGCTGCGACCACGACCTCGCGGCGCTGGCCCCCAAGTCCGTGGAGGCGATCACGGGCCACGAGGAGGCCGCCTGGCGCGCCCTGGCGCAGCTGATCACGGCGCTGGAGAACGGCAAGGCCGATCCGGCGCTGGTCACGACGCTGCATGAAAGGGCCGTGAACTGCCGCACGCCCGTCATCGGCATCACGGGCACCGGCGGCGCGGGCAAGAGCAGCCTGACCGACGAGCTGATCCGCCGCATCCGCCTGGACCAGGACGATGCGCTGCGCATCGCCGTCATCTCCATCGATCCCTCGCGGCGCAAGAGCGGCGGGGCGCTGCTGGGCGACCGCATCCGCATGAACGCGATCGGGCCATGGCAGCAGGGCGCGCGCGTCTATGTGCGCTCGCTGGCCACTCGCGAGGCCGGCAGCGAGATCAGTGCCGCGCTGCCGGACGTGCTGGCCGCGGTCAAGGTGGCAGGCTTCAATCTCGTCATCGTCGAAACGTCAGGCATCGGCCAGGGCGACGCCGCGATCGTGCCGATGGTGGACGTGCCGATGTACGTGATGACGCCCGAGTTCGGCGCGGCCAGCCAGCTGGAGAAGATCGACATGCTCGACTTCGCCGAGTTCGTGGCCATCAACAAGTTCGACCGCAAGGGCGCGCAGGACGCACTGCGCGACGTGGCCAAGCAGGTGCAGCGCAACCGCCAAGCCTTCGGCAAGCGGCCTGAAGAAATGCCGGTGTACGGCACCATGGCCAGCCGCTTCAACGACGATGGCGTCACGGCGCTGTACCAGGGACTCAAGGCCCGCCTCTCTGAGCTAGGTCTGCAGCTCGGCGATGGCCGGCTGCCGCGCGTGGACACGCGCCACAGCACCCAGCAGGTGCCCATCGTGCCGGGCACGCGCATGCGCTACCTGGCCGACATCGCCGAGGCAGTGCGCAGCTACAAGCGCCACGCGCTGCAGCAGGCTCACATCGCGCGCGAGGCCCAGCAGCTGAGCTCGTCGCTGCGCATGCTGGCCACCGAGTGCGCGGATGTGGACGCTGGCGTCGTTGACGCATCGCTGCAGCGGCTGCTGCAGGATCGCGAGTCGCGCATGGGCCGCCAGGCCCGCAAGCTCCTGGCGCAGTGGCCCGACTTGCAGCGCGCCTACGCCGGCGACGAGTACGTGGTGAAGATCCGCGACAAGGAAATCCGGACCCAACTCACGCACACGTCGCTGTCGGGCAGCAAGATCCGCAAGGTGGCGCTGCCGCGCTACGAGGACCATGGCGAGCAGCTCAAGTGGCTGATGCTGGAGAACGTGCCCGGCAGCTTCCCCTACACCGCGGGCACCTTCGCCTTCAAGCGCGAGGGGGAGGATCCGACGCGCATGTTCGCCGGCGAGGGCGATGCCTTCCGCACCAACCGCCGCTTCAAGCTGGTCTCCGAGGGCATGCCCGCCAAGCGCCTGTCCACGGCTTTCGACTCGGTCACGCTGTACGGCAACGACCCGGATCTTCGTCCCGACATCTACGGCAAGGTGGGCAACTCCGGTGTCTCGATCGCGACGCTGGAGGACATGAAGGTGCTGTACTCGGGCTTCGACCTGTGCAACCCGAGCACCTCGGTGTCGATGACCATCAACGGCCCGGCGCCGACGATCCTGGCCATGTTCATGAACACGGCCATCGACCAGCAGATCGACAAGTTCGCGGCGGACAACGGCCGCGACGCGACCGACGACGAGCTCCGGAAAATCCGTGAATGGGCACTGGCCAACGTGCGCGGCACGGTGCAGGCCGACATCCTCAAGGAGGACCAGGGGCAGAACACCTGCATCTTCTCCACCGAGTTCAGCCTCAAGGTCATGGGCGACATCGCCTCGTACTTCGTGCACCACCAGGTGCGCAACTTCTACTCGGTATCGATCTCGGGCTACCACATCGCCGAGGCCGGCGCGAACCCCATCAGCCAGCTCGCCTTCACGCTGTCCAACGGCTTCACCTTCGTGGAAGCGTACCTGGCGCGCGGCATGCACATCGACGACTTCGCACCCAACCTGAGCTTCTTCTTCAGCAACGGCATGGACCCGGAGTACACCGTGCTGGGCCGCGTGGCGCGGCGCATCTGGGCCGTGGCCATGCGCGACCGCTACGGCGCCAACGAACGCAGCCAGAAGCTCAAGTACCACGTGCAGACCAGCGGGCGCAGCCTGCACGCGCAGGAGATCGCGTTCAACGACATCCGCACCACGCTGCAGGCGCTGATCGCGATCTACGACAACTGCAACTCGCTGCACACCAACGCCTACGACGAGGCCATCACCACGCCCACCGAGGAGAGCGTGCGCCGCGCGATGGCGATCCAGCTGATCATCAACCGCGAGTGGGGCCTGGCCAAGAACGAGAACCCCAACCAGGGTGCTTTCATCATCGACGAGCTCACCGAGCTTGTCGAGGAGGCGGTGCTCAAGGAGTTCGAGAAGATCTCCGAGCGCGGCGGCGTGCTGGGCGCCATGGAGACGGGCTACCAGCGCAGCCAGATCCAGGAGGAGAGCATGCATTACGAGATGCTCAAGCACACGGGCGAGTACCCGATCATCGGCGTGAACACCTTCCGCAACCCCCATGGCGATGCGGTACCGGAGCAAATCGAGCTGGCGCGTTCCACCGACGCGGAGAAGCAGAGCCAGCTCACGCGGCTGCGCGACTTCCACGAGCAGCATGCCCACGAGTCGGGCCCCATGCTCCAGCGGCTGCAGCAGGCCGTCATGGACAACGGCAACGTCTTCGAGGTGCTGATGGATGCGGTGCGGGTGTGCTCGCTCGGCCAGATCACCGACGCGCTGTTCGAAGTCGGCGGCCAGTACCGTCGCAGCATGTGAGGGAGGGGCTCCATGGCAAGGCAAGCCATCCGCGAGCTGAAGCAAAGCCTCCATGCCGGCATGGCCGCGTGTGCCAGCGAAGAGCAGCGCTCGCATGCCAAGGACGCCTCGCTGTCGCTGCTGGAGCGCAGCGTGCGCATGAGGCACCGCCGGTTGGCCGTCATCCGCCTCCATGCGGCCGTGTCCACGGGGGCGGCCGTGCTCAGCATCCCGGGCTACACCGTGCTCAAGGGCGCTCGGGTCGCGGCTCTGGATGACTGGCTGAGCCGAGCCAATGCCACGCTGCCGCCCACCGTGCAGGCGCTGACGATACTGGAGGGTCCTTCCTTTGACACCGCACCGCTCCTTGACGCCTTTGGCCGCTTCGTGGCTGGCGTAGAAACCCAACAGCGGCCTCAGCCGTTCTCGGCCCAAGCGCAGTCCGCCGCCGGCTCTTCGAGTGCTGCGCCGAAGACCGCCGGGACACTATAGGAGGCCCCAGGACCAGCCCTGTCAGGGTGCCCGGTCGATTCGTCCCGTAGAAGCGCGGGCGGCAGAATCGGTGTGTACCGATGCGTCCTCATCCAGCTTCAAGGCAGGCCGCGGCCAGGACGGGAGCGGTGTCTCGGCCGGCGTGGCGACGCGCGGGGCCTGCGCAGGGCCGAGGTCAACGGTGGCTGTCAATGGCAGTTGCAGCGCCCAACCCGTGCCTGCCGCCGCAGCCACCATCATCAGCGCCAGGCCCAGCGCGCACAGCTTCGCTTTCGTGTCCATGGCCAACTCCTTGAGGCGTTGCAGTGGTCTGGCGATGCGACCGGTGTGACTTGCCGCATCGATCAAGCACGGCTGAGTGGCGACCCGCATCGCAACGGTTCAAGAAAGATGGGCTTCGCTGGCCGCCTGATGGTCACGCGTCCCGGCGCGGCCCTGCCCCGCTGGACGTTCAGCGAGTTGCTCGCCGCCCGAACGACCGAGGCAGCCTGGCGCGAGCCCGGGCCCCCGCATCGAGCACGGCCTTCAGCTTCGTCGCGCTGCAGCGCCGCCGAGGCCCGCCGTCCCCGTCAGCGGTGCGACGCGAAATACTTCTCCAGCCGAGCCAGCACCACGGGCGACTTCCAGTCGCCGTCCGCGATGCGACGCAGCAGCGCGGGGGTGGCCACGCCCTTGTCCACCACCTCGTCGCGCAGCCGCTGCAGCCACTGCTTCTGCTGCTCGGTCGGCAACGCCTCGAAGTCGCGGCGCAACTGCTCGCGCTCCAGCTCCTGGGCCGGATCGGGTACAGGCACGCTGGGCACCGGCGCTGGTGCTGCAGCTGCCTGGGCCGGCGCCGATGAGCGACGCTTGGCAGCCTTGCGGGCGCCCTCCCCTGCCACGCCTTCCAACACCCACTTCAAGTGAGCCAGCGCGTTGGTGCCGGGCTCCTGCCGCAACTGCCTGGCCACCACGTCCAGCGCGCGCAGCACCGGCGCTTCGCCATAGCGGTCCACCAGCGCGTCGTAGTCCAGTTCGCGGATGCCCAGCGCCAGCGCCTGCTCCACCGGCGTCAGGTCCACCGGCTCGATGTCGCCCTGGTCCAGCTTGAAGTCGGGCTTGGGGCGAACCGTGAACTGCAGGTCCACGACCGCCCCGCCCTCACGGTGCTCGATGAGCTCGATCTCGATCTCGGTGTGCTCGTTGATCTGTGCGAGAGCCGGCTTGAGCAGTTCGCTCTTGAACTTGCGGTACTCGCGGTCGCCCGTCACCTCGTGCCCGCGCAGCACCGGAACCCACCAGTTCCACGGCTTGCGCAGCGTGCGCCCCGCTCCCTGGTAGCGCACGCAGACCTCGTACAACGCCACCGCGGCGTGCGTGCCCAGCCGGGCCATGGTCGTGAGGTTGATCTGCGCGTACAGCCGTGGGTTGAGGATCTGCTCCTCGATCGTCGGCGGGTAGAACCAGGTCACCCAGTTCTCGCGCCCGCGCTGGTAGCAGCGGACCTCGGCCAGCAGAGGAAAGATGCGGACCTCGCTGAGCGAAACGTCGTCAGGGTGCTCGCCGGGCAATCCTTCGCCCGCCTTGAGCGGGCGCCACTCGCAGCGCGTGGACATCATCTCGGTGAGGTAGCGGCGCATGATGCCCGCCTCGTTGCTGCCCTTGTCCAGCACCCGCAGCAGCACCTTGAGCTTGGCCTGGTAACCACGCTTGCCCACCTCCCCCTGCCGCTGGGCCACGCGGCCCATCACGTTGTAGAGCTTGCGGCCCCCGGCCGTGAGCCGGCCATTGAGAGGAATCATCGCCAGCGTCGCCACGGGCTTGCGATAGATGTCGCTGCGCTCTTGCGGCGCCTCGGGCAACGGCAGGGGCGTGTCCATGCCGGGCAGTATATGTATGTCCGGAACCTCCCGGACAAGCCGTAAACCCGGGTGGTGCACGCTGCACTGCGGCGTGACGGGTCAAAAGTGCGGACACCTACCAGCCTGCGGCACGCCTTCAGGCAGTGGGCATCCCACGACCAACCGGCCTGCTGTTGCCACTGATAGCCGTTGACTTATCCACAACGGCGGCCTCGTGCAGGTTCGGGGGTGAGTCAAAAGTGCGGACGCGATGAGTCAAAAGTGCGGACGGCGAGAGTCATTTGTGCGGACGCCTTTAGTCAAAAGTGCGGACACCTTGATTTCGTAAGTCGTTGTCATACATTGAGAAAAATGAGTTATCCACAGCCCTAAATGTATTGAATAAGGCTTGAATAAAACTGAAGCTGCGCTTGAAAAAAGTCTGAAATTCTCAAGCCGAAAACACTGCACGCGCAGCTTGCGCTGCGACGCAGACGCCGAATTCATAACAAGACTAGATAAATCACGTCAGCACCTACAATCTTTCGGATCATCAATAAACTCCGAGGAGGTCCAGCTTGAACGCTACGCTGCTTGAACAACCCGGCCTCAGTCTGGAGGACATCGACGTCCAGGCCGAGCGCGTGCAGGCCATCCTGTCGCAGGTACGCAGCACGATGCTGTCGCCGACCTCGCGCAAGGAGGCGCCGCGCTTCACGGCCTCGCAACTGGCCGAGCTCTCGGGACTGGGACGCAACCGGTTCGACGCCAGGATCAAGAAGGGCGATCTGCCTGTGGGCACTCTGTCGCCCAGCGGTGCCCGGCGCGAGTTCTCGCTGGCTGAGGCGCGCCAGTGGGTGCGGGCCACGCGCAGCGGCGACATGCGCCCTCCCCTGGCCACGGCCTGCACGCTGTGCATCGGCAACTTCAAGGGCGGCGTTAGCAAGACGACCACCGCCGCGACGTTGGCGCAGGGTCTCACGCTGGCTGGCCACCGGGTGCTGCTGGTCGACTGCGATCCCCAGGGCAGTCTGACCACTCTCTTCGGCATCCTGCCGGACTCCGAGGTGGCGCCCGAGGACACGTTGCTGCCGCTGTTCAACGGTGACCAGGACGACGTGGGCTATGCGATCCGACCGACGTACTGGGACGGCATCGACCTGATCGCCGCGGCGCCGGTGCTGTTTGGCGCGGAGTTCGCGTTGCCGGCGCGGCAGATGAGCGACCAGGCCTTCGAGTTTTGGCGCGTGATGGACCTGGCGCTGGACAACGCCCGGGACACCTACGACTTCATCATCGTCGACACGCCGCCCTCGCTGTCCTACGTCACGATCAATGCGCTCATGGCGGCCGACGGGATCGTGATGCCGCTGCCGCCTTCGGCTCTGGACTTCGCGAGCTCGGCGCAGTTCTGGAACCTGTTCAGCGACCTCACCGGCACGCTGGTGCGTGCGCGTGGTGGTTCCAAGCGCTTCGCTTTCGTGAACGTGCTGCTGACCAAGGTGGAGAGCACCGACGCCAGCGCGATCCTCGTCAAGAAGTGGCTCAGCGCGGCCTACGCCGACAAGCTGCTGCAGATCGAGATTCCCAAGACTGCTGCGGCCATCGCCAGCTCGGCCGAGTTCGGCACGGTCTACGACCAGCTCAAGAACACGCCCTCGGCCCGCACCTTGAAACGCGCCACGGATGCCTTTGACCGCTTGGTGGACCTCATCGAGGACCAAGCGCAGATGTTCTGGTCGAACCAAACCGAGCGGCTGGGGAGCGCGCAATGAGCACGAAGCGGCGCGAGAAGGTGGGCGAGAACATCGCCTTCGTCATTCCCGAGGCGCGGCCAAAGACGGCCGAGGCGGCTCCGGAGCCGGCGGCGCCGCAGCCCGCGGCCAAGACCGGCGTGGGCTACACCACCGCGGCGATCTTCAACACGAATGCGTTGCGCGGGAAGGCCGACGAGCTCCAGCGCGAGGTGGACTCCCTCAAGGCCCGCACGCAGGAGCTGGAGAGCGACCGCGGCGCGCAGCTGTTGGATGCGGCGCGCATCGTGCCGAGCCGCTGGGCCAACCGCGCCGACGCGTCGTTCTCGGACCAGGAGTTCCTGGCACTCAAGGCCGAGATCCAGGACGCCGGTGGCAACGTGCAGCCGATCATGGTGCGGCCGATGGAAGGCGAGGGCGAACGCTACGAGCTGGTGTTTGGGCACCGCCGCCACCGCGCCTGCCTCGACCTGGGCCTGCCGGTGCTGGCCGTCATCAAGCCGCTGGGCGACCGGGAGCTGTTCGCTCACATGGAGCGCGAGAACCGCCACCGCAAGAACCTCTCGCCCTACGAACAGGGACAGATGTACCGGCGGGCGCTGGCGGAGGGTCTGTTCCCGTCGATGCGGGCACTGGCGGCGGACATCGGCCGCGGCTCCACGGACGTGAGCGAGGCGGTGCGCATCGCCGAGCTGCCCCAGGCCGTGCTCGACGCTTTCCCGTCACCCAACGACATCCAGTTTCGCTGGGCCAAGGCGCTGTCCGACGTGTGCCAGCGCGACTCCGTGGGCGTGAAGGCACGGGCCCGGGAGCTGCGCGCCGAGCGGCTCCCGGCGGCCGCGGTGTTCAAGGCGCTGATCGGTGCCCAGGAGGGGCGGGGTGCAAGACGGTCTTGCACGCAGGAGCGCCAGCTTGCACTCAGGGAAGGGCGGCATGCCGCAATCCGCAATGACGGCAGGCACGTCGTCATCGAGCTGGACCCGGCGTTGTTGCCGGCCGAACGCTGGGAAGCGTTCGAACAGGTGCTGCGCCAGTTCGTCGGTTGACAAGCGGCAACGGCGCTGCCGCAGCACCGCGCCTTGCCTGGCGCAAAGCTCCCCTGGATAGGCATTGAAACAGTGGTGCAAGACCGTCTTGCACCCCGGAAGGCACGAGTTGGTACTTGCGCCAAGGCGCCAGGGAGCGACCCGCCAGGATGACAAACGGCTGCGCGTCGAGCCCGCTTGGGCCTGCGCCCGGCTGCCGGCCGAGCGACGGAGTGCTCTCGAAGAGCATCCCCACCACCTGCAAGGATGACGGTCGGGCAGACGCCGCAAGACCGGGTGCAAGACGGTCTTGCACCCTGGCACCCAGGCCGGCCCCATCCGAGGTGCCGAGTGACGAGGCTCATCAACGGCAGACGGGTGGGTGCCGAGCTGGAGTCACAACCGTCGAAGCTGCCGACCAAGCAGTGCGACGCCGTCAAGGAGTGCCTGCTCCAGCCGTTGATCCGTCGGCGCTGTGCGCCGTGTCCCGCAGGGTGCAAGACGGTCTTGCACCGCAGCATCCACGCTGGCGTCCGGTCCGGCCTTAGGGAGAGGCCGCTGTCCATGCTGTCGGCCGTCCTGCAAGACCGTCTTGCACCACGCCGCCCGCACCAAGGCTTGGGCTGGGCGCGAGAGGACGGTCCGTGTGGATGGCCGACGCATGCAGATCAGCCTCGACCGAAACTCGGAACATCTTGCGGCCAAGCAGCGAGATGTGCCCGGGAAACGGCTGTGCCGGCTGTTGGACTGGCGGTGTTGCGCGTGGTGTCGCGCGCGCTGCAAGACCGTCTTGCACCGTCCGATGTCCATCGGCACAAAGATCCGCTTGTCGATGCGCGCCCCGATGCTGCAACAAGCCAGATCGCACAGGACGTCGCTGCACGACCTGCCACGCCTGCAGGACTCCTTTCCGTTCCTGACCCAGGCGCATGTGGGGGCCGCGCGTGTCTACAGCGAGGCTCACCCGCGCCGTGGTTGGCCCCGCCGTCTGGGCGAGCCCAATCCGGATGCCGTGCGTCGAAGCGGCAGGGCCACTGCCGCCCCGCTCGCAAGTCCTTGTCGCTTCTCGCAAGGCCTCCACCATGCCCTGAAAGGCAGGAATTGGCCTTCAAAAACCGCCCTTGGATTAGTGCCCTTATCACTGACCTAAATCCAGCGCCCGGGCCCGCTGCTGCCCCGGCTTCCGCTACGCTGCCCAGCACACGTGCGCGACACCATCGCGCCAAGGAGCCTGCGAAGAGGCGCCGTATCCGCTCCATGACTGAAGGCCATGACTGCTACCAGAACGCCTTGGCCGACCGGACCTTCCGGCCGGAGGCAAGTGACGTGAGGCGAGCAGGCAGACCGAAACCTGCCCGGTAGCCAACCAGGTGAGACAACGCGGGGGGCCAATTACCGTGTCGCCCGCCATTCAAGCCCAGAGCTCGTCGTTCTGCGGCGTTGCACGGATCTGCATCCCCACAATCCGGTCTCTCGTTTCCTTGGCAACGTACAGCCGGGCGTCCGCACGGGCCAGCAAGTCGTCAAGGTCGTAACCCCCGTCGTCGTCGCCTGCGCAGGCCACGCCGGCACTGAAGGTCACACGCGGCACACCGTCGTCATCCGCACGGGCCAATGACTGCCGCAGCCGCTTGACCACGCGCACGGCTTCTGCACAAGCCGTGTCCGGCATCACAAACAAGAACTCCTCGCCGCCCCAGCGGCCGAGCAAATCTCCCGCGCGCAACAAGGTGCGCGAGCGCTGCGTGAAGCGTTTCAGCACGTCGTCGCCAGCGGCGTGCCCATGGCGGTCGTTGATACGTTTGAAGTGGTCCAGGTCGCACAGCGCCACCGACACAGGTGCGCCGCAGCGCACCGCGCGGGCAAGTTCGCGCTGGAGCTGCGGTAACAGGCCGTGGCGGTTGAGCGTACCGGTGAGCGCGTCCGTCACTGCCGTCAGCGTCAGATGCTCGCGCAACTCCTCCTGCAGCCACAGGACGAACGCCGACGTGGCCAGCAACATCATCAGCATGCCAAAGACAAGCCCTTGCGATGCCTGCTGCGATACCTGCGCACTGGACGACAGCTCCGACAAATTGAACGCACAGGCCACTAACAAGGCACCCATGACCAGGCGAACGCCCCAAAAGCGCCGGGCTCGAAGCAGCGACGCAAAGGTCAGTAGATCCAGCACGATCAGTACCCCGTGCTGCAAAGTCAAAGGCCGAGCGACTTCCCCGAGCACCCCACAAACCATCGCGAACATCACGCCCAGTGCACCGGCCATGCTCAGTGCCGTGATTGGGGAGCAGCCGGGACGTTGATGACACCGGACGGCCAACAAGTGCAGCGTCACGCCGATGACCATAAGCGCCGAAGCCAGCGTTTCGGGGAGGCGCTGGAAGGGCCCTGCATCTACGAACGTGCCGGCCAGCATCGGCAGGGACGTCCCAACCAACAGCAGGATGTCCCCAGCGAGCCAGAACTCCAAGCCGCGCGCGGCCGGGCCCAGCCCGACCCGCGTCGTCAACACCACCATCAACAGCGCCAGCGCGTACAGCGCATTGGTGACCAGGATGGTCGAAGGATCGAGATGCAGCATGGCTATCGTTTCGACCGACAAGGGGCAGGCTTGACCGTCGTTCGCGCCTTTTGTGCAGTCCAACACGGGACATCGCCATATCGCTATTGATGAGGGGTCTGGCCCGTGGCTCAATCTCCTGAACTTCGTTTCGAATATTTCGTTTATTGAGGGCACCCCGGTGCAGTGGTCCACTGCCGCCAGGCTTGAAGCCTTCCGGAAACCACCGTGCATACCCCCATCGCCAGCCACCCGCTGCCCTCAGCTGGTTGGCTGTGCTCACCGAGATCGGCTCGGGCAACGCGGTGGGCATCATCCCGATCCATGCCGAGCTCACCTCGCAGGAGGCGGCCGACATGCTGGGCGTCTCGCGGCCATACCTCGTGCGGCTGCTGGAGCAGGGCGACATCCCGTTTCACAAGGTCGGCACCCACCGGCGCGTGCGCTACCAGGACCTCATGGCCTACAAGGCCCGCATCGATGCGCAGCGCCTGGGGCGGGGCCACGACTGAATGGGTTCGCACTTCACCGTCATCCACGACGCCTGCGTGCTCTTTACAGCGCCGTTTGCGGGAGAGCCCGAAAAGGCTTTGCCGGAGATGATCGCCAATCACGCCCTGAGCACGGTGTGCCGGTGCTGATCCTGCGCTGGGTTGGAGGGAAACGGCGTAGCCAGGCCTACGGTTGTGGCAGTGGCGTGGGCGGGGGGCAACCGCGACAAGAGCGCCGCATGGAGCGAGCGCCAAGAACTACGGGAAACAGGGGCAAGTTCACTGAACTCTTGCCCCCGCTTGTGGTTCAGAGGCCAGCTTCCAGCAGTTCCACCGGATCGCCATAGCGCTTTGCCATCTCGACCACGGCCGGGTCGCGCAGCGCAACGAGGAACCCGTTTTCAATGATGGGCTCGCCACCGGCCGTGACCGTCATGTCCAGGCCGATCAGGTCCTGATGGATGGGAGGCTCTTCCCAATCAGGCAAGACCTTGCGGATGTAATCGCTCGCCTTGGGCAGATCGATACCGAAATGCAGCGCGCCGGGCGCGTTGGAGCCGGCGGGATACACCGTATAGCGCGGGGCCTTCGGGTTGAAGCCGCAACCGCCGCCCTCGATGAGCTTCGATCCCAGGCACATTTCCCGCAGTATCTCGGCATCGCGGCTTTCGCCTTGCACCTGCGTGACCAGCTTGTTCTTGAACGTGAAGCGGATGATCTCCTCGAAGGGCCGCTCGAAGCCAACCGCCCATTGCGGGCACAGCACGCCTTCGATCATTACCGGGGCATCGGGATCGTTGCCGTTGGCGGTGCTGTCCCAGAAATTCGGGCCATGGGTCGGGAGGTAGTGCACATAGCAACCCGGCTCGTCGGCAAACATCTTGCCGCACCAGCGGTTGCCCTTGAACATCGCCTCGCGCATTTCCTTCGTGTAGTAAATGACGAGGTCGGAGCCGCGCTGATCGGTGAATCGAAGTTCGAAGTCACGCCCCTTGGGGAAACGCCGCTCCGTGGCGCGGATGATTTCGCCCACCAGCTCGACAGGGAAGCGCGCTTGCGGCGTATGCAGCAGGTCCAGGTCGCGGAAGTAGGTGATCTTCACCCAGCGCTGGCCGCGCTTGCGCATCGCGACGTTGAACGGGTCCTCGATCGAGCAAAACCAGGTCGAGACAACGAAGTCCGCGCTTTGAACCAGGGGCTTGACCTCCTCCGGGACCCCTGGCAGCCGGGTGTCGGCGGCCATGTACTGGGTGACGGTGGCACCGCGCGCGCGCGCGATGCCGGTCACGGCATCCACCACCCGCGGGTCCAGCAGCGGGTCGGTGAGCATCAGCACCTTTTCTCCGGGACGGATCGCGAAGACGCGCGTGAACTGCTCCATCGCCTGGAACCAGTGCTTGGTTTCCGTCAGGGAGGCGCGCACCGGCGTCGGCATTCCGACGTAGGCAATGGAATCGTCAGGCTTGGACTGGTGCATGGTCGTGATGTTCTTCATGAGTCAACTGGGTCAGCTTTCGATGGTGGCCCCGGAGCGCTTGACCACGGCCCCCCACCTGTCGATCTCGGCCTTGACGAAACGGCTCATTTCCTCGGGCGTGGTGGGCGCCGCCACCGCACCCCGCTCCAGCAGTTGCTGTCGCGTCTCCTGATCGGTCAGCACCTTGCGGATCGCCGCCTGGAGCTTGGCCACGATGGGTGCGGGCGTACCTTTGGGCACGAAAATCCCGTCCCAGGCGCTGACGTCGAAGCCGGGTACGCCGGATTCGGCAATCGTGGGAACGTTGGGCATGTTGGGCAGGCGCTGCGCCGTACTGACGGCCAGTGCCCGCAAACGTCCCGACTGGACCTGGGGCCCGGTGTTGGGCATCACGTCGATCATCACGTCGACCTGGCCGCCGAGCAGGTCGGTGATGGCCGGTGCCCCGCCGCGGTACGGCACATGCACCATCGACACGCCCGCGGACGACTTCAACAGCTCGGTCGCCAGATGCGAGGTGGTGCCGTTGCCGGCCGAAGCGTAGGTGTACTTGCCGGGCTTGGATTTCAGCAGTGCCAGCAATTCCTGAAATGTCGACACGTTCATTTCAGGCCGCACGGTCACCAGCGCCGCGATCTTGGAAAGTCCCGAAACCGGCTCGAAGTCGTGCAAAGGATCGAAGCCGGTGCGCTTGTAGAGCGCGTGGTTGATCGCGAAAGTACCGTTGGTGCCGTAGAGCAGGGTATAGCCGTCGTTCGGCGCCCTGGTCGCGGCTTGGGAACCCACGTTGCCGCCGGCGCCGGCGATGTTCTCGATGACGATCGTCTGGCCCAGTTCCTTGGCGACCCTGGTCATCACCAGCCTCGCCAGCGTGTCGCCGCCACCGCCCGCGGGGAAAGGCACGATCAGCCTGATGGGCTTGCTCGGGTAGCTCTCGGCCGCCCATCCCGCCGGCATGACCGCGCCGGTGCCCAGCAAGGCCATAGCGAGGTTCTTGACGAAAGTCCGGCGTGAACGCGTACCAAGCAGCTGCTCTTGCGCACTGCCGCGCGGCTTGTTGTCCTTCACTTGCTGTCTCCTGTGCTGTGCGCCTGATGTCATGCATCAATGCATGCATTGTTGATCAAGTTTTGCGATACATCAACATCATCGTCATTTTTTGCATGCATTTCGCAGGCTTGAGCGGTACAGCGTCATGGCAGCCGTACTCCGGCCCGGGCAAGGTCGATATGAGCTGCACCGCCGTGGCGTGGTCGGGCCGGGCCGCCTTCGAGGAAGCCTGCATGCGGCCCGCGGACATCCGCTACGCCTCCATTTACGACAGCTTCACCATCACGGTGCTGCTGCAACGGGAGGACCTGGGGTTCTGCGAGAAAGGGCAGGGCGGCCAGTTCGTGGCCGACGGGCAGCTCATCGCCGGCGTCGGCCGGTTGGCCGTGAATACCGGCGGTGGTAGCCTGTGCAACGACCACCCGGCCAACCGCGGCCGACCGGCCTGGCTTGGCGCGGCAGGCCGCTCATTCCATTGTTCTTGGAAGTGAAGTAACCCGTTCGAGCTGAGCCCTTCGACAAGCTCGGGGCGAACGGGGTTTATTTCACTCTCGAAGCTGAACGGGTATCGGGCCTGCGCGCGCTGCGCGGGTCACGCCAGCATGGGCTGCGGCACCGCGTCAGCGGCCCACTGGGTGCCTTTCATGGCATTGACCAGGATGCGCTTGTTGTCACGGCTGCGCCGCGCATGCTCGCGCATCAGGGCCTCGGCCCTCGCGCCCTCCCGGGCCTCGATGGCCTGGACGATGTCCTCGTGGTCGAACTGCGCCCTTTGCAGGAACGGCAATTCAATGGACAGCTGGCCGCTGGTACCCAGCACACCCGGTCCGGCCAAAGGTGTCTTGGCAACATGTTCCAGCGTCGAGATCAGCACCGGGTTGCCCGCTGCCTGGATCAGGAGCCGGTGGAAACGTGCATTCACCGTCGCCCAGCTCGCCGTGTCCAACGCGTCCCTTGTACCGGCGCCCGCCTTCACGATCTCGCGGCCCTGCTGGATGCAGTCGCGCAGCTCGGCCAGCGTCTGCGGCAACGCGCCTTGCTCGGCCAGCAGGCGTACCGCCATGCCCTCGAGCGTGCCCCGGACATCGATCGCCATGGCAACTTCATCCAGCGTCACCTGCCGGACCCGGAAGCCCCTGCGGGGCAGCCGCTCCAGCAGCCCCTCTTTTTCGAGTTCACCGAGCGCCAGGCGCAACGGCGTGCGCGACACGCCCAGCTCGGCCGAGCACTGGACTTCCAGGACGCGTTCGCCCGGCTGCAGCACGCCGCCGAGGATCCGGCGCCGCAGCTCCGCAGTGACCCGTTCGATTTGAGATGCCATGCACGCATTATCGCCCTCCGACAGGTGGGTTCATTAGCGCCATGGCAGTGGTGCATGCATTGGAGAGGCCAGCCCCGCACGGGCTTCGGCGCGTGGGGTCAGCTGAGCGGCGGCTGTTCCCGGCGGTCTCTACAAGGACTCCGCTTCGTCTTGCGCCAGGTTGTCGATCATGGCCAGCAGCACCCGCCGCGTGGTGGCCACGTCGGCCTCGGACACGCCCCGCGTTGCGATGGCGTTCACCTCTTCGGCCAGTGGAACGAGTTGCCGCTTGAGCTTGCGCCCTTGCGGCGTGAGAAACACGTAGACGTTCTTGCGGTTGTCGGGCCGCTGCTCCAGGCGGACGTAGCCCAGGGCCTCCATGGCGCGCAGTGCCGTGAACGTGGTCGGTTCGGCCACGCCGGCCTCGATGCTGAGCTCGCGCTTGGTCAGGCCGTCGCGCTCCCAAAGGATGCGCAGGAAGGTCCAGTGCCCCAGCGCCACGCCATGGCGCGCCAGCCGCTGCTGCAGCGTGCGCAGAAACGAGCGCGTGGCGTCCTTGACCAGGTGCGCCATGCGGTCGTGCGGCACGCCCTCGCGCCAATGGCGCAGGATGCGGCTGGCGGCTTCGGTGTCTCTGGAGGCGGAAGCTTTGGGCACGGCAGCGACAGCGGGCGTGGAGGATGCTTTCATTCTCGCAAAGCCACCTGATGCCGCAGTTCCACGTCGCGGCCTTCCCGGGCGGAGCTCAGCAGTGCCAGGCAGATCTCCAGCGTGGCCCGAGCCCAGGGACCGTCGTGCAGCGGCTTGGTGCCGTGCAGCACCGCGTCCACCAGCTCGTCGATCACCTCGAAGCGCGGCACCGCCGGGGCTGGCAGCTCGATGCGTTCGCGACGGTGGTCGCCATAGACCCACACCGCATCGGGCAGGGGACGCAGGTCACCGTGCTCGCAGCTCACGATCACCGGCCCGAAATGCTGGTGCGCCGGTGCCGCGGTGCCGGGCGCCGCCGGTTTCCACGCGGGGCCGCCGTAAGTGCCGGCGGCCTTGAGCTGCGCCTCGTCCTCGGCGGATGCCACGCTGGCGAGCCGGCGCCGAGCCTGGCCATAGGCTTGCGCGTCCTTCGGGCTGCCCATCTCGCCGGTCCAGCCGCACCACTCGTCGCTGTCGAAACGTCCATAGCCGCTGTAGTTGAGGCTGGCAAAGGCGCCGTCCTCGAACCACAGCAGGGCGGTGTAGGCGCCCTCGGTGGGCCGCGCCGGATCCCACTGGCCCATCACGGCGCGAACCCGCGTGGCGCGGCTGCCCGCCAGCAGCCGCACGACGTCCACCTGGTGCGCCGCCTGGCTGAACACCACGCCGCCGCCGGCCTCGGTCTGCAGTTCCTCGGGCCGGCGCGGCCGGTAGAGGAAGTCCGTGTAGTTCAGCGCCTGGATCATGCGCACGCGGCCCAGCTCGCCAGCCTCGATCATCTTCCGCGCGATCAGGTAAGGCGTGTCGAAGCTGTGGCAGTGGCCGACGATCAGGTGCACGCCGGCCGCGGCGCAGGCCTGCACCATGTCGTCGCATTCGGACAGCGTGATGGCCATGGGCTTCTCGACCAGCACGTGCTTGCCGTGCGCCGCGGCGACACGGGTGTGTGCCGCATGGAACTGGTGCGGGCTGGCGATGTAGAGGGCATCCAGGCCCGGCTGCGCCGCCAGGGCCTCGATGTCCTCGAACACCGGGGCCTGGAAGTCCTGCGCGAACTGCTGGCGCGCAGCCTCGCGCGGGTCGCAGGCCGCGGCCAGCTCGATGCGGTCGTCGGCCAGGAAGGTGGGCAGCATCAGCGAGAAGGCGCGTCCCAGGCCGGCCACCCCCAGGCGCAGCTTGCGCTTCGGTTGCGTGCTCACAGGTCGATCACCAGCTCGCCGCCCTTGGCGCGGGAGACGCAGATCATGATCTGGCTCTCCATCTCCTCGGGCATCAGCACCATGTCGCGGTGGTCCGCCTCGCCGGAGACCAGCTTGGTGCGGCAGGTGCCGCAGGTGCCGCTCTCGCAGGAGGAGGGCACGTTGCAGCCGTGGTCGCGCAGCACCGACAGGATCGTCTGGCCCACGGGCACCTCGAAGCGCTGCCCGGTCTTGGCTACCGTGACGGCGAAGGGCTGGTCGTCGGGGCGCACGCCGCCGCCCTCGTTGAAGCTCTCGAAGTGCACGTTCTTGCCCGACCAGTGCCCGGCCATGTCGCGCACCGCGTCCATCAGGCCGCGCGGGCCGCAGCAGTAGACGTGGGTGCCGGGGGTGGGCCGCTCCAGCACCGGCCACAGGTCCAGCGAGTTGTCCGGATCGCCATGGTCATGGTGGATCACGACCTTGCCCTTGTACTCGGGCGCGCTCAGCTCCTCCAGGAACGCCGTGCTCTCGGCCGAGCGGCTGAGGTAGTAGAGCTTCCACGGCGCCGGGGGCAGTTCGCCGAAGCTGCGGATCATCGACAGGATGGGCGTGATGCCGATGCCGCCGGCAATGAAGATGTGGCGCTTGGCGTCCTCGACCAGCGGGAAGGCGTTGTCCGGCAGCGAGGTGGGCAGCGTGTCGCCTTCCTTGGCCTCGTCGCACAGGCTCATGGAACCGCCCTGGCCCTGGGCGTCGCGCTTGACGGTGATGACGTAGCGGTGGCGCTCGGCCGGGTCGTTGCACAGCGAGTACTTGCGCAGCAGCCCGTTGGGCACCTGCACCTTGACGTGCGAGCCCGGCGTGAAGGCCGGCAGCTCGGAGCCATCGGGCTGCACCAGCTCGAAGCTGCGGATGCCCTCGGCGGCATCGATGATGCGGGCGATGCGCAACGGCATCTGCGTGTCGGCGTGGGTCTGGATGGCGGTCATGATCGGGTCCTTGGCGAATCAGGCGGTGAGGACGCGCAGGGACAGGTCCACCGCCCGCACGTCCTTGGTGAGCTTGCCGCTGGAGATGCGGTCCACGCCGGTGGCGGCGATGCGGCGGATGGAGTCCAGGTCCACGCCGCCGGAGACCTCCAGCACCGCGCGCCCGGCGTTGAGCGCGCAAGCTTTTTCCATGTGCTCGAAGCTGAAGTCGTCCAGCAGCACGTTCCTCGCGCCCGCCTCCAGCGCCTGCCGCAGCTCGTCCAGGCTTTCCACCTCGATCTGCACGTCCACGCCGGCGTTGAGCGCGAAGGCGGCTTCCAGCGCGGGGCGGATGCCGCCGGCCGCGGCGATGTGGTTCTCCTTGATCAGGATGCCGTCCCACAGCGCCATGCGGTGGTTGTGGCCGCCGCCCACGCGCACGGCGTACTTCTGCGCCTGGCGCAGCCCGGGCAGCGTCTTGCGCGTGTCCAGCACCTTGCAGCCGCGCGGGTTGGGCGACAGGCCCTGGATGGCCTCCACGTACTGGCGCGTGACGGTGGCCACGGCCGAGAGCGTCTGCAGGAAGTTCAGCGCCGGGCGCTCGGCCGAGAGCAACGCGCGCGCGTCGGCCTCGATGCTCACCACCACCGTGCCGCGCTCCACGCGCTGCCCTTCCTGCGCCGTCCAGTCCAGCCGGGCCGCGGGGTCGAGTGCCTTGACGCAGGCGTCGAACCAGGGGCGGCCGGCAATCACCGCGCCTTCCTTGGCCGCGACCTGCGCCCGCACGCGCTGGCCCGCGGGCACGAGCTGCGCGGTCCAGTCGCAGCGGCCGATGTCTTCCATCAGCGCATCGCGCACGTTGCGCGCCAGTGCCGCTTCAAGGGTTTCGTTGGCTTCAAACATGTGCGTATTCCTATTTCAGGGCCAGCGTCACGGCCACCGCCGCCAGGAAGGCCAGCAGCACGCGCCGGAACCAGACCTCGCTGAGGTGCAGGCGCAACCGCTTGCCCAGCGTGAGGCCGCAGGCCACGGGTGCCAGTGCCAGCGTGGACAGCGCGAGGTCCGCGCCACCGAGGCGTCCATGCGCGGCCATCGAGGCGTAGAGCGGGATGGACGAGCCCAGGTAGATCAGGCTGATGCTGCCGATGAAGGCCTCGCGCGGCAGCCGCAGGCTCGTCAGGTAGCTGATGATCAGCGGCCCCGTGAGCGAGGACACGCCGCCCATCGCGCCCGAGAGCGCGCCGATGCCGGCGCTCCACCAGCGCTCGCGCGCGGGAGGCACGTGCAGGCGCAGGGGCAGGCACAGCAGCACCACGGCCAGCAGCACGACCGCGCCCAGCACGGCGTTGAGCGTGCGCGGCGACAGCGCCAGCGTCATGGGCACCGTCAGCAGCGTGGCCACGAGCTGCGTGGCGATGAGCGGCAGGAAGCGGCGCAGGCCCTGCACGTCACCGCTGTCGAAGGCCTGCCAGGCGTTGGACACCAGCACCGGCATCGCCACCAGGGCGATGGCCTGCGTGGCCGGCATGAACAGCGACAGCAGCGGCACGGCCACCAGCGGCAGCCCGATGCCCAGCGTGCCCTTGACCATGCCGCCGGCCAGGAACACCGCTGCAGCCGTCGCCATCTCCGGCCCCGTCATGGCGCGTGCTTTCTCATGCCCGTGCTTATTCGGGCCTGAGGTTGGCGCGCTTGGCCGCTGCCGTCAGGCGCTCGCCTTCGCTCTTGAGCGCGCTGGCCAGCTGCTCGGCCGAGCCGCCCACCGGATCGACGCCGGCGGCCTGCAGCTGCTCGACGACCTCCGGCTGCTTCACGATCTTGGCGATCTCGGCCGCGATGCGGTCCGTGATGTCCTTGGGCGTGCCCGCGCGGGCCAGCACCGCCACGTTGAAGGCGAAGTCGAAGCCGGGCGCCTTCTCGGCCAGCGTCGGCACGTCAGGCGCCAGCGGCGAGCGCTTGAGCGAGTTGATGGCGATCAGCCGGGCCTTGTCCGACTTGACGAAGCCCATCAGCGAGGGCGGCGACGCGAAGGCCATGTCCACTTCGCCGCCGATCATGGCGGGGATCGAGTTGGCGCTGCCCTTGAAGGGGATGTGGGCGATGTCCAGGCCCAGCGCTTCCTTCATCGCCTCGGCCGTGAGGTGGTGGATGCCACCGATGCCCGAGGAGCCGTAGTTGAGCTTGCCCGGCTTGGCCTTGGCCAACGCGATGAGCTCGTCCAGCGTCTTGGCCGGCACCCCGGCGTTGACGGCCAGGAACAACGGCGCCTTGCCCACGAGCGACACTGGTGCAAAGTCCTTCTGGACGTTGTAGGTGACGCTCTTGTTGATCAACGGCGAGATCGTCAACAGCGGTCCGTCGGTCAGCAGCAGGTTGTATCCGTCGGCGGGCGACTGCGTGATGACGGAGGCGGAGATCGATCCGCCGGCGCCCGGCTTGTTCTCCACGAACACCGTCTGGCCCAGTGCCTTGCCCAGATGCACCGACAGGGCGCGTGCCACCGTGTCGGGCAGCCCGCCAGGCGAGTAGGGCACGATCAGCCGGATCGGCTTGGAGGGGAAGGGCTGTGCCAGCACCGGCGACAGCGCCGTGCAGGCCAGGAAGGCCACGGCGGTACCCGCCAACTTCCGGCAAAACATGCGTCTCATGAGGAACTCCTTGGAAGGGCAGCCGCGGGCAAGGAAAGATGCGGCTGCCTCGGGCGCCGTGCCATGGGCTCGGCGAGGTCGGGCTCAGATGCTGTAGCTCTCGTAGGTGGACGGATGGAAGATCTCTTCCACCGCCATCAGCCGGGCGGACAGGCCCTGCGCGTGGTGGTGGCGCACGAAGGTCTCCAGCGTCTTGCGTGCCGGCGCCACGCCGTAGGACCAGTAGTCCTCGCCCATGGTCTCGCGCGCGGCCTTGAGTTGCTCCTCCACGAAGGGCAGCGTGACCTTGGTGGCGGAGGTGTCCGACAGCAGCTCCAGCGCGGCGGCCTTGGACTGCGTGAAGGCCTTGAACACGGCGCCCGGCAGCCAGGGATGCGCGGCGGCCAGCTCCTTGCGGATGCCCACCACGTGCATGATCGGGAACACGCCCGTGCGCCGGTAGTAGTCCTTGGCCACCGCGGTCGGGTCGTCGAAGAGCCAGCCGATGTTCGGGTTGCGCTTGAGGATGTGCGCGCTGGGCGGGCGCGGGCCGATGAAGCCGTCGATCTCGCCCTGGTCCAGCAGCTCGGAGATGGTCGTGCCCGCGGGCGCCTCCTCGATGCGCACGCCGGGAGGCAGCTGCAGCTTGATCTTCTCCGGACGGCCGGGCATGTCGATGCCGCCGCGCACCCAGGTCACGTCCTCGGGCGCGACGCCGAAGTCGTCCTGCAGGATCGAGCGGGCCCAGACGTTGGCCGTGAGCTGGTACTCGGGCAGGCCCACGCGGCGGCCCTTGAGGTCCTCGGGCCGCCGGATGCGGTCCTTGCGCACGTAGATCGAGGTGTGGCGGAAGGCCCGCGACAGGAACACCGGCACCGCGATGTAGGGACACTCGCCCTTGGAGTGCTTGACCAGGTAACTGGAGAAGCTCAGCTCGGTGATGTCGAAGTCCTGGCTGCGCATGGCGCGAAAGAACATCTCCTCCGGGCTGAGCAGCATGTAGACCGGATCCACCCCGTCGATCTGCACGCGGCCGTCGAACAGCGCGCGGGTGCGGTCGTAGTCGCCCATGGCGACGGAGAGTTGAAGCTTGGACATGAGGAAATCAGGTTGCAGGGAGGGCCTTGGCCGGACGCGGCGGGCGTCCGGCCAGGTGCGGTGGATGCAGGGCAGGGCTGGGCTGGGCGCTCAGGCCTTCACGGAGTAGGACGGTTCCAGCTCGGGATGCTCGTGGCCATCGGGCCAGACGTAGGCCACATCGAAGCTGCGCCAGTCGGTGGTCTTGGGCACGATCGCCTGGTAGGCGCACACCTCCTGGGGGATGGCCTTGTCGCCGGTGCCGATCGCGGTTTCGCCGCTCTGGAAGGCGCGCACCGCATCGAGCATCTGCTTGCGGAACTCGACGATGGCCAGGTCGCTGGCGCCCAGCCGGTCGTTGGTGCGGTCGGCGATGGGGCCCATCGTGATCCACATCGCCACGTCCTGGTTGGGGAAGCCGGTGATGCCGGTGAAGTTGCCCGCCTTCATTGCCTGGCGGTCCTGCCAGAAGCGGTTGTCCTGGTTGCGCAGCGGCCGGTAGTACTGATCAAGGTCGACACCCACCGTCTGGCGCAGGAACTTGCGCCAGGTTTCGGTCTCGGGCGTTTGCGACGGATGGCCCCAGGCGATGAAGTAGAAGGCCGTGCTCGTGTCGTCGCAGGGCACGTTGATGTTGGCGACGTTGTAGAGGTTGTTGGGCGGGATCAGCGCGGTGGCCGGCGCCACGAACACCGTGGAGCGCACGTAGTCGTGCGTGGCGGCATCCTTGATCGGGCGACGGATGGCGGCGTAGCGGAAACCGTACTCGCCGCGCTGCACCTGCAGGCGCGGCGCCTTGTCGGTGGAGGGGCGCAGCCAGGCGTTGGCCGTGGCCTTGGCGCCGTCCACGCGCGCGGGCACCATGTCCGAGCTGTGCAGGCTGGAGCTGTGCGCCGAGTCGATCGCGCCTTCGAGGATCTGCGCCCAGTTGCACGGCAGGATGGCCTTGGCGATCGACACCCGGGCCTCCGCCGTAGGCGCCCAGCGCGGCGGCACGAACTCGGGCACCGCGTCCTGCGGCCCCATGTACGTCCAGACCATCCCGCCCCATTCCTTGACCGGATAGGCCTTGTGCTTGACCTTCTCGGCCATGCCGCTGGCCGCCGGCTCCGACACCATCTCCAGCACGTTGCCCTCGACGTCCATCTTCCAGCCGTGGTAGAGGCAGCGCAGGCCGCCCTCCTCGTTGCGGCCGTACACGAGCGAGGCGCGGCGGTGCGGGCAGTACTCGTCCATCACGCCCACGCGGCCGTCGCTGTCGCGAAACACCACCAGGTCCTCGCCGAACACGCGGGCCTTCACGGGCGTGCCGTCGGCCTCGGCCACCTCCTCGATCAGGCACACCGGCGTCCAGTGCCGGCGCATGAGCTGGCCCATGGGCGCGTCACCCTCGACGCGGCACAGCAGTTCGTTCTCTTCGCGGGTCAACATGAATAGGCTCCTAAGTCAAAAAAAGGCCGAATGCCCAGGTGATGCACTATTGATCCAGAGCAAATGTTTAGGCGACTAAGCTTAGTCTAGATCAAGGACGGAGCGTTTGCAGCCCTGCCGGACTAGAAGAAACCCTTGGATGGCCGCAGTGCGGCAGCATGGAAAGACCCCGGGCGGTCCAACGGAAACAGAAAATTAGTCGGCTAAGATAAAATGGCCGCCCCGGCGGCAGGTTGCCTGCTGCCTTGCCATGAAAGGTCCGCCATGCAAAGCGAACGAGACAGCGACCCGATGGTCTGGAGCGATGCCTTCGTGCTGGGCTTCGGCCCGATGGACGAGGTGCACGAGGAGTTCGTGGACCTCGTCGGTGCGATGCAGAAGGCGCGGGACGAGGAGCTGGAGGCCTTGCTGGAGGCCTTCGCCAAGCACGCGCAGGCGCACTTCGATGCCGAGAACGCGTGGATGGTGGAGACGGATTTCCCGGCCCGCGAGTGCCACATCGACGAGCATGCGGCGGTCATGCGCTCGGTTCATCAGGTGCGTGAGCGCCTGGCCGCGGGTGACTACGCACTGGTGCGGCGCCTGGCCGACGAGTTGGCCTCTTGGTTCCCCGGCCATGCCGATTACCTGGACTCCGCGCTGGCGCACTGGATGTGCAAGCGCCGCCTGGGTGGCAAGCCCGTGGTCCTGCGCCGCGATCTCAAGCCGGCGGCGCTGCGCGGCGACGACACGCCCGCCGCCCTGCGGGCCTGAGCGCCGCCGCCGGCATCAGCCCTTGCGCGCCTGCTGGGATGCGGGCGCAACGGTCCACGCGACCAGCCGGAGCACCAGGGGCCGGGCAGCCATCACGCCCATGAAACCCACCGGCAGGGCCAGGGCGTAGGCCCTGAGCACACGCAGCAGGTAGCCGTCGCCCAGCCCGGTGTTGATGGCGGTGAGCGCCAGGCTCATCAGGAAGGCCACGATGCCGGCCATGTAGAAGGAAAACGCCACGGGAGCCAGGCGGCTTGGAAGACGCCATGCGCCGTGGCGCGGCGAGTCGGGAGAGTTTTGTGCAGCCATGGGCGCGCGTTATAGCCTGTGGGTGAAGCCCGTGCAGATTCAACACGGTGGATCTGCAATCTGCCGCGCTCCAGTCGTACCTCACTCTGGGAACATGACGCTCCGCTTGGGAAGCGCATTGCGCAAGGCGGTCGAACGGGTCGCAAAGTGGACCTGCATCGTCGCGGGCGCGGGCGTGCTTGGAACCTGGTCCTCGGTAAGCCTTGGCTCCAAGTCCGGCGGGGTGCCTGCAAATGAATCGGGTCGGCCTTCAAAATCCGCCTTATACAGCGCGCATTGCCTCAGCGGCCCAGCGAGTAGAACTCGGCGTTGGGACGCATGTTCGACACATTGGCCATGCGATTGGACATGCCGAAGAATGCCGAAATGCCGGCGATGTCCCAGATGTCTTCCTCGGTAAATCCATGGGCCTTGAGTGTTTCGAAATCGGATTCGCCTACCAGGTGGGCGGTCTGCGAAACCTTCATCGCGAAATCCAGCATGGCCTTCTGGCGGTCGGTGATGTCAGCCTTGCGGTAGTTCGTCGCGACCTGATCCGCGATGAGCGGGTTCTTGGCCCGGATACGCAGTATGGCCCCGTGTGCGATCACGCAATACTGGCATTGGTTGGCGTTGCTCGTCGCCACCACGATCATTTCCCGCTCCGCTTTGGACAAGTTGCCGGGCTTGTCCATCAACGCGTCGTGATAGGCGAAGAAAGCGCGGAATTCATCGGGCCTGTGGGCGAGCGCCAGGAACACATTGGGAATGAAGCCGGATTTTTCCTGGACGGCCAGGATTCGTTCCCGAATATCCTCGGGCAGGTCTTTCAGCTCAGGGACCGGAAAACGGCTCACTGCGGCCGAGTTTGCTTGCGTCATGCCTCTCTCCTTCGTATGAAAAATAAGTTGTTGCCAGGCGCTGCCGGTATTCCGTTGTCGATGGAGGTCCACGGCGATGCGGCCGCGCACTTCGCCGCTCAGCAGTTTGCTGGCAAGCCTTCTTGGGACGTTAGACCGATTGTCTAGTCGAGCGCGCGCTGCCTCGATTCGATGTCCACCAGCCAGATCGCCATGGCCGCTGCCGCCAGGAAGGACGACAGCAGCACCAGGGCCAGCGTGAAGTGGCTTGCCATGACCGGCGCGACGATGGCCGGGGCGAAGAGCCCACCGAAGCGGGCCATCGCGCCGGCGGTGCCCATGCCGCTGGCCCGCAGGTCGGTCGGATAGACCTCGGGCGTGAACGCATAGAGCGCCCCCCAGGTGCCCAGCAGCGAGAAGCTCATCAGCAGCGTGGAGCCGATGACGACGGCTGGCGAAGGGTCGAGGCTGTAGAGCAGGCAGCCCACCGCGCTCAACAGCAGGAAGCCGATCAGCGTGGGCTTGCGGCCCCAGCGCTCCACGCCGTAGGCCGAGAGCGCAAACCCCGGCAGTTGCACCAGAGCCAGCAGGATCAGGAAGACCTGCCCGCGCATGAAGCCAAAGCCTTCGCCCGCCAGCTTCACGGGGAGGTAGACGAAGACGCCGTAGTACGCGATCGAGATCAGCATCCAGGCGGCCAGCAGGCAGAGGCTGCGGCGCCGGTATCCGGCCGCGAAGAGCGCAAAGACCGCATGGCGCTCTCCCTGTTGCGGCTCCAGGGGGCCGATTTCCACTGAAACCCGATTGGCGACCGCCACGCGCTGAAGCACCGCGCGCGCCTGGGCCGAGCGCCCCGACTTGGTCAGGTAGTGGGGCGATTCCGGGATGAAGAAGCGAAAGACCACGCCCACCAGCGCCGGGATGCCGGTCACGAAGAAGATCAGCCGCCAGGCGTCGTTGCCGTGCGAAACGGCGACCAGGGCGAGGAGGGCGAGCAGGATCGTGCCGACGGCCCAGAAGGACTCCAGCATCACCAGCCAGCGGCCCCGCCGGTCGGAGGGCAGGAACTCGGCCATCATCGTGTAGTCCACGGGCAGGGTGCCACCAACGCCGATGCCGGTGAAAAAGCGCAGGACCAGCAGCCACTGGAAGCTGGGCGCGAAGGCGGACGCGACACCGCAGACCGCGTCAACGATCACCGCCATCATCAGCACGGGCCGACGGCCGATCCGGTCCGCCAGGCGGCCGAACACGAAGGCGCCAACGAGCATGCCGATGAAGAACAGCGTCCCGGTCTGCAGCGCCATGGGCACGGCCATGCCGAAGGTCGCGGCGATGGAAGGCGCCGTGAACCCGATCGAGAGCACCTGCATCGCATCCGCGAGCCAGACCAGGCCAAAGATGGCAAAGAGCCGGTACTGGAATCGACCTACGCCGGCCGCCCGGAGGCCTTGTTCAACCGTGATGGCCGCAGATGCGGGACTGGTCGTTTCGACGGTGGCGGATGGTGCGGGCATGGGCCTCCCGTCTTCAGGAAGCCCGCCGTTCGGCTAGAACGAACTTCGTGCCATGGCGGCGCGAATCCTCTTGCGCATGTCCTCGGGCTGGCTTGCCAGCCATTGGCGGAACGCCCGGTGCACGCGCCAGCGGATGTCGAGCAGACCGACAAAAGTGGTAAGGAGCAGGAAATCTTGCATTTGCTGCACCGTAGGAGCCGAAGTCCAGCGCTCGCGGCAACCGAGGTGCCATGCCGCCGCGCGCTCCCCCCGGCCTCAAGGCGGCCAGCGGAACGTCACTTGACGGCGACGTTCCGTGACCGCCGCGCCGCGCCGCGCTCAGGCCCGGGCCAGGCGGGCGGTGCCGCGCGCCAGGCGCGCATCCAGGCTCAGCGCGCCGGCGCCGAAGGCCGCGGCCAGGAACAGGCCGCCGGCGATGGCCAGATTCTTCATGAACATGAGCTGCTGCACGTAGGCCTGCTCGGCCGGGGCGGACCAGTACGCGTGGAACAGCACGCCGGCCGCCAGCGTGAAGACGCCCAGCGCCAGCGCCGCCCAGCGCGCCTTGAAGCCCACCGCCAGCGCCAGGCCGCCGCCCAGCTCCAGCAGCCCCGCACCCAGCGCCAGCAGCACGGGCAGCGGCAGCCCGGCGCTGGCGATGTAGTCGGCGGTGCCCTGCAGGCCCGTGAGCTTGGCAAAGCCCGAGGTGACGAAGATCAGCGCCAGCAGCACGCGGCCGGCGGGGACGAGGAACTTGTTCAGCGAAGCGTTCATGGCGGTTCTCCTGGAAAACGGGTGAGTGGGTGGATGGGGATGAGTGGCCCGGGCGCTGGTCAGCGCGCGAGGTCGAACACCAGCACTTCGGCGCCGCGGCCTTGGCTCAGCTCGAGCTGCGATTCGCCGTCGAGCATCGCGGCGTCGCCGGCGCCCAGGCGCTGGCCGTTGACCTCGATCTCGCCGCGGGCGACGTGCACGTAGGCCAGGCGCTGCGGGTCCAGCGCCTTGGTGGCGCGCTCCTCGCCGTCGAACAGCCCGGCCTCGATCTGGGCATCGGCGTTCATGGACAGCGCGCCCTCGGCGCCGTGGCCGGACACGATGGGCGTGAGCCGGCCGCGGCGCTGCGCGGGGTCGAAGTGCTTTTGCTCGTAGCCGGGCGCGATGCCGCGCTGGCGCGGCAGGATCCAGATCTGCAGGAAGTGGGTGCTGCGGTCCTGGGCGTGGTTGAACTCGCTGTGCAGCACGCCCGTGCCCGCGCTCATGCGCTGCACGTCGCCCGGGCGGATGACGCCGCTGGCGCCACCCGCGCGGCCGTTGCCCATGCTGTCCTGGTGCGCCAGCTCGCCGTCGAGCACGTAGCTGACGATCTCCATGTCACGGTGGCCGTGCGTGCCGAAGCCCTGTCCGGCGGCGACGCGGTCCTCGTTGATGACGCGCAGGTTCCCGAAGCCCATGTGGGCCGGGTCGAAGTACTCGGCGAAGGAGAAGCTGTGGCGGCTGTCGAGCCAGCCGTGGTGGGCGTGGCCCCGGTCGGACGACTTGCGCAGCGTGATCATGGCGGGTCCTTTCTTTCGATGGTTTCGAATCAGCTTTGGATGCCGTTTCTCAGCGACATGACGTCATTTTTAGGCGCCGCATCAAGCCATGTTGCGAGTGTTTTCGACGTTTATGATCGATGCCATCGAAAAAGGAACGCCATGGGCAAGCTGACGCTGGAGAGCCTGGAACTGATCGACGCCATCGACCGCCGCGGCTCCTTCAGTGCCGCCGGCGAGGAACTGCACAAGGTGCCGTCCACCATCTCCTACACGGTGGCCCGGATGGAGGAGGACCTGAAGGTGTCGCTCTTCCGCCGCAACGGGCCGCGCATCGAGATCACCGAGGCGGGGCGCGAGCTGCTGCGCGAGGGCCGGCTGCTGCTGCAGGCGGCGGCCGACCTGGAATGCCGGGTGCAGCGCGTGGCCTCGGGCTGGGAGAGCAGCCTGCAGCTGGCGCTGGACGCGCTGGTTCCGACGGAGACGCTGGCGCCCGCCATCGCCGCCTTCCACGAGGTGGCCGATGCCACGCGGCTGCGCGTCGTGGAGGAGGCCATCACCGGCACCTGGGAGTCGCTGCTCGACGGGCGCAGCGATCTGGCGCTGACGGTGGGGCCGGGCCCGGCCGGCGGCGGCTACCTGGCGCGGGAGGTGGCGCAGGTCGAGTTCTGTTTCTGCGTGGCGCCGTTCCACCCGCTGGCCCGGGAAGCCGAGCCGCTGAGCGAGGCGCAGGTGCGCGCGCACCGGGCGGTGGCCGTGGCCGACTCGGCGCGGCGGCTGCCGCTGCGCAGCGCGGGGCTGCTCAGCGGCCAGCGCACGATCACCGTGCCGAACCTGCGCGCGAAGCTGCGGCTGCAGGCCGAGGGCATCGGCGTGGGCTACCTGCCGACGCTCTGTGCCCAGGGACTGCTCGATGCCGGCGTGCTGGTGCGCAAGCGCGTGGAGCGCGAGCGCGAACCCGAAAAGCTCAGTGTTGCGTGGCGCGTCGGTGCCCAGGGCAAGGCGCTGGCATGGTGGATCGAGCGGCTGACCGATTCGGAGGTGTGCGAAGGCCTCCTGGAAAGCGCCCGGAGGCTTTATGCGTCGGGAGCGTCCACGGGCAGCCGCTGAGGCGGCTCGTGCGGGAGATGGGCCTGGAGCCGAGCGCGGCGCCTGGCAGGCCCAAAACAACATACCGGTTCTTGTCTACCCACCAAGCTCTTCTGTCGCTGATTTTGGCCGGTGTGAGGGAGAGGAAGAGAAAAACAGCTGGATTGAAGAAGTGAGTGGGGGCAGGGACGTGATGGAAATTTCGCGTATGTTGTCTTAAGAATTCCACCGACCTGCTGCGATCAGCAGTCGCGTTTGCTCAGCGTGGCGGTCGGCCTCGGTGAGCGCCCCACCCCCAAGCCAGCCGTCCCGATCAGTCCTCCAGCATCCCCTGCGGTGGGTGATAGGGCTGCCCCAAGCTGCTGGCGACCTCGCGGCAGGTGAGCTTGCCGGCGGCGACGTTGAGGCCGTGGAGCAGGTGGACGTCCTCCCGCAGCGCGCGCTGCCAGCCCTTGTCCGCCAAGGCCATCACGTAGGGCAGCGTGGCGTGGTTGAGCGCGTGCGCCGAGGTCAGCGGCACCGCGCCGGGCATGTTCGTCACGCAGTAGTGGACGACGCCATCGACGACGTAGGTGGGGTCGGTGTGCGTGGTGGGCCTGGAGGTTTCGAAACACCCGCCCTGGTCGATGGCCACGTCAACCACCACCGAACCGGGCTGCATGCCTGCCAGCAGCTCGCGCGACACCAGCCGCGGCGCCGCCGCACCGGGTACCAGCACGGCGCCGATCACCACGTCCGCCGAGCGCACGTGGGCTTCCACGTTGTCCCGGTTGGAGAACACGGTCAGCACGCGGGCGCCGAAGCGCTGCTCGATGCGGCGCAGCGCCTGCAGGCTGCGGTCGATCACCACCACCTGCGCCCCGGAGCCGACGGCCATGAGCGTGGCGTTGCTGCCGACCACGCCGGCGCCCAGTACCACCAGCTTGGCGGCGGCCACGCCCGGCACGCCGCCCAGCAGCATGCCCCGGCCGCCCTGGGCGCGCTCCAGGCAGCGGGCGGCCGCCTGTACCGACATGCGCCCGGCCACCTCCGACATCGGCGCCAGCAGGGGCAGACCCCCGCCCGGCGCCGTCACCGTCTCGTAGGCGATGCAGATGGCACCGCTGTCGAGCAGCTCCTGGCACTGCTGCGGATCGGCGGCCAGGTGCAAGTAGGTGAAGAGCACCTGGCCCGGCCGCAAGCGCGCCCGCTCCGGCGCCTGCGGCTCCTTGACCTTGACGATCATGTCCGCGCTCGCGAAGACCTCCTCGGCCGTCCCGATCCGAGCTCCCGCCTGCGCATACGCCGCGTCGCCGGCGCCGATGCCCGCACCCGCGTCGTGCTCGACCAGGACCTGGTGGCCCGCGGCCACGAGCTCGCGCACCGACGAGGGCGTGAGGCCGACGCGGTACTCGTGGTCCTTGATCTCCTTGGGTACGCCGATGAGCATGGAGGGCTCTCCCTGGGCATCCGATGGCTCACACCAAGGTCGTGGTGCCGCCCTTGGTGGTTGCGAAAGCTCCTCAGGGCTTCCGCCAGTCATCTTCCTTGTAGCCCAGGGTTCGAGTCCCTGACGCCGCTGAGGCGGTGTGCTCTGCGGGCGGACTCAACGCCGCTCAAAGCACCTCGGCCCGGTGCTGCCTCAGGGCCTGCACGACGATCGGCGACAGCCCCGCCCCCTGTTCGAGCTGGAGGTGCTCGTAGAGGCCGCGCCGCATGCGCGGCTCCCAGTAGCGCTGGATGTGGGCCGCGAGGTCGCGGCGCGCTTCCTCGGCATCGGGCCACGCGGCGAAGAACTCGCCGATGCTGTTGGCCATCTGGATCAGGCGTTCGGTGTTCATGCGGCAAGCGGCTCCATGGTCAGTCGTTCGGTGGCGCTGTAGGCGACCCAGTCCAGCCCGCGCGCGAAGCCGATCAGGCACAGGTCGGCCGCCTGCGCCGTGCGCACGGCCAGCGCGGTGGGCGCGGAAATGGCGGCCAGCGCGCCCACGCCGGCCCGCACGGTCTTCTGGACCATCTCGTAGCTCGCGCGGCTGGTCACGGCAAAGAAGCCCCGCGTGGCATCCGCATGCATGCGCGCCAGCGCGCCGATGAGCTTGTCCAGGGCGTTGTGCCGGCCCACGTCCTCGCGCAGCAGCAGCACTTCACCGTCCGTGCCGCACCAGGCCGCCGCGTGCGTCGCCCCGGTGGCCGACTGCAGCAGCTGCCGCGCACGCATCCCGTCCAGCGCGCGCGACAGCGCCGAGGCTTCCAGCAGCACCGGCGCCACGCGCTGCTCGCAGCGCGGCAGCGCCTGCTCCAGGCTCTGCAGCCCGCACAGTCCGCAGCCGGTGCGGCCGGCCAGCGTGCGCCGCCGCTCCTTCAGCCGCGCCAGGCAGCGGCTGGCGATCTCGACGTGCAGCACGATGCCTTGCTCAACCATCTCGACCTCGACGTCGCGCAGGTCCTCGGCCCGGTCCACCAGGCCCTCGCTGAGCGAGAAGCCGTAAGCGAAGTCCTCCAGGTCCAGCGGCGTGGCCAGCATCACCGCATGCGACAGGCCGTTGTACTGCAGCGCCACCGGCACCTCGTCGGCCACGTCGTCACCGGTCTCGCGCGGCACGCCGCCCAGGCAGCGCAGGGTCTGCAGGCGCCGTGCGCCCGGGCGGGCCGCCATGGGCAGGATGTCCATGTTCACTTCCCTTCCACGCCGGCTTCGGCGCCCTCGCGGCGGCGCTCCAGCATGTCGAGCTGGTGGCGGTTGAACTGCGTGTAGCCGCGCTGCCACTCGGAAGGCTGGCTGACCTTGCTGACCTGCACCGCCGTCACCTTGTACTCGGGGCAGTTGGTGGCCCAGTCGGAGCTGTCGGTGGTGATCACGTTGGCGCCCGATTCCGGGAAGTGGAAGGTGGTGTAGACCACGCCCGGCGCCATGCGCTCGCTCAGGCGGGCGCGCAGCACCGTCTCGCCGGCACGGCTGCCGATGCCCACCCAGTCGCCTTCGGCGATGCCGCGCTCCTCGGCGTCGTGCGGATGGATCTCCAGCCGGTCCTCGTCATGCCAGCGGTTGTTGGGCGTGCGCCGGGTCTGCGCGCCGACGTTGTACTGGCTGAGGATGCGCCCGGTGGTGAGCACCAGCGGGAAGCGCTTCGTGACCTTCTCGGGCGTGGCGACGTACTGGGTGACCATGAAACGGCCCTTGCCCCGCACGAAGCCCTCGACGTGCATGGTGGGCGTGCCGGCCTCGTCGGTGTCCTCGTTGCACGGCCACTGCACGCTGCCCAGCCGCTCCAGCTTGGCGTAGCTCACGCCGCGGAAGCTGGGCGTGAGCAGCGCGATCTCGTCCATGACGTCCGAGGGATGCCGGTAGTGCATCGGGTAGCCCAGCGCCTCGGCCAGCTTGAGCGTCACCTCCCAGTCGGCCAGGCCGCCCAGCGGCTTCATCACCTTGCGCACGCGCGAGATGCGCCGCTCGGCATTGGTGAAGGTGCCGTCCTTCTCCAGGAAGCTGGAGCCGGGCAGGAACACGTGCGCGTACTTGGCCGTCTCGTTCAGGAAGATGTCCTGCACCACCAGGCATTCCAGCCGCGACAGCGCCTCGGTCACGTGCTGCGTGTCGGGGTCGGACTGCACGATGTCCTCGCCCTGCACGTACAGCCCCTTGAAGCTGCCTTCCAGCGCGGCATCGAACATGTTCGGAATGCGCAGCCCCGGCTCGGCCGACAGCGTCACGCCCCAGGCGGCCTCGAAATCGGCGCGCACGCTGCCGTCGGACACGTGCCGGTAGCCCGGCAGCTCGTGCGGGAAGCTGCCCATGTCGCAGGAGCCCTGCACGTTGTTCTGCCCGCGCAGCGGGTTCACGCCCACGCCGTCGCGGCCGATGTTGCCGGTGGCCATCGCCAGGTTGGCGATGCCCATCACCATGGTCGAGCCCTGGGCGTGCTCGGTGACGCCCAGGCCGTAGTAGATGGCCGCGTTGCCGCCGGTGGCGTACAGCCGCGCCGCCCCGCGCACCTCCCGCGCCGGCACGCCGGTGACGGCCTCCGTGGCCTCGGGCGAGTTGTCCGCCCGCGCCACGAACTCGCGCCACTGCTGGAAGCTGCGGTCGTCGCAGCGCTCGGCAATGAACCTCTCGTCGAGCAGGCCCTCGGTGACGATCACGTGCGCCAGCGCCGTCACCAGCGCGACGTTGGTGCCCGGGCGCAGCTGCAGGTAGTAATCGGCCTTGACGTGCGGCGAGGCCACGAGGTCGATGCGGCGCGGGTCCACCACGATGAGCCGGGCGCCCTGGCGGATGCGCTTCTTCATGCGCGAGGCGAAGACCGGGTGCGCGTCCGTCGGGTTGGCGCCGATCACCATGATCACGTCCGACTGCTCGACCGAGCGGAAGGTCTGCGTGCCGGCCGAGGTGCCGAAGGTCTGTCCCAGTCCGTAGCCGGTGGGCGAGTGGCAGACGCGGGCGCAGGTATCGACGTTGTTGTTGCCGAAGGCCGCGCGGATGAGCTTCTGCACCAGGTACGTCTCTTCATTGGTGCAGCGCGAGGAGGTGATGCCCCCCACCGCGTCCAGGCCGTGCTCGGCCTGGATGCGCTTGAAGCCGGCGGCCGCGTGGGCAATGGCCTCGTCCCAGCTCACCTCGCGCCACGGGTCGGTGATGCGCTCGCGGATCATGGGTTTACTAATGCGGTCCTTGTGCGTGGCGTAGCCCCAGGCGAAGCGGCCCTTGACGCAGGAATGGCCGTCGTTGGCCTGGCCGTCCTTCCACGGCGTCATGCGCACCACCTGCTCGCCCTTCACCTCGGCCTTGAAGCCGCAGCCCACGCCGCAGTAGGCGCAGGTGGTGACGACGCTCTTGGTGGGCATGCCCAGCGAGACGACGCTCTTGTCCTGCAGCGTCCCGGTGGGGCAGGCCTGCACGCAGGCGCCGCAGCTCACGCACTCGCTGTCCATGAAGGCCTGGTCCTGGCCCGGCGAGACGCGGCTGTCGAAGCCGCGCCCGGAGATCGTCAGGGCGAAGGTGCCCTGCGTCTCCTCGCAGGCGCGCACGCAACGGTTGCAGACGATGCACTTGCTCGGGTCGTAAGTGAAATACGGGTTGGACTCGTCCTTGCACGCGCCCAGGTGGTTCTTGCCTTCAAGGCCGTAGCGCACGTTGCGCAGGCCCACCGCGCCGGCCATGTCCTGCAGCTCGCAGTCGCCGTTGGCGGCGCAGGTGAGGCAGTCCAGCGGGTGGTCGGAGATGTAGAGCTCCATCACGTCGTGGCGCAGCTTCGAGAGCTTGTCGCTCTGCGTGCGCACCTTCATGCCGGCCTCGGCCGGCGTGGTGCACGAGGCCGGAAAGCCGCGCCGGCCGTCGATCTCCACCAGGCACAGCCGGCAGGAGCCGAAGGGCTCCAGGCTGTCGGTGGCGCACAGCTTGGGCACGGAAATGCCGGCCTCGATGGCCGCCCGCATCAGCGAGGTGCCGGCCGGCACGGTGACGGCCTGGCCGTCGATCTCCAGCGTGACCTGCTGGTCCGCGGCACGCTTGGGCGTGCCGTAGTCGGTGTCGTCGAAAGGCATCGCTTGGCTCCCGGGTGTTCAGTCGCGTTCAGGCCGCCTGCTCGTCGTCGCCGAGCAGGCCGAAGTCTTGCGGGTAGTGGTTCAGGGCCGACAGCACGGGGTAGGGCGTCATGCCTCCCATGGCGCACAGGCTGCCGGCCAGCATGGTGTCGCACAGGTCGCGCAACAGCCGCACCTGCTGCGGCCGGTTGTGGTTGAGCACGATACGGTCGATGACCTCCACGCCGCGGGTGGAGCCGATGCGGCAGGGCGTGCACTTGCCGCAGGACTCCGCCGCGCAGAACTCCATGGCAAAGCGCGCCATCTGCGCCATGTCCACCGTGTCGTCGTGCACCACCACGCCGCCGTGGCCCAGCACCAGGCCCTGCGCCGCATAGGCGTCGTAGTCCAGCGGCAGCTCCCATTGCGCTTCAGGCACGTAGGCGCCCAGCGGGCCACCGACCTGGATCGCCTTGACGGGGCGGCCATTGGCCGTGCCGCCGCCGATGTCGAACACCAGTTCGCGCAGCGTCAGCCCGAAAGGCAGCTCGAACAGCCCGCCGCGCTTGACGTTGCCCGCCAGCTGGAAGGGCAGCGTGCCGCGCGAGCGGCCGGCGCCGAAGTCGCGGTAGAAGTCCGCGCCGCGCTCCAGGATGGTCGGCACCGCGGCGAAGGTCAGCACGTTGTTGATGACCGTGGGCCGTCCGAACAAGCCCTGGACGGCGGGCAGCGGCGGTTTCGCACGCACGATGCCGCGCTTGCCTTCCAGGCTCTCCAGCATCGCGGTCTCCTCGCCGCAGACATAGGAGCCGCCGCCCACGCGCACCTCGATGTCGAAGGCCGGGCCGGTACCCAGCAGCGCCGCGCCCAGCACGCCGGCCTGGCGCGCGGCACGCAGCGCCGATTCGAAGGCCGCGATGGCGTGCGGGTACTCCGAGCGGATGTAGATGAAGCCCTTGGAGGCGCCCACCGCCAGGGCGGCGATGGCCATGCCTTCGATCAGCAGGTACGGGTCGCCCTCCATCAGCATGCGGTCGGCAAAGGTGCCCGAGTCGCCCTCGTCGGCGTTGCAGACGACGTACTTGCGGTCGGCCGCCGCCTGGGCCACGGTGCGCCACTTGATGCCGGCCGGGAAGGCGGCGCCGCCGCGGCCGCGCAGGCCGGAGTCGAGCACCTGCTGCACGATCGCTTCCGGCGCCAGTGCCAGCGCCGCCCGCAAGCCGTTCCAGGGCACGGGCGCCAGCGGATCGTCCAGGCCGCAACGGGCGAAGGTCAGCCGCTGCTGGCGCCTGAACTGGGCAATGTCCTCCACCGGGCCCAGGCGCAGCGGGTGCGCGCCGCCTTGCAGCCACCGCGCCTCGAACAGCGAGCGCACGTCCTGCACGCGCACCGGGCCGTAGGCGATGCGCCCTTGCGGGGTCTGCACCTCCACCAGCGGCTCCAGCCACAGCAGCCCGCGCGAGCCGTTGCGCACGATGCTCACAGGCGCCTGGGCGCCGTCGGCATGGGCCGCGATGGCGGCGGCCACGAGGTCGGCATCGGCGGCCAGCGCCGCCGCGTCCCGGGAGACGTAGACGGTGGTGGCGTTCATCGTGCCCCTCCCACGTCGTCGAGCAGGTCGTCCAGCCGCTGGGCCGTCATGCGTCCATAGGGCTGGCCCTCCAGCATCACGGCCGGCGCCATGGCGCACAGCCCCAGGCAGTACACCGCCTCGACGCCACAGCCGCCCGCCGCGTGCGCATGGCGCAGCAGCTGCTCGCCCCCGACGCTGCGGCAGGCCTCGGCACGGCACACCTGCAGCACCGGGCGCTTGGCCGGCTGGGTGCGGAAGTGGTGGTAGTAGGTGAGCACGCCGTGCACCTCGGCGCGCGACAGGTTCAGGCCCTGGGCGATCTGCGCCACCGCCTGCTCCGGCACGTGGCCCAGCGCGTCCTGCACGCCGTGCAGCACCGGCATCAGCGGGCCGTCGAGATGGCCGCGCTCGGAGAGGACCCGACCGACGGCTTGCCGGTCGTACGAATCGGTGTGTTTCATGCGGTGTACCCGTGGTGGCCTGTGTCGCGGCCGACTATCCGGGGCACACCCAAATTGCGCCGTTGACAGCGGTCAAGATTCCGAAATCCAGGGGAAAGTACCAACTCCGGCGTCAGCATGCGCCAATTTCACCAACCGTTTCTCGCGCAACTTCAATGCGAAAAACAACCGTGCCTTATGTAATCCTGGTCCAACACCTCTTCTTTATGGACCCGCGAAACGACGGGTCTTGGTACTTCCCCGCAAGTTGCCCGGCAGACCTTAGAAACCTAGGGAAAGCGCTTATCCGGATTTCTCGGTTATTGACCGCAGTCAATCGTTTTCGAGGGGTGCCCGCTCGACATTGGGCCCGCCACCAACGGCCCCAATACCGAGGAGTGCAACCCATGAACCCGCAACACCAGGCTTCAGTAGCCTCTGCCGAAATCCCGCGCGGCCCGATGTTCCGATGGGGACAGCTGCTGATAGGCGTCCTGTGCATGGCGATGATCGCCAACCTGCAATACGGATGGACCTTGTTCGTCAACCCGATATCCGACAAGTACGGCTGGTCCCGGGCAGCCATCCAGATCGCCTTCACCATCTTCGTCCTGACCGAAACCTGGCTGGTGCCCGTCGAGGGTTACCTGGTTGACAAGTTCGGCCCCCGGCCGGTCGTCCTTGGCGGCGGCCTGCTGTGCGGCCTGGGCTGGGTCATGAACTCCTATGCCGACAGCCTCACGCTGCTGTACGTCGCAGCGGCGGTCAGCGGCGTCGGTGCTGGTGCCGTGTACGGCACCTGCGTCGGCAACGCGCTCAAGTGGTTCCCCGACCGCCGAGGACTGGCGGCGGGCATCACGGCCGCGGGCTTTGGCGCCGGCTCGGCGCTGACCATCCTGCCCATCACGGCGATGATCAAGTCCAGCGGCTACGAGGATGCGTTTTTCTACTTCGGCATCGGCCAGGGCCTGATCGTGATGATCGCGGCGCTGGCCCTGCTCGACCCGAACAAGGTCATGAAGCACATGAAGACCGCGGCGACGTCGCTGCAGCAGTCGCGTCGCGACTACGCGCCCACCGAGGTCCTGCGCAAGCCAGTGTTCTGGGTGATGTACCTGATGTTCGTGATGGTCGCGGCCGGCGGCCTGATGGCGACCGCGCAGCTCGCGCCGATCGCCAAGGACTTCAAGATCGCCGACGTACCGGTGAGCATCATGGGCCTGGCGCTGCCGGCGCTGACCTTCGCCATGGCCATCGACCGCGTGCTCAACGGCCTGACGCGCCCGTTCTTCGGCTGGGTCTCGGACAAGATCGGCCGCGAGCAGACCATGTTCGTCGCCTTTGCCGTCGAGGCCGCATGCATCTATGGCCTGTACCAGTTCGGCCACAACCCGCTGGCCTTCGTGCTGCTCACCGGCCTGGTGTTCTTCGCCTGGGGTGAGATCTACAGCCTGTTCCCCTCCACCTGCGCCGACACCTTCGGCTCCAAGTTCGCCGCCTCCAACGCCGGCATGCTCTACACCGCCAAGGGTACGGCCTCGCTGCTGGTGCCCCTGTCCAGCGTGCTGGTGACCTCCAGCGGCACCTGGGAGACGGTGTTCACCGTGGCTGCCGTGATGAACGCCATTGCCGCGCTGATGGCTTGGTTCGTGCTGCGCCCGATGCGCCGCGCGTTCATCGAGCGTGCCCGCCAGGACGCGGCAGTGCAACAGGCCAAGGACGGCAAGTCCTACGCCGGCGCGGCCTGAGGCTCCAGGCACCACGCGCGTATCCGCCGGCCCTGACGGTCCGGCAAGGACGGGGTTGCGCCCCTGGATGCCGGGTTATCCCGGCATCCAGGGCGTCCAGCCACCCCTGAAAGTTGCAAACACAACGGTGCGTTCAATTTTCGAAAATTGACCGCAGTCAATGGAACAAAACGGGACACCGGGCGAAAGTTTGCACAAGCCCGGTCCTGATCCCAGATCCACGGCGACATCGCAAAGCCACCATCGAAGCACGAGGAACCACATGTCTATCGTCAGCGAAAAGTCCCCGGCCACCCGCGTGGCAGCCCTGGCCACCGGCACGGTGGAGCTGAACGAAGCGCCCAGCGGGCAAGAGCAGGAGCAGCAGCTCACCGACGGCTTCCATCTCGTCATCGACGCGCTGAAGCTCAACGGCATCGACACCATCTACGGCCTGCCCGGCATTCCCATCACCGACCTGACCCGCCTGGCCCAGGCCGAGGGCCTGCGCGTCATCTCCTTCCGCCACGAGCAGAACGCCGGCCACGCCGCCGCCGCCGCGGGCTTCCTGACGCAGAAGCCGGGCATCTGCCTCACCGTCTCGGCGCCCGGCTTCCTCAACGGCCTGACCGCGCTGGCCAACGCCACCACGAACTGCTTCCCGATGATCCTGATCAGCGGCTCCAGCGAGCGCGAGATCGTGGACCTGCAGCAGGGCGACTACGAGGAGATGGACCAGCTCAACGCCGCCAAGCCCTTCTGCAAGGCCGCCTTCCGCGTGCTGCACGCGCAGGACATCGGCATCGGCATCGCGCGCGCCATCCGCGCCGCGGTGTCCGGCCGTCCTGGCGGCGTGTACCTGGACCTGCCGGCCAAGTTGTTCTCGCAGACCATGGAGGCCGAGGCCGGCCGCCGCTCGCTGGTCGAGGTGCGCGACCCGGCGCCGCGCCAGCTGCCTGCGCCCGACACCGTGGCGCGCGCGCTGGAACTGCTCAAGGGCGCCAAGCGGCCGCTGATCCTGCTGGGCAAGGGCGCGGCCTATGCCCAGGCCGATGCCCAGATCCGCCAGCTCATCGAGCGCACCGGCATCCCGTACCTGCCGATGTCCATGGCCAAGGGCCTGCTGCCCGACACGCACGTGCAGTCGGCCGCCGCGGCGCGCTCCTACGTGCTGGCCGAGGCCGACGTGGTGATGCTGGTGGGCGCGCGGCTGAACTGGCTGCTGTCGCACGGCAAGGGCAAGACCTGGGGCGCCGAGCCGAAGAAGTTCATCCAGATCGACATCTCGCCCACCGAGATCGACTCCAACGTGCCCATCACCGCGCCGCTGATCGGCGACATCGGCTCCTGCGTCTCGGCGCTGCTGGAGGGCGTCGGCGCCGGCTGGCAGAAGCCGCCGTCGGAGTGGACCAGCGCCATCGCGCAGCGCAAGGACAAGAACCTGTCCAAGATGGCGCAGACGCTGGAGGCCCCCACCACGGGACCGATGAACTTCCACAGCGCGCTGGGCGTGATCCGCAAGGTGGTGCAGGAGCGCCCGGACGCGATGGTGGTCAACGAGGGCGCCAACACGCTGGACTTCGCCCGCAGCATCGTGGACATGTACGAGCCCCGCAAGCGCCTGGACGTCGGCACCTGGGGCGTGATGGGCATCGGCATGGGCTTCG
>NZ_CALAOH010000201.1 GCF_937926365.1 uncultured Azohydromonas sp. | reverse complement strand
GCCGACGGCGCCTCGGCTCCGGCGGCCGAGCGCGAGGCCGCCGCGCCGCGTCCCGCGCCGCGGGGCTTCTGGATCACGCTGGCCGTGGGCGCCGCCGCGCTGGCGCTGTACTACGCGCGGCTGAGCTTCGCGCGGCTGGAAATCTTCAAGATGCTGCTGGCCAGCTTCTTCCCGCTGCTGGTCCTGATCCTGGCGGTGCTGGGCTCCATCGTCTTCGGCCTGGCCACGCCCACCGAGGCGGCGGCGGTGGGGGCGCTGGGCGGCGCGCTGCTGGCGGCGGCCTACGGGCGGCTGAACCTGGAGGTGGTCAAGGAGTCGGTGTTCCTCACCGCCAAGACCAGCGCCATGGTGTGCTGGCTGTTCGTGGGCTCGGCCATCTTCTCCGCCGCCTTCGCGCTGCTGGGCGGGCAGGAACTGGTGGAGAACTGGGTGCTGGGCATGAACCTCAGCCGCACGGAGTTCCTGCTCCTGTCCCAGGTGATCATCTTCATCCTGGGCTGGCCGCTGGAGTGGACCGAGATCATCGTGATCTTCATGCCCATCTTCATCCCGCTGCTGGACAACTTCGGCGTCGATCCGCTGTTTTTCGGCCTGCTGGTGGCGCTGAACCTGCAGACCGCCTTCCTGAGCCCGCCGGTGGCGATGAGCGCCTTCTACCTCAAGGGCGTGGCGCCGCGGCACGTGACGCTCAACCAGATCTTTGCCGGGATGCTGCCCTTCATGGGCATCCAGATCGTGGCCATCGTGCTGCTGTACATCTTCCCGGCCATCGGCATGTGGCTGCCGCAGCAGCTCTACGGGCGCTGACGCGCGCCCGCGCCGCGGGGCGGCTTGCGCCGCCGCCCCGCGGCCCCATCTGAAGATTGGATGCCGTCGGGGCCTGGGCCATCGCGGTGAGCCGGGTGCCGAAGGCGCAAACATATGCGACCGACATATGTATGAAAACACAGTACTCTGAACCGGTCGTTCCCGTCCTCTTCACCGCTGCCATGAGCACCCTGGCTGAACCCTCCCGCGCAGTGGCCGAGCCCTGCCGGTCCGCTGCTGTCCCGTCCCACCTGTCGGCGTTCGAGGTGCGCTGCCTGCTCAAGCGCATCGCCGACCTGCGCGAGCAGGCGCAACTGGCGGTGCTGGGCGCCGACGCGGCGCGCGACGCCATGCCGGCTCGGGCGCTGGAAGGCATTTGCCAGGCGCTGCACCAGGCGGAGCGGCAGATCGCCCACGCGGAGGACCTGGCGGCGCGGCAGCTGGATTGAGCACTTATTCCAATTTCACGTTGATCGTGAAATGGCCCGTTCGCACTGACAAGCGGGAACTGGATTTAGCTTGCCACCCGCCTCAGCCGCCGCTCCACCGCCTCGAACACCCCCTGCACCGCCAGCGCCAGCAGTGCCGCGGGCACGGCGCCGGCCAGGGTCTGGGTGTGGTCGTTGAGGGCCAGGCCCGAGACGATGCGCTCGCCCAGGCCGCCCGCGCCCACGAAGGCCGCCACGGTGGCGGTGCCCACGTTGATCACCGCCGCCGTCTTGATGCCCGCCAGCATCACCGGCGCGGCCAGCGGCAGCTCCACCGCGCGCAGCACCTGCCCGCTGCGCAGGCCCAGCGCAGCGCCGGCCAGGCGCAGTCCCGGCGGCACCCCCGCCAGCCCGGCGTGCGTGTTGCGCACGATGGGCAGCAGCGCATAGACGAACAGCGCCAGCAGCGCCGGCACGAAGCCGATGCGCCCCACCAGCGCGATCAGGAAGGCCAGCAGCGCCAGCGAGGGCACCGTCTGCAGCACGCCCACCGCGCCCAGCAGCACGCCGGCCAGGCGCCGGAAGCGGTGCGCCAGCACCCCCAGCGGCACGCCCACGGCGACCGCCAGCGCCAGCGAGCCGAACACCATCGCCAGGTGCTGTGCCAGGAGCGGGCCCAGGTCCGGCGCCAGCAGCCGCTCCATGAAGCCCGGCGCCGTGCGCGTTGTGGCAGGCGCCGAGGCCGCGGCACCCGCGCCGCCGGCACGCCCGTCCAGGAACTCGCGCGCCACCTCGGCAAAGGGGCGGCCGTCCAGCTCGGCCCGGGCGTTCATCGCGATCATGGCCGCCTCGTCGATGCGCCCGGCCAGCGCCGCCCGCAGCGGGGCTTCGTCCAGCGTGGCGCGCATCAGCAGCACCGCGTCGTAGCGGGGGAAGAAATTGCGGTCGTCGTGCAGCACGCGCAGCCGCAGGCGGCCGATCTGCGCGTCGGTGGTGTAGACGTCGATGAGGTCCACCTGTCCCTGCGCCAGCGCCTGGTAGGCCAGGCCATGGTCCAGCCCGGCGCCGGGGTCGGCGTCGAGGCCGTAGGTGCGGCGCAGCCCAGGCCAGCCGTCGGCGCGCTGCAGGAACTCGTGCGACAAGCCGAAGCGCAGCGCGCGTTGCCGCTCGCCCGGCAGCCGTGCCAGGTCCGAAAGGGAAGTGACGCCCAGCCGCGCGGCCTCGTCCTCGCGCATCGCCAGCGCGTAGGTGTTGTTGAAGCCCAGCGGCACGGCCGCCTTGAGCCCGCGCGGCGCCAGCAGTGCGTTGAGCTGCTCCAGCGTGCGTGGCGCATCGGCCCCTTCGCGCCGCAGCAGCTCGCGCGCGATGGTGCCGGTGTACTCCGGGTACAGGTCGATGGCGCCGCTGCCGAGCGCCTGCTCCAGGATGCCCGTGTTGCCCAGCCCCTGCCGGTGCTGCGCCGCGATGCCGGCGCGCTGCAGGACCTGCGTGGCCAGCTCGCCCAGCAGGTAGCTCTCGGTGAAGCGCTTGGAGCCGACGACCACCGCAGCGGCGGGCGCCGCCGCGGCCGTACCGCTTGCCGTCGGGGCCGGCGCTGGCGCCAGCGTCCAGGCGCAGACGCAGCCCAGCACGAGGCCGGTCAGTGCCCGCCACAGCCAGGCGCCGGGCATCGCGGCCGGCGCCGGCCTCAGCTCGCGCCGGCGCTGCTGCCCTGGTTGAGCAGGTGCTGCTTCACGTCCTCGGCTCGGTTGCCGGCGGACTTCACCGCTTCTTCCAGTTGCGTGGCCGTGACACCGAAGTAATCGACCCAGCGGCGCATGGCCGCCTCGTCGTTCAGGTCGATGGTGTCTCCGGGCGGGTGGGGTTGGTTGTCGGTAGCCATGCCCGGGCGAGGCAAGCGCCATGCCGTGGTTCAGCGGGTGGGGGATGTTCAACCACAGCAGTGCGCCTACGCGGGGATGACGGCGTAAAGGAACGGCCCCCCTGCTTCAGCCAGTAAGCTGCTCCCTGCTCAATCCCACCTCCAAGTCCAAACCAGGTCCACCCCCGTCGTCTCCCCCGTCAGCAGCCGCAAGGTGAAACGCTCGGCGATCTTGTAGATCAGGTCGAAGCCGCCGCCGGTGGCGTCCAGGCTCTGGCGATAGCCGACGTAGAAGCGCTCCGAGAGCTGCTTGCCCACGCCCACCACCGCATCCGACAGGCCGCCCGAGGCGCCGCGCGAGAAGGACAGCGCATCCAGCCCCAGGCGCTGCGCCAGCCCCGGGCCGCTGCTGCCCTTGTTGCCCGCCAGCAGCGCCAGCGCCGCGCGCTGCATCAGCGCCGTCTGGTCGCCCGCCAGGTCCGTCGAGGCCTTGCCCAGCGTCAGCCAGGACAGCTTGTCGATGTCCGCCATCTCCGGCGTGGACACCAGCGCCACGCGCGGGTTCTGGGCCGATCCCGTGATGCCCACGCCCACCTTCACCGCCTCCAGGTCGGTGCGCAGCGCCTCGATGTCCAGCGTCGGGTTGGCCACCGGGCCGTTGAAGGTCACCAGCCCGCGCGTGATGTCGAGCTTGGCGCCGTAGGCATCGAACACCCCCTGCACCGTGCGCACCGTGCCCGTGACCGCGATCTGGTCGCGCGGCGCCGTCACGCGCAGCTCGCCCGCCAGCAGCGTGTTGATGCCCTTGCCGCGCACGCGCAGGTCGCTGCCCAGGTCCAGGCGCAGATCCAGGTCCATGCGCATGGGCGTCCGCGGCTGGCCGCCGCCCTGGGCCGTGGGCTGCAGCGTGGGGTCGTCCACCACCACCACGTCCTCCGAGAGCGCCGGCGCCGCGCTGCGGCCCAGGTCGATCAGGCCCTGGTCCACCTTGAAGCCGCCGCGCAGCGACAGCGCGCGCTCCTGCAGCCGTGCCTGCGCCCGGCCGCTGACCTCGATGCGCCGGTCCACCCGGCCCAGCGCCTGGAAGCGGTCGGCCACCAGCGCCACGTCCACGGCCGGCTCCGCACCCAGCCGCGCGCCGCCTTCCAGCCGCACCGTGCCGTCGCCGGCATGGGCCATGAAACGCTCGATGCGCAGCTGCTCGCCCTGCAGCGCCACACGCAGCTCGCCGTCGCGCACGCGCACGCCTTCGACGAAGTTGCTCACCGCCAGCCGGTTGCCGTCCAGCCGCCCGGCCAGTTCCGGCGCGCCCACCCGGCCCGTGACCCGGCCGTGCGCTTCCAGCGCGCCGCCCAGGCGCCAGCCCACGGGCAGCCAGGGATCCCACACGCCCAGGTCCGCCACGCGCAGCTCCAGGTTGCCCTGCAGCGGCGTGTCGGCGCCGGGCCAGGTTTGTCCCGGCGCGGTCTGGGCGCTGGCACCGGCCGAGAGCACGCCGATCTGCTGGCCCGCCACGCCAGCGGCGGCGTTCCAGGTATTGCCCTGGGCCCGCACCGACAGGCTCAGCGCGCTCAGGCCCATGGGCCGCCGGCTGCCGCCGGCCGCCAGGCTCAGGTCGCCGCGGCGGCGCTGCACCAGCACGTCCACCTGCAGCACGGGCGCGGAGCGCAGCACCGCGCGCCCCTCGATCTCCAGGTCGCCCTGCCAGCCCTGCTGCGGCTGCAGCCGCGCCAGGAGGGGCGCCACGGTCAGCGGCTCCAGCGACACGGCGGCGTCGATCAACGCCGGCGCGCCGGCCGCGCCCGCCTGCCAGCGCACTGCGCTCCACTGCACGCCCGCGCCCAGCACCTGGGCCCGGCCCGGCTGCATGGCGAAGCGCGCGGGCTGGCTGCCGTCGGCGAGGCGGAATTCCAGCCCCACGTCCGAGGCTTCCAGCAGCGCGTCCGATGCGCCGGCGCGGCGTGCGTCCAGCCGCAGCAGCCGGCCCTGCCAGCCGCGCAGCGTCGCGGGCAGCGTGCCGCTGCCCGACTGCAGCAGGCCGCCCTGCGCCTCCAGCACGAAGCGGGTGCGGGCCCCGGCCGCGCCGGGCGGCGGGGGCTGCAGCACGTCGGTCCACTCCGGCGGCTGCGCGGCCACCTCGCCCGACAGTGAGGCCCGGTGCGCACGGGTGCTGCCGTCCACGCGCAGGTTCAAGGCGGGCACGCGCTGCCACTGCTCGGCGCCGGCCAGCGCCAGGTCGGCGAGTTGCACATCCACGTCCAGCGGTGCGTCGCCCGAGGTCGCCACGCGCCAGCGCGCCTGGGCGCTGCGCAGGCGCAGGGTCGGCAGAGACAAACCCTCGGCGCTGGCCTCGCCCTGGCTGCGCAGCGCCGGCCAGCGGCCGTCCACGCGCAGCTCGGCGCGCAGGGCGCCGCCCACGCTGAGCGGACGCGCCGGTGGGCTGCCGGCCGTGGCGGTGGTGCCGCCCCCCGGCGTGGCGTTCCTCGGCGCCTGGCCCTTGCCGGCCGCCTTGGCCGGTGCGGGCGCCGGCAGGAATTCGGCCAGCGGTGAGAGCCGCTGCAGCGCCGGGGCGTTCAGCGTGGCCTGCCAGCGGTCGGCGGCCGGGTTGCGTGCAACGAGGCCTTCAGCGCGCGCGGCGTTGCCCGCGACATCGGCGTTCAGCGCCACCTGCAGCCCCGATCCAGTGCCGCGCAGCGTGGTTTCCATTTGCAGCGGCAGCTCGGCCAGTTGGCTGGGCGGCACGCTCACTTTCGCCTGGCCCTGCAGCGTGGACAGCCACGCCAGCAGGTCCCCGGCGGGGCCCGCGCCGGGCAGTGTCAGCGCCGCCTCGATGCGCGCCGCGAGCCGGCTGGGGCGGCGGCGCAGCGGGCTGTCCATGCTGGCCGGCAGCCAGGGGCGCAGGTCCAGGTCGTCCACCGTGGCGCGGCTGTCCAGCTGCCAGGGCGCGCCGGTGCCCGGCTGGCGCATCCGGCCCTGGGCCGACAGCCGCGCCGCGCCCGCGCCGGCGTCCAGGCGCCGCAGCTCCACCAGCGTCGTGGCGGCCTGGGACTGCCAGCCGGCATCGAGCTGGAGCTTCAAGGGCTGCGTCCCGCCCGGTGCGATCAGGGCGCCGGCAAGGCCGCCGCGCAGGTCGATGGCGCGCGTGGCGCCGGCGCCTGCCGCCGGGGCACTGGCCGACGAGGCTGGTGCCGATGCGGCGGCCGGCGCCGCTCCCAGGTTGAAACCCCGACCGGTGGCTTCCAGCTGTCCGCCCAGCATGAGCGCCGGCGCGCGCGTGTCCAGGCGCGCCGGGCGCACGTCCTCCAGCGTGGCCTGCAGCGTCCAGCCGTCGCCCTCCGTGCGGCCCTGGCCCAGCAGGCGCCCGGCCGGGGCATCGGCGCTGCCCAGCAGGGCTTGCAGATCGTTGAGCTGCAGGCGGCCCAGGTCGTTGGGGTTCACCAGGGCGGCCAGCCGCAGCTCGCGCAGCGGCACGCGGCCGGTGTCCCAGGGGCCGGGCAGGGCGTTGTCCAGGTCCAGGCGGGCCTGGAGCTGGTTCTGTGGGCTGGGCTGGATGAGGGCCTGGCCGTTGAGCGCAGTGCGCGGCGCCCCAGGCGCCAGCAGCGACAGGTCCAGCGCTTGCACCCGGGCCTGCAACCGCGTCAGCGGAAAGGCCGCGAAGGGTGCCAGCGTCGCGGCGCCCAGCAGCGTCTGCGCCGGCCGGGTGCGCACCTGCAAGGCCGCGTCCGCCGAGAGCTGTGCCAGCGGCCCGCGCAACTGCAGCGCCGCGCCCCAGGGCGGCAAGCCGCCGGTGGCGGGCTGTGCCAGCGTCAGGTCGGCCTGCAGCGGCATGGGGGCATCGGCGCCGAGCTGCAGGCGCCCCTTGGCCTGCAGCGGGCCGCGCGAGAGCGAGAGGCCGTCGATGCGGTGCTGGCGCCCGCCCGATTCGCCCACGTGCAGCGCGGCCCGCAGCTCGCGCAGCGGCTCGCCGGCCAGCGCCGCGGCATGGAATTCGCCGATGCGCAGCGTCCCGACCTCCAGCGCCACCGGCAGCCGCATGTGCTGCGGCGGGGGCGACTTGGGCGGTGGCGGCTCCTCGGAGGCGGGCAGCGTGAGGAAGGCCTGGCGGGCGGAGAGCGTGTCGAAGGCGACCTGCGCGTACTGGCCGCCCAGGCGGAAGCGGCCCACGCGCAGGTTGGTCCAGCCCACGTCCACCAGCCGGATCTCGCCGCCGCGCCCCCAGCGTGCCGTGACGCCCTCGGCGCCGAAGTCGCCCAGCAGCGAGCCGCGCGGATTCGTCACCGTGACCCCCGGCAGCTGCGCCAGCGCCCAGGCCGTGCCGCGCTCGGTGCGCAGGCTCCACCACAGCACCGAGACCACGGCCAGGATCAGCACGAGCAGCAGGACGGCGACGGCCAGCAGTGCGCGGCGCAGGCGGCGCGGGCGCCGGGGCGGCGGGGGAGGCGGCGCGGCGTCGGGCGCGGAAGAGGGATGGAGAGCGGCCATGGGTCAGGAGTCGGAAAAGGAGGGGCGGGCGAGGTGATGCGGCGCTGGGGCTTCGAGCCGCAAGGCCACCACCATTGCTGGAGCCTTCGCGGTCTTCAGAAAGTTACTCCCGCCGTCACGTGCAGCCTGAAACGCGCGTCGTCCACGCCGTAGGCCAGGTCCACCCGCAGCGGCCCGACCGGGCTGCGGTAGTGCAGGCCCACGCCCACGCCCACGGCCGGGTCCAGCTCGGAGAAACGATCCGCGGCGTTGCCGGCGTCGATGAAGGCCGCGCCCCACAGCGCGGGCATCCGGCGCGAGATCGGGTGCGCCACCTCGGCGCTGGCCGTGAACAGCGAGCGTCCGCTGGTGACCACGCCGTTGACCACCGGGCCCAGGCCGCGGTAGGCGTAGCCGCGCACCGACTCCTCGCCGCCGGCACGGAACAGCAGCGGGTCCGGCACGCCGACGCCGGTGCGCGCGAACACCTGCCCCAGGTCCACCCGCAGCCGCGCGTTCCAGCCGTCGCCGAAGGGGCGGAAGGCCAGCAGCCGCGTGTACACGCGGCCGAAGGGGCCGCTGTCGGCCTGGTTGGCGCGCGCGTAGCCCAGGGCGGTCTGCAGGATCACGGCCTGGCCGCGCGTGGGCAGCAGCCGGCTGTCCACGTTGCGCCAGGCCCAGTCGGCGTTGCCGGTGAGCGCCTGCGCCTCGCTGCGGCCCAGCGGCGAGTCCACGCGCGCGTGCTGCGCTTCCACGTAGTAGGTGCGCTCCAGCCGGTTGCGGTCCTGCGTGCGGCCCGCGCGCAGCCGCGCGGAGAAACGGTCCTCGTCGGCGCTCTTGAGCGTTTCCACGTTGCCCGCCACCAGGTTGTGCCAGAGCCGGGGCTGGGCGTAGGAGCGCAGGTCGAACTCCCAGAGCTTGCGCTGGCTGCCCACGGCGAAGTTGTTGCGCGCGGTCCAGTCCTGGCCGAAGGGGCGGCGGTGCACGTGCTCCAGCGAGAAGCGCGGGCCGGTGTCGCTGCTGTAGCCCACGCCCAGCGTGGCGTTCTGCAGCCGCTGCTCGCGCACGCGCACCGTCACGGGCGTGGCCGCGGCCAGCGCCGGGTCGGTGTCGATGCTGACGGCCGCGCCGTCGTACAGCCCGCTCAGGCGCAGCCGGTCCTGGTACTCCATCAGCCTCTGCTCGCTGTAGGGCTCGCCCGGCGCGAAGTCCGCCAGGTTGCGCACGGCCGTCTCGCCGTAGCGCTGCACGCCCTCGATGCGCAGCCCGCCCAGGTGGAACAGCGGCCCGCTGTCGGCCTGCGCCGTGAGCGAGGCGCGCTGCTCGGCGCTGACCACGCGGGCCTGCGTGTCGGTCCAGGTGGCGGCCGGGTAGCCGTTGGCCTGCAGCTGGACCAGCGCGGCGTTCTTGGCGCCGCTCCAGTCGTCCTGCCGGAAGGGCTCGCCGGGCGGCAGCGCCCAGTCCTTGCGCACGCGCTCGTGCAGCTTCGCGGCGGCGGGCTCGCCGGCCTCGGCGCGGCGGCGCAGCTCGCCGTCCACCTCCACGCTCACGGCGTCGATGTGCGTGCGCGGCCCGGGTTCGATGCGCACCACCACGCGCGGCAGCTTTCCCTCGGCGGGCGCGGGCTCCAGGGCGGCCTGCACCTGCGCGTTGAAATAGCCCTCGGTGCGCAGCAGCGCGCGCGCCTGCTGCGGCGCCTGGTCCACCAGCCGCGCCAGCTCCTCGTCGGTGAGGCCCTGCTCGGCCGGTACGGTGCGAAAGCGGGCGAGGTCGAGGTTCTCGGCCACCAGGTCGCGCAGCGCGCGTGGCGCCTCGACCACGATCTCGTAGCGCGGCGGCCCCTCGGCCGGCGGCTCGCCCCGGGCGGCCGCGGCCTCCTGGTCCCCCTTCGGCTTGAGCACGGAACAGGCGCCCAGCAGCAGGGGCAAGGCCAGGGCGAAGGCGAGTGCGAAGGGACGTAGGACGGGCATCAGGCACATGGGAAGAGAGCCGGTCGGGACAGAAGGCAATCACCATACCGGCACCGGGGATGGGGGCCCAAAAGGCGGGTGTGCGGGGCTTGGTGCTGGCGTCACCCCGCCTCTCCAGGCCGCGCGCTTGCTCGCCCCCGCAAGCCGGCCGCCCTCGCGGCCGGGTATCCAGCCGTACCCGCCATGAACTCCACCACCCTCACTCCCGCGCGCCCCGCGAACCGGCTCGCGCGCGAGACCAGTCCCTACCTGCTGCAGCACGCGCACAACCCGGTGGACTGGTATCCCTGGGGCCCGGAGGCGCTGGAGCGGGCCCGGGCGCTGGACCGGCCGATCCTGCTGTCGGTGGGCTACGCCACCTGCCACTGGTGCCACGTGATGGAACGCGAGAGCTTCGAGGACGAGGCCATCGCGCGCCAGCTGGCCGAGGACTTCGTCGCCATCAAGGTGGACCGCGAGGAACTGCCCGATGTGGACCACGTCTACATGCGCGCGCTGCAGGCGCTCACCGGGCGCGGCGGCTGGCCGATGAACATGTTCCTCACGCCGGCGCTGAAACCCTTCTTTGGCGGCACCTACTTCCCGCCCAGGCCGCGGCCGGGCGCGTCAAGCTTCTCCGAGGTGCTCACCGCCGTGCGCCAGGCCTGGCACCACGAGCGCGCGGAAGTCGAGGCGCAGGCCGAGACGCTGTACGAGCTGCTGGAGCAAGGCGTGGCGGCGGTTTCGGCGCGCCCCCAGCCGCCACACGCGCGGGTGCATTCGATGGCGCTGGAAGCGCTCGAAGCGCGCTTCGACGCCACCCACGGCGGTTTCGGCACCGCGCCGAAGTTCCCCCAGGGCCCGCTGCTGCAGTACCTGCTGGCGCTGGCGGCCTCGGGCCAGGAGCGCGCGCGCGAGATGCTGCTGCCCACGCTGCGGCGCATGGCCGAGGGCGGCGTCTACGACCACCTGGGCGGCGGCTTCGCGCGCTACTCCACCGATGCGCGCTGGCAGGTGCCGCACTTCGAGAAGATGCTCTACGACAACGCGCAGCTGGCGCGGGTGTACGCCGGCGCCTGGCGGCTCAGCGGCGAGCCGCGGCTGCGCTTCGTGGCCGAGGACACGTTGGCGTACCTGCTGCGCGAGATGCACCCGGCCGCCGCACCGGACGCCTTCGCCTCGGCGCAGGACGCGGACGCCGAGGGCGAGGAGGGTCGATTCCACGTCTGGACCCTGGAGCAGCTGCAGGCGCCGCTGGGCGAGGACGCGGCCGCCGCCGCCACGCTGTACGGCGTCACCGTCCAGGGCAACTGGGAGCACGGCCGCAACGTGCTGGAGCGGCGCGACCCGGCGCGCGCGCGCGAGGCGTTGGGGCTGGACGAGCCCGCCTTCGCCGACTGGGAGCGCTCGGTGCGCGAGCGCCTCTACGCCGCGCGTGCGCGGCGCGTGTGGCCGCTGACCGACGACAAGGTGCTGGCCGACTGGAACGGTTTGACCCTGCGCGCCCTGGCCGAGGCCGGGCGGCTGCTGGAGCGGCGGGATTTCATCGACGCGGCGGTGCGGCTCGCGCGCTTCGCGCTGCGGACGCTGGTGGCCGACGACCGCGTGCACCACGCCTGGCGCGAGGGCGTGCGGAGGCCGCAGAGCTACCTGTCCGACCAGGCCCAGCTCGGCCTGGGCCTGCTGGAGCTGCACGCCGCCACCGGCGACGCCGAGTGGCTGCGCCACGCACAGCGCCTGGCCGAGGGCGTGATGCGGCGCCATCACGACGCGGTCGAAGGCTTCTTCGACAGCGAGCCCGCGCCCACGCTGCCGCTGCGCGCGCGCGACCTGCAGGACGGCGCCGTCCCCTCCGGCACGGCCGCGGCCTGCGAGCTGCTGCTGCGCCTGTCCGGCCCTTGCGGCCGGGCCGAGTGGCGCGACGCCGCCGTCGCGGCGCTGCAGCGCCTGGGCGAACTGATGGAGCGTGCCCCGCTGGGCGTGCCGGCCCTGCTGCACGCGCAACTGCTGGCCGAGCTGGGCGCGGACTTGGCGGTGCCCGCCCCGGGCGGCGAAGCGCTGTGGGCCTTGGCACGCCGCGGCCTCGCGCCGCTGGCGACGCTGCTGCGGGACGAGCCCGGGGCCTGGCCGCTGCTCGAAGGCCGCCGCGCCGGCGAGGCCTACCTGTGCCGCCAGGGCGCTTGCGAGCTGCCCGCGCGCGACGAAGGGACGCTGCAGGCGCAGTTGCAGGAGTTGCATCCGGGTGTGCCGGCCGGGCCGGGCTGAGCTCCGGCGCTGCCGCAAAAAAGAGGGCGGGGTCCCGCAACCCCGCCCAAGCACCGGCACGCAAGGGCCCAGCGTGAGCTGCCACCGGAAGCCGGCGAGCCCGAACCCGACCCGGAGCCCGTCGAACCGGAAGAACTGGCGCCCGAAGCTGCGCGCGTGATGCCGATGGAGCCACCGCTGCCCAGAGAGCCGCTGGCCGATGAGCGCGACAGCAGCAAGCCCAGACCCCATCGGCGTCCTGGCCGGGCCGGGAAGAGCGCGCAAGGGCCAAGGCGATGTCCGGGGGAGGGCACTCAGCTGGGCCGCCTCCGCATGGGAGCGCTCCCAGCGCGGGCCGTCCCCAGCGCGGGCCTCCACCGACTTGGCGGCACCCGGCGCGGCGCCGAGCATGGCGCCGATCCAGTTCTCCCCTTCATTGCAATCACCGCCGCCGGGTGCCGGCGAGAAAGGCCCAGACGTGATCCAGCTGAACACCCACATCGCCACGCTGCCCGGCTTCGAACCGGAGGCCGCGGCCGACCTGGAGGGCGCCGACACCGCTGCGCCGGGCAGCCTGCCGCCCGGCGAGGACGGGGCGCCGTCATTCGCGCCCTGGGGCGATCCGGCGGCCCGGCTTGGTTCGCTGCCCCTGGGCTTGCCGGCTTTCGCCTACGCCGCGCCTGGAGGCGGTGGTGGCGGCGGGGGGGCCGCGCTGCCCTCGCCGGTCACGAGGAGCGACCTGCTCAAGGAGATGAAGGGTGGCTTCATCGACGTCAACAACCTGAGCGCGCCGCTGCAGCAGGCCCTGGCCGATGCCGGCAGCAGCCCGGCGGCGCTGGCCAAGCTGGCCGACAAGCACGGCTTCGTGGCGCCCGAAAAGCTCTTCGCCTTCATCGACGGTTTCGATCGCAACGGCAAGGGCTCGTCCTTCGACGTGGCGACGCCGGACGCGGCCGGGTCGCCGATGCCGACCACGGCCGGCAAGCTCTACGAGGCGCTGAAGCAGGAGGTCGCCGCCAACCGCGAGGTGGCGCGCGGGGGCCTGGATGCGAAGGCCTTCACGGCGCTCGCGGACAAGCATGGCGTGCTGGATCTGAACCACCTCGGCGCCAACGTCACCAAGGCGCTGGGCGGCGCGGTGAGCCGCGCCGACCTGGAGGCGATCGCGGGTGCGGACGGCCAGATCAAGGGCCGCAGGGAATTCGGCCAACTGCACGCGCTGCTCGACCGGGCCGACGGCAGCGCGGACGGCATCGCCAGCGCCCGGCACAAGGGCGCCGATGGCCGGGTGGGCGACAGCGCCGGCGCCGGTGCGCTGCGCGCGATCCGGGACGACATCACCGCCAACTTCGCGCTGGCGCAGTACGCGGCACCCGGGAAGGCCGCGGCGCTGCAGGCACCGCTCACGGTGGCCGCGGATGCGATGAAGGTCGATCCGAAGGACCAGAAGCCGGTGGACCTGAAGATGAAGGGCGTGGACCAGTTCTCGCTCTACCCCGGCGACGCGGAGAAGGGCGGCAAGGCCTGCTTCGAGGCCGCGGTCAAGGCCTGCACGGATCACAACCGCAAGCAGCATGGCGACGTCGCGCCCAAGCTCGACGGGCCGGACCAGGCCATCCAGATCGCCTACGCGGAGGACGCCGAGGGCCGCGTGGCCATCGACCCGACGCAGGCGCGGCTGGGCCGCGAGTACATCGACAAGGTGCTGGACGCCGGCTACCCGGCCGTCATCGGCGTGTCGTATGCCGACGAGTCCTACAACGCCGACCGCATGACGGACCACTTCGTCACGATCGACAAGCGCGGCTACGACGACCAGAACCGCCTGTACTACGAGTTCAAGGACCCCGGCGCCGGCGGACGCGTGGGACGCCTGTACGTGGACGAGGACACCGGCAAGCTCTTCAAGGAAGGCGACCACAAGGGCCACTACGTGCAGAACGCCGACTACGAGGTGACACAGGTGCGGACGTACCAGGGGGTGTGAGGCGCCGCGCCGGCCTGGCGGTCGAAGGCTTGATCCGGCCGGCGCGCTTCTTCAGCTCAACGCGGCGGCGTCGCGGGCGACCCGACCGTGCCGCCGGGCACGGTGCCGCCGGGGATCGTGCCGCCCGGGTTGGTGGTGCTGGGTACCGTGGCGCCCGGGACGGGCGTGCTGGTGCCGGGAACGGCGGCCGGGCTCGGGATGGTGGTGCCGGGCAGCGTGGCACCCGGGACGGCCGGACGTGGCAGCGCCGGGCTGGGGATGGTCGTGCCCGGCAGCGTGGTGCTGGGAATCGTCGGGCTGGGGGCGGGCGTGGTGGTGCCGGGCACGGCGCCGATGGCACCGGGAACCGTGGGGGCGGGCGCGGGGATGCCGGTGCCCGTGGTGCTGCCCACGCTGCCCGGGACCGTACCGGTCGTGGTGCCCACGCCGCCCGGCGTGGTGGCCGGGACCCCGGTGCCCGTGACCGTCCCGGCGCCTGTACCCGTCGTGCCCACGCTGCCTGGCGTGGTGCCCGGGGCGCCTATGGGGGCGCCGGTGCTGCCCGGCACGGCACCGGTGGTCGAGCCCACGCCGCTGGCGCTGCCGGCCGGGCTGCCCGCCGCCGTGCCGGTGCCCACACCCCCGCCGACGCCGCCCGGGGTCTGCGCCTGGGCGAGCGCCGCAACGCCGGCCACAACGGTGGTGAGGGTCCAGCGGAGGAGTAGAGGGGATGTCATGGTCAATCTCCTGGAAACGATGCGCGCCGACGGCAGCGGGGTATGCACGTGAAGCAGCAAGCTCAAGGCCCGGGGAATCTGGGCTGTGTCATGGCGATTTGAACGGGATGCCGGAAATATATTTATTTCATTCCGTCGAGATCTATTTCGAAACTCTATCCCTGAGAAATTTCAAAGGTGTCTTGCACCGCCGTGGCCCCGTTGATTAACCTTCGTGATGCCGGTGCGGGCTAATTGTTGGCTTGTGATGCAATCCGGGTTATCCCCCTGATGCGCTGCACCAATGCAAATGGCCGGGCATTTCCCCGGGTCCGTTCCCGGGGCTGCAGGGTCGCCATTGCTTTTTAAATGGCCGATGCTGATCAGCATCAAGGACCGCGAGCCTGGGCTGCCGGCATCCTGTTTCATGCGATCGGGGTCCGCGGCTGCAAACCGTGCCGCGCGCCCATGCCGGAAACCCTGCCTCACGGAAACGCCGCATGAACCACATCGCCTTTTCTTCCTTGAACCGCGCCGAGCTGCGCCGCCGTTTGAACGAGCTGCACGCGAAGCAACCACCGGCGGACCCTTCCACGCCCGCCATGCGCATCGGCATCGAGGAGGAGGGCGAGCTGGTGCAGGTGGTGGAGGTGGCCCGCCTCACCGAGGCCGTGAAGGTGTTCGAGGTGCTGGGCGACTTCGGGCTGGAGCCGCGCCAGGGCCGCCACCGCAGCAGTGACGGCAGGCGGCTGACACGGCTTTACGCGCCCGCCCGCTGAGCGTCCGGGTGCCGCGTCCGGACCAGGCGCGGAAAAGACGCGATGGATTCGATCGGCACGGGCTGAGCCGGGGCCGGCTCAGTTTCCATGCCGCGCCCGAATCCGCGGCGTGCGGTATTCCCGGCCGATCACCGTGCGGGCATACAGGTACTCGCGGAGCCTGTGTTGCTCCAGGCTGTCCATGTCCACGTGGCCGCCGGCATCGCAGGGAAAGGATTGATTGCGGCGCGGATCCACCAGCGATTCAAAGCAAAGCTCGAACGCGACCCGCTGCGACTCCGTACCTGCCATGACGGTACTTCCATTCACGCATGCCGATGCCCGCACCGGCATGGGAAAAAAGGTGTGATGGTCTGCCGCCGTATTCAGGAAATTTCCCGAATACGTTGAAAACATGGTAGGGACGCCCGTCATTTGGACACCAGATACAAAGATCCCGCCACGGCAGGAGCTTTGTCCTGCCGTGATTGAAGGGTTGAAATCGCACGGCTTTTACATCGCCGCGTAATTCGGCCCGCCGCCGCCTTCGGGCGTGACCCAGGTGATGTTCTGCGTCGGGTCCTTGATGTCGCAGGTCTTGCAGTGCAGGCAGTTCTGGGCGTTGATCTGCAGCCGCTGGCCGCCACCGGCCTCGGCGGGGACGAACTCGTACACCCCGGCGGGGCAGTAGCGCGCCTCGGGTCCGGCGTACCGGGTGAGGTTCAGCGTCAGCGGCGCATCCGCGTCCTTGAGCCGCAGGTGCGGCGGCTGGTCCTCACCGTGGTTGGTGTTGCTGATGAACACGCTGGAGAGGCGGTCGAAGGTCAGCTTGCCGTCGGGCTTCGGGTAGGCGATGGGCGTGTGCTCGGTCGCAGGGCGCAGCGCGAGGTGGTCGGGCTGGTTGCGGCGCAGCGTCCACGGCGGCGTCTTCACGCCCAGCCGGGGCAGCAGCCAGTGCTCGATGCCCGTCATCAGCGCGCCCACGCGCATGCCCTTCTTGAACCAGGCCTTGAAGTTGCGCGCGGCATGCAGTTCCTCGTGCAGCCAGCTGCGCTCGAAAGCCGCGGGGTAGGCGGCCAGCTCGTCATGGCTGCGGCCGGCCTGCAGTGCCTCGAAGGCGGCCTCGGCCGCGAGCATGCCGGTCTTGATCGCGGCATGGCTGCCCTTGATGCGCGCGGCGTTGAGCGTGCCGGCGTCGCAGCCCACCAGCGCGCCGCCCGGGAAGGCCAGCTTGGGCAGGCTCATCAGCCCGCCCGCAGCGATGGCGCGCGCGCCGTAGCCGATGCGCCGCCCGCCTTCGAGGTGGGCGCGGATGGCCGGGTGCGTCTTCCAGCGCTGCATCTCCTCGAAGGGGCTCAGCCACGGATTGGCGTAGTCCAGCCCGGTCACGAAGCCCAGCGTCACGCGGTTGCCGTCGAGGTGGTAGAGGAAGCCGCCGCCGTAGGTGTCGGCATTCATCGGCCAGCCGGCGGTGTGCACCACGCGGCCGGGCTGGGCCTTCTCCGGCGGGATCTCCCACAGCTCCTTGATGCCCAGGGCCCAGCTCTGCGGGTCGCGGCCCGCGTCGAGCTCGAAGCGCTCGATGAGCTGCTTGCCCAGGTGCCCGCGCGCGCCCTCGGCGAAGATGGTGTAGCGGGCATTGAGCTCCATGCCGAGCTGGAACTCGGCCGTGGGCTCGCCGTCCTTGCCTAAACCCATGTGGCCGGTGGCCACGCCGCGCACGGCGCCGCCGTCGCCGTACAGCACCTCGGCGGCGGCGAAGCCGGGGAAGACCTCCACGCCCAGCGCCTCGGCCTGCTCCGCCAGCCATTTCACGACCGCGCCCAGCGCCACGACGTAGCAGCCATGGTTGTGGAAGTTGCGCGGGATCAGCCAGTCGGGCGTGCGGTGCGCGGCGTCGGGGGTGAGGAAGAGCACGTCGTCGCCCGTGACGGGCTGGTTCAGCGGCGCGCCCCGCTGCTGCCAGTCGGGCAGCAGCTCGGTGAGGGCGCGCGGGTCCATCACGGCGCCCGAGAGGATGTGCGCGCCGGCCTCGGAGCCTTTTTCCAGCACCGCGACCGAGACCTCGGTGCCAGCGGCCTGTGCAAGCTGCTTGAGCCGGATCGCCGTGGCCAGCCCGGCCGGGCCGGCGCCGACCACGACCACGTCGTAGTCCATGGCCTCGCGCGGGCCGTATTGGTCGATGAGGTGTGAAGGGGTCATGGTGTGCTTTGGGTCTACAAGTCAACGAAATCGCGGCACCAGCTCCGTTCGTCCCGAGGTATCGAAGGATGAACGGCCGGCGTACGAGCCTACGGACTCGCCCTTCGATATTCGATACCTCAGGGCGAACGGCTCAAGGTTCCGGCGGCTCCATGTGCGCCATGGCAGCCTGACGGATTCGTCCTTCGATACCTCAGGACGAACGGGTTACTGATTCACCACGAGCCTCGCCAATGCCGTGTCAGCGGGGCCCTGCAAGCGTTTTCTTAAGACCACTCCACCGTCGCTACCAGCATGTACCCCGCGCCGTACACGGTCTTGATGATCTTGGGGTTCTGCGGGTCGGCTTCGAACTTGCGGCGCAGCCGCGAGATGCGTACGTCGATGCTGCGGTCCAGTGGCGAGAGGTCGCGTGCGCCCATGAGCTGCTCGCGCGTGAGGATCTGGTGCGGCCGCTCCAGCAGGGTGCGCAGCACCTGCGCCTCGGCCGTGCCCAGCAGCGTCTCCGTGCCGTCGGGCGCGCGCAGCAGGTTGGCGGCGCAGTCCAGGCTCCAGCCCGCGAAGCGCGCGTGGCGGCGCTGCAGCGACGCCGTGCCGGGCACGCTCGCCCCGCGCCGGCGCAGGATGCTGCGCACGCGCGCGATCAGCTCGCGCGGCTCGAAGGGCTTCACGACGTAGTCGTCGCCGCCGCCTTCCAGCGCCATGACGCGGTCCACCGTGTGGCCGCGCCCGGTGAGCACCAGCATGCCGCAGTTGTGGCGCCGGGCGATCTCGCGCACGAGCTCGATGCCGTCCATGTCGGGCAGGCCCAGATCCACGATGCACAGGTCCGGCACTTCGCCCTGCAGCCGGCGCAGCACCGCCGCGGCGTTGCCGAAGTTCTCGCACGCGAAGCCGAAATCGCGCAGCGACATCTCCACCAGGCGCGCCACTTCCGCATCGTCCTCGACGATGTAGATCAACGCCGATGCGTTCTCAACCATGGGCCGGCCCCGCCACGCGCGCCTGCACCTGGCGCTGCAGGAAGTCCGCCAGCTGCCGCTTGGTGAAGGGTTTGCCCAGCATCGGCACCTCGCCGGCGTCGCGCTGATCGCCGGGCACGTAGCCGCTCATCAGCGCCACGCGCGGCACGCCGCGCGCCAGCGCCTGGCGCGCCACCTCGCGCCCGTCCACCGCGCCGGGCATCACCACGTCCGACAGCACCAGCTGGATGCGCGGCGTGTACTCCAGCATCTGCAGCGCCTCCGTGCCGTTCTCGGCCTCCAGCACCGCGAAGCCCAGGTCCACCAGTGCGCGGCGCACCACCTTGCGCACCTGGGTGTCGTCCTCCACCAGCAGTGCCAGCTCCAGCGCCGGCTCGGGGCGGTGCCCGCTCTCGCCGCCGGCCTCGGCCAGCAGGTGCGCCGCCGCGCCGCGCGCCACCGGCAGCCACAGCGTGACGGTGGTGCCCGCGCCGGGCGCGCTGTCGATGGCCACCGCGCCGTCGGACTGGCGCACGAAGCCGTACACCATCGACATGCCCAGCCCCGTGCCGGTGCCCGGGCGCTTGGTGGTGAAGAAGGGTTCGAACACGCGCGAGCGCGTGGCGGCGTCCATGCCATGGCCGTCGTCACGCACGTCGATGCGGATGTAACTGCCCGGCTTCGCCTGCAGCTCGAAGGCGCGCTGCGGTGACAGGGTGTCGGCGCCGACCTTCACCACCACCGAAGAGGCCTGCGCGTCGCGCGAGTTCAGCACCAGGTTGACCAGCGCGTCCTGCAGGTGGCTGGCGTCCACCCAGGCCCACAGCGGCAGCTCGCCGGCGTCCAGCCCCACTTCCAGCCCCTCGGGCAGCGAGCGGCGCAGCAGGTTCACCACCGTGGCCACCAGCGGGCCCACCTCGGCCGCCTGCGACTCCAGCGGCTGGCGCCGGGCAAAGCCCAGCAGCGCGCGGATGAGCTCCGCGCCGCGCCGCGCCGCGGCCAGCGCGGGGTCGATGAACTCCGTGACGGCCTCGTCGCTGCGCAGCTCGCGCAGCGCCCCGAGGTTGCCGATGATCACCGTGAGCATGTTGTTGAAGTCGTGCGCCAGCCCGCCGGTGAGCTGGCCCAGCGCCTCCATCTTCTGCGCCTGCGACAGCAGCTCCTGCGCGCGGCGCAGCTCGGAGACGTCGAAGGTCAGCTCGAAGCAGCCGATCACGGTGCCGTCGGCCGACTTCTCGGGAATGAGCGTGGTGCGCGCCATGCGCACGCGCCCGTCCACGCAGCGCGCCTCGTACTCGTAGCTCACGGGCTCGCCGGCAAAGGCGCGCGCCACGTTGGGCCGGATGCTGGCGTAGGTCTCGTGGCCCAGGTACTCGCGCGCGCTGACCTGGTCCAGCCGCGCCGGGTCCAGCCCGAACCACTCCTGGTAGCCGCGGTTGATGTAGCGGTAGGCCTTCTTGTGGTCGAAGTAGGCGATGAGCGCGGGCAGCGAGTCCGTGATCAGCCGCATCTGCGCCTCGCTCAGCCGCAGCTCGCTGGTGCGCTCGGCCACGCGCCGCTCCAGCTCGGCCACCTGCTCCGCCAGCTGGGCCTCGGCACGCCGCTGCGCCGTGACGTCGGTGTAGACCGTGATGAAGCCCCAGCCCGGCACCGGCGTGCCGCGCACGTGCAGCACACGCCCGTCGGGCCGGGTGCGCTCGATCTCGTGCGGCTCGAAGCGCCGCGCCAGCGCCACGCGCTCGGCCACCTGCGCCTCCGCGTCGCCGGGACCGTAGTCGCCGCGCAGCGCGTTGAAGCGGACGAGGCTCTCGAAGGTCGCGCCCTCGTAGACCATCTCGGCCGGGAAGTCCAGGAGCTGGATGAAGCTCGCGTTCCATGCCACCAGGCGCAGCTCGGTGTCGATGAGGCTGAAACCCTGGTCGATGTGGTTCAGCGCCGCCTCCAGCACGGCGAGCCGGTTCGGCGGCTGCGCCTGGCCGGCTGACGGATTCGCAACCATGGGGACCTTGCGAGCTGCTTGCATGCGCAAATTCTAGGAGCGCCGCTCCCCTGCCGAAGGGGATGCAAACATTCGTCATATTTGCTTGGCAAGCCTGAAAAACTCCTCCGCCATCCTTCGGTCCGTGACGCAGCCACCACCACCACAGGCAGCGCTGGAGGAACAAGATGACACGGATCAATCCCTATTCGTTGGGCCTGGACAGGAATGAAGCCAACTTCGTGGCCTTGTCGCCGCTGAGCTTCATCGAGCGTGCGGCGCAGGTGTACCCGCAGCGCACGGCCATCATCTATGGCGCGCTGCGCCAGGATTGGAAGAGCACCTATGAGCGCTGCCGCCGCCTGGCCAGCGCGCTGGTCAAGCATGGCGTCGGCACCGGCGACACCGTGGCGGCGATGCTGCCCAACGTGCCGGCCATGTTCGAGGCGCATTTCGGCGTTCCCATGACCGGCGCCGTGCTCAACACGCTCAACACCCGGCTCGACGCCGAGGCCATCGCCTTCATGCTGCAGCACGGCGAGGCCAAGGTGCTGCTCACCGACCGCGAGTTCGCGCCCGTGGTGGCGCGCGCGCTGGAACAGCTGGGCGGCAAGCGCCCGCTGGTGATCGAGGTCGAGGACGAGACCGCCCCCGCCGGCGCGCGCCTGGGCCAGATCAGCTACGAGCAGCTGCTGGCCTCGGGCGACCCGGACTTCGCCTGGCGGCTGCCGGCCGACGAGTGGGACGCCATCGCGCTGAACTACACCTCCGGCACCACCGGCAACCCCAAGGGCGTGGTCACGCACCACCGCGGCGCCTACCTCAATGCCGCCAACAACGTCGTCGCCTGGAGCCTGCCGCACCACCCGGTGTACCTGTGGACGCTGCCGATGTTCCACTGCAACGGCTGGTGCTTCCCCTGGACCATGGCGCTCGTCGCCGGCACCAGCGTGTGCCTGCGCAAGGTCGATCCGCTGCTGATCTGGCCGCTGATGCGCGAGCACGGCGTCACGCACCTGTGCGGCGCGCCCATCGTCTACAGCATGCTCATCAACGCCCCGGCCGAACTGCGCCAGGGCTTGAATCGCGTGGTGCGCGGGCTCATCGCGGGGGCGCCGCCGCCGGCCGTCGTCATCGAGGGCTGCGAGGCCGCGGGCATCGAGATCACGCACGTGTACGGCCTCACCGAGGTCTACGGCCCCGCGGCCGTGTGCGCGAAGCAGGAGCACTGGGCGGCCCTGCCGGCACAGGAGCGCGCGCAACTCAACGGCCGCCAGGGTGTGGCCTACCCGCTGCAGCAGGCCGTGGCGGTGCTCGATTCCGAGACGCTGCAGCCCGTGCCCGCCGACGGCGAGACCATGGGCGAGATCTGCTTCCGCGGCAACGTGGTGATGAAGGGCTATCTCAAGAACCCCGGTGCCACCGAGGAAGCCTTTGCCGGCGGCTGGTTCCACACCGGCGACCTGGCCGTGGTGCACCCCGACGGCTACATCAAGATCAAGGACCGCAGCAAGGACGTCATCATCTCGGGCGGCGAGAACATCAGCTCCATCGAGGTCGAGGACGTGCTGCACCGGCATCCCGACGTGCTGGTGGCCTCGGTGGTGGCGCTGCCCGACCCGAAGTGGGGCGAGGTGCCCTGCGCCTTCGTCGAGCTCAAGCCCGGCGCGCCCACCATCACCGAGCAGGAGCTCATCGACTTCTGCCGCTCGCAGCTCGCGCGCTTCAAGGTGCCCAAGCGCATCGTGTTCGCCGAGGTGCCCAAGACCTCTACCGGAAAGATCCAGAAGTTCCTGTTGCGCGAACGCGCCAAGTCGGCCAGCGCCATCGAGTAAGGCCCGGGCAAGTTGCCTCGGCCCGTCGAGCCGAATACCTCAAGAAGTGACTCATAAGGAGATGACGATGTCCACCTACAGCGCCCCCCTGCGCGACATGCTGTTCACGATGAAGGTCGTGGGCGATCTGGACGCGGTCTGTGCCCAGCCCGGCTTCGAGGACTGCTCGGCCGACCTGGTCGAGTCCATCCTCGAAGAAGCCGGCAAGTTCGCCGCCGGCGTGCTCGACCCGATCAACCGCATCGGCGACGTGCAGGGCGCGCGCTGGAAGGACGGCGTCGTCAACGCCGCCGACGGCTTCAAGGAGGCCTACGCGAGCTTCTGCGAAACCGGCTGGAACGGCATGCCCGCGGCCACCGAGTACGGCGGCCAGGGCCTGCCCACGCTCGTGTCCACGGCGGTGCTGGAGATGTGGAAGTCCACCAACCACGCGTTCAGCCTGTGCCAGATGCTCACGCTGGGCGCCGTCGAGGCGATCTCGCACCACGGCAGCGAAGCGCTCAAGCAGCGCTTCCTGCCCAACATGGTCGCCGGCCGCTGGACCGGCACCATGAACATCACCGAGCCGCAGGCCGGCTCGGACCTCTCCGTCATCCGCTCCCGTGCGGTGCCGGAAGGGGACCACTACCGCGTCAGCGGCAACAAGATCTTCATCACCTGGGGCGAGCACGACCTGGCCGAGAACATCATCCACCTGGTGCTGGCGCGACTGCCGGACGCGCCGGCCGGGGTGAAGGGCCTGTCGCTGTTCCTGTGCCCCAAGTTCCTCGTCAACGAGGACGGCTCGCTGGGCGAGCGCAACGACCTGCTGTGCACGTCGCTGGAGCACAAGCTGGGCATCCACGGCAGCCCCACGGCGTCCATGAGCTTCGGCGAGAAGGGCGGCGCCATCGGCTACCTGGTGGGCGAGCCGGGCGCCGGCCTGGCCTGCATGTTCACGATGATGAACCATGCACGGCTCAACGTCGGCCTGGAAGGGCTGGGCGTGTCCGAGCGCGCCTACCAGCATGCCCGCGCCTATGCGCTGGAGCGCGTGCAGGGCCGCACCGCCACGGGCAGCAAGACCATCATCGGCCACCCCGACGTGCGCCGCATGCTGATGGACAGCAAGGCCAAGGTCGAGGCCATGCGCGCCCTGGCCTATTTCGCCGCCAGCCAGATGGACCGCGCCCACGGCCACCCCGAAGCCGAAGAGCGCGCGCGGGCCCAGGCGCTGGTGGACCTGCTCACGCCGGTGGTCAAGGGCTGGTGCACCGACAACGCGCTGGGCATCGCCTCGGACGGCGTGCAGGTCCACGGCGGCATGGGCTTCGTCGAGGAGACGGGCGCGGCGCAGTACCTGCGCGACGCGCGCATCACGACGATCTACGAGGGCACCACGGCGATCCAGGCCAACGACCTGATCGGCCGCAAGATCGCCCGCGAGGGTGGCAAGACCATGGGCGTGCTGCTGCAGCGCATGGACGCGGACGCGCGCCGGCTGCTCGACAGCCAGGACGCGGCGGTGGCCCGCATCGGCCAGTCGCTGCACGGCGCCCTCGGCGCGCTGGAGAGCGCGGTGCAATGGCTGCTGGCCCACAGCGCCGAGGCGCCCGCGAAGTGCGCCGCGGGCTCGGTGCCCTTCCTGCGCCTGTCGGGCACGGTGATCGGCGGCTGGCTCAGCGCGCTGCTGGCCGACGCGGCCGTGAAGCAGCTCGCCGCCGGCGAGGGCGACGCCTCGTACCTGCGCGCCAAGGTCGCCACGGCGGCGCACTTCGCCGCGCACGTCCTGGTGCAGGCCGGCGCGCTGCGCGACACCGTGGTCCATGGCAGCGACACCACGCTGTGCCTGGCCGACGACCAGTTCTGAACCGGACCGTTGCGAAATGAACGACCTCAACGGCTACGACATCGAGGACCTGCGCCCCGGCATGCAGGCCACCTATTCCAAGACCATCACCGAGGCGGACATCGTGCTGTTCGCCGCCGTCTCGGGCGACAGCAATGCGGTGCACACCAACGAGGAGTTCGCTGCGACCACGCGCTTCGGCGGGCGCATCGCGCACGGCTTTCTCACGGCCAGCGTGATCTCGGCCGCGGTGGCGAACCGGCTGCCGGGACCCGGCGCGGTGTACCTGGGACAGCAGATGCGCTTTCGCGCGCCGGTGCGCCCGGGCGACACGGTGCACGCTACTGTCACCGTGCTGTCCGTGGACACGGCCAAGGCGCGCGCGGTGCTGTCCACCGAGTGCCGCGTCAAGGGCGTGGTCGTCATCGATGGCGAGGCGACGGTGATGACCACCTCGTCGGCGGCGCGCCAGGCGGCCCAGGCTGCGCAGGCACAGACCCAGCCCGGCGTGGCCCTGGCTGCTTGAAGGAAGGAAGTGCAATGAAAGTTCTGGTGAGCGTGAAGCGCGTCGTGGACTACAACGTCAAGGTGCGCGTGAAAAGCGACGGCTCGGGCATGGACCTCGCCGGCGTGAAGATGA
>NZ_CALAOH010000200.1 GCF_937926365.1 uncultured Azohydromonas sp. | reverse complement strand
CCGCTACCCGCGCCGCCCGTGCCGAAGCCACCCAGCGCCGAGCCGCCCGTGCCCGCGCCGCCGGCGCCGCCCGCGCCGCCCGTGGACGAGCCGTTGTTGGTGGCGTAGTTGCCGATGTTCGAAACCGTCAGGCCCGTGACGGTGCCGGTGAGCGCGGTGGTGGCCACCGCGTTGCTGGTGTTGAAGGCGTTGCTCAGGTTCGACGTCGCCGTGCCGCCGTTGAGCGCCGATGCGGCGCCCACGGCCGACGCGGTCGCCGTGCCGCTGTTGCTGCGCGTCGAGCTGGCGGACTGCGTCACCGTGGAGCCCCCGCGGGTCGTGCCCGTCGTGGTCGAGGGATCGTCGGCGAAAGCGGAAGTGCCAAAGACCATACCCAGGGCCGCAGCCAGAATTGTTTTCCTCATCGGATCACTCCTTGAACGATCTCAAGCCGAAGCGGCCCGACCCCATTGCCGCGCCGCCTCTGCCGGCAGGATGGCAATTCGATACATGCTCGACAAATGCTCAAGGTGTAACTATCGCTTCTGACTTTTCTGGGTGCGTCGGCCACCGAAGCAGGGCCTTGAAAGGCCGGAGAGCATCCTGGTTGTCACAGCAATGAAACGCCTTACGCCGGACCGTTCTAGCGCCGACAGCGGATCTCAGTGCTGAAGTAGCGGGCGCATCGAGTTTGGAGGGAAGTCATGTAGCGTCACACCAGCGTGACACCTGCAACGATGTAAGTGACCGCAGACGCGCGTGGAATGGCTGGAACGTCTCGACTTGCGAGCAGGCGTGACACTCGTTTGCGGGATATGTCGTGATCGGTGCAGGAGGGCGGTGGCCGCATGAGGGCGTGCCCGGCGCGACCGTTTCGCTCGCGCAAGCGCGGGCACGGGCCGCTGGGCGGCCCGTGATCGTGCAGGGAGGGCATGCCGGCGGCTGGGCCGGCGCGGGCTTCAGCTCAGCCGCGGATGCCGTGCTTGGCCATGAGGCGGTACAGCGTCATGCGCGAGATGCCCAGCTCCCGTGCCGCCTGCGTCACGTTGTGGCCCGCGCGCTGCAGGCTCATGCAGATGGCGTTGCGCTCGGCCGAGGTGCGAGCCGTGTCCAGCGCCTCGCTCGGGTCGGCGGCCTGCGTGGCGCCGAGGCCGAGGTCCTCGGGCCGGATCAGCCGTCCTTCGGCCATCACCACGGCACGGCGCACGCGGTTGTTGAGCTCGCGCACGTTGCCGGGCCAGGCATGGGCCTGCATGCAGGCCAGCGCGGCGCGGCTGAAGCCTTGCAGCCGCGCCCGGCGCTCATGCGCGTACAGCGCATAGAAATGTTGCGCCAGCAGCGTGATGTCCTCCCGCCGCTCGCGCAGCGGCGGGGCCTGCAGGGGCAGCACGCTCAGGCGGTAGTAGAGGTCCTTGCGAAAGCGGCCCTCGCGCACCGCCTGCTCCAGGTTCAGGTGCGTGGCGGCGATCACGCGCACGTCCACGGGCGTGCCCTGGGTCGAGCCCATCCGGTGGATGAGGCCTTCCTGCAGCAGGCGCAGCAGGCTCGCCTGCAGCTCGCCGGGCAGGTCGCCGATCTCGTCGAAGAAGACGGTGCCGCCGTTGGCCGCCTCCACGTTGCCGCGATGGTCCTGCCCGGCACCGGGGAAGGCGCCCTGGACATGGCCGAACAGCTCCGAGCGCAGCAGCGGGCCCTGGCTCGCGCCGCAGTTGACCACCACGAAGGGGCCGCTGCCGCGCGGCGAAGCGCGATGTATGGCCTGGGCCGCGAGCTCCTTGCCCGTGCCGCTCTCGCCCTGGATCAGCACGGGTGCGTCCACATCGGCCACGCGGGCGATCTGCGCCAGCAGCCGGCGGGTGGCGGCACTGTTGCCGATGATCACGCCGGCGCCGGGTTGAACGTCCCGGCTCGGCATGCCCTGCCGCAGCGCCGCCTGGCCGTAGGCATGGCCCAGCGTGACCAGCAGGCGCGGGAAGTCCACCGGCAGGTGGTGATGGTCGAAGACGCATCCAAGCACGACGTCGAGGCAGGCCGGCTGTTTCAGCGCTTCCTTGCGCAACAGCGCCACCCACACCAGGCGGCTGTTGGCGAGCAGGAACTCGCCGGCATGCCGCCACGCGGCGGCATCGTCGCTGCGCAGCACGAGCAGCCCGACGAGGAAGCTCATGCTGTCCAGCAGGCGATGTGCGGTGCTGAAATCGGGCGCATCGAAGACCTGCCACCCCGCCTTGCCCAGTTCCTCCCGCAACGCTTCAGGGCCTTCGGCGCCGATGCACAGGAGGCGCCGCGGCCGGGGGGCCGGGTCCGTTCGATGGTTGCGTTCGCTGCGCTGCGGCTGGGGTGCCGGCGCGCGGGCCAGAGCGGCCTCCATGCCCGAGCCCATGCTCATGGGCAGCAATATGCCGGCGTCGTCCATGTCTCCTCCACTGCCTCTTCTGGTGCGCCAGCCCAGGTACAACCACTGCACTGCCTGACGATGGGAGGCGAAGGTAGTGCGTGGACGCTGTGAAAGCGAACGCGGGGATGGGGGATGTGAGACCAAAGCCACATCCAGTAACCAAGCAAGCGCCGCGATGCCTGGCAAGGCATCGAGCACCGCACGATGGCCACTGGAGCCTGTTCCGTCATGGGCGGCACACGCGGAAGTGCGCGTGGAGCATTTGTCGTGCCCGCAACCAGGGCGACTGCAGGACGACAAACGGTCACTCCTGGGTGGACCCGTGAATATCCCGGGCCTCTCGACCGGCGCGGTCGAGCATGCGGACCGGCCGCGCCAATGCGACGGCCCCCGGTCCGTGAGCCAGGCTCAATGTCGATGCTGCGTATGCGCGGACGCTTCCGGCGCCTTGGCCGGTACGGGCACCTGCAGCGCCAGCGAGCTTTCGCGTCCCTCGCCGTCGATGAAGCGCAGCGTCAGCGGCAGCGTGCTGCCTGCCGCGACGGGCTGGCGCAGGCCGGTGACCATCAGGTGATAGCCGCCCGGTGCCAGCTCCACGCCCTGGCCCGGCGGCAACTCCAACCCCTGCTCCAGCGCGCGCATGCGCATCACGTTGCCCTCCATCGCCATCTGGTGCACCTCGACGCTCTCGGCCAGCGGTGTGGAGCCGCCCACCAGCCGTATGCCGGCGCCCGCGGTGAGGCGGCCGTACACGCCGGTGCTGCGCTGTCCGGGCACGGTGGGCCTTGCCCAGGCCTCGCGCACGTCCACCGGCGCCACGCCCGCGGGCAGCACGTCCAGCCGCGCGGCGGGGAAGGCCACCGCGCCACCGCCGGCCGGAATCTCGGCCCAGTCGGCGCTGCCCTGGTCACAGCTTTGCAGCACCTTGAACCACAGCGTGCCGGGCTTGTCGGGCAGGCGCCCGCGCAGGTTGAAGGTGGTCCGCTCGTCCTTGGGCAGCGCGGCCTGGGCGCTGCCGGCCGTCCACGCCACCTCGCGCGCGCTGGCGTTGAGCGTCCACCCGGGCCGCGGCTGCGCGTCGATGAGCGTGAAACCATCGGGCAGCCGCACGCGGATGCCGGTGGTGGAGGCGGCGTCCTTGCAGGCATGGCCGACGCGGAACGCGGCCGGGTACGTGCTGCCCGCGGTGGCGCCGCCCGGCGGCAGCGTGACGTGGGCGCGGGCGCTGGCGGCGCAGAGCGGGGCCAGCGCGGCGATCAGGATGAGCTTGCGGTTGAAACGATGCATGGCGGTCTCCTTCACAGGTCGAACTTGAGCTCCAGCGAGTAGCTGCGCTGCGGGTACGGGTGGAAATTCCAGTACTGGTCGTTGTTGAGGTTGTCGATGCCCAAGGCCGCGCTCCACTGCTTGTCGAAGCGGTAGAGCACGCGCAGGTCCGCCACGGCGAAGCTGCTCACGCCCATGTAGCTGTGGCCGTTGACGTCGGCGTTGTTGAGCGTGCGGTACTGGCGGCCGCTGTAGCGCGCGCCCAGCGTGGTGGTCCAGTGCTCGTCCCAGCGGTAGGAGGCCAGCAGCGTGGCGCGCCAGCGCGGGATGTTGGGCTGCTGCTTCCCGATCGTGTCGCCGGGCGCGTTCACGAAGCCGGCGTTCTCCTTGATGGTGGAGTCCGCATACGTCAGGCTGGCCCACAGGTCCAGACCCTTGAGCAGCCAGCCGGTACTGTTGAACGCGGCTTCCAGCCCCTGGGTGGCGACGCGGCCGACGTTCTGCACGCGGTTGACGGTGGTGGTGCCGACGAGGGTGCGCTGGGTGTAGAGCGCGTCGCGCGTGTCCTCGGCGAAGAAGGTCAGCCGTGCCAAGGCATTCGCGCCCAGTTCCTGCTCGGCGCTGAGCTCGGCCGTCCACGACTTCTCGGGGCGCAGGTTCGGGTCGTTGATGAACTGCGAGTTGGTCGTGGAGGTGGCGCCGTAGAGCTCGTTGACGGTGGGGTAGCGCACCGCGCGTCCCAGCGAGGCCTTCAGCAGCGTGCGGGGCAGCCATTGCCAGGACAGCGCGGCCTTGGGCGAGGAGTCCGTCTCATGCCGCGCCGCATGGGGCGCAAGCGGCGGCGACACGGCCGCGATCTCGGTGAGCCCGTTGTCGGCGTCCCAGCGCTCAAGGCGCCCGCCCAGCACGGTCTTCCAGCGGTCGGAGAGCTGCCAGGTGTCCTGCGCCCACAGGCTGCGCAGTTGGGTGTCGCCCTGCACGTTGCTCACCAGCGCGCCGGCCGCGTCCGCGAGGTAGTTGCCTGCGATGCTGGAGCTGCGGTAGCGCAGCTGGTAGCGCTCCTGCTGGAGGCCGAAGTCCACGACGTGGCGGCCCTCGGCCCGCGGCGGGCGCCAGGTGAGCTTGAGCGCGAGCGTGTGCCAGCCCGTGCCGCTGCCGTCGGCCAGCGTGCCGGCGCCGCCGGTGAAGGCGCCAGGCAGCGGGTTGGTGGCCGCGTTCTGCCGCTTGTCGTCGCGGCCGTAGTCGTAGCGGCTGGCGGCCACTTCCCAGTCCCATTCGCCGCGCGTGCGGCTCTTGAGGGACAGGCCGTGCATGGTGTGCCGCAGCTTCTCGCGCGTGAGCGCGAAGTCGCTGGTGTAGGCCGGCAGCCCGCCGGCGTCGCGCAGGTAGGACTCGGTGTTGCCGTCAGCATCGTTGCGCCACCAACCAAAGACGTAGCTCGCGCGCACGGTCGGGCCGAGGTCGTAGGCCAGCTTGAGCTTCAGATGGTCCTGCACCGTGTGGTACTGCGTGCCGGCGCCCAGGATGAGCCAGGGTTGATTGGCGCTGTCGAGGCCCGGCACCGCGCCCGTGCCCGGCAGCGCGGTGCCCGCGGGACGGGTGACGAAGGTCAGCGGCTGCCCTTCGCTGTCGGTGCGGTTGACGTTGAGCCACCAGGCCCAGTCGCCGGCGCGGTCGCCCAGGCTGAGGCTGGCCTGCTTGGCGTGGTAGGTGGCGTGGGTGTCGTAGAGATCGAAGGGCTGCGCGACGTAGCCCACCTTGGCGTGGGCCTCGAACCTGGTGGGCATGCGCGTGACGTAGTCCACCACCGCGCCCGCCGAGTTGCCCGGGTAGGCGGCGGAGAAGGGCCCGTACATCACGTCCACGCGCTCGATCTCCTCGGGCGTGACCAGTCCCCAGCGCGGCGGGAAGGAGAGCCCGCCCACGCCGTTGCCCAGGAAGTTGGACAGCAGGATGCCGTCGGCATACACCGCCGAGCGCGCGCTGTTGCCGGTGCCCGAGGCGCGGCTGGAGAGGATGGCGTGGTTGTAGTCGCCGACGTAGCGCTTGCGCACGAGCAGGCTCGGGAAGTACTTGAGCGCGTCCTCGCTGTCGGTGGCGTTGACGCTGCGCTCGATGTCCTGGCGCGTCACGCCTTCCATGGTGGTGGGGATCTGCGTGGGCAGCGACGTCGGGCGCGAGCCGGTGACGGTGACCACGCCGAGCTGGCGGACGGGCGTGCCGTCGTCAGTGGTTGCTGCCGGTGCGGGGGCATCCATCGCCGGCGGGAAGGCGGAGGCTTCGCCCTGCGCCCAGGCGGCGCAGGACAGGGCGGCGCTCAGCAGCGTGAGCGCGCACGGAGGTTTCAGGAGGGGCATGAGGTCTTCCTGCGGGGACATGCAAGCCGCCGGCGCGCGCGGTGCGCGGGCCGGACGGCAACGGCGGATGTCAGTGCAGGAAGGCGGGCGGGCCGCGCGACAGCGGCGCGGTCCAGTCCAGCGAGGGTGCGGCGCCTTGCGGCGCGGCCTGCGGGACGTGGCGGTGGGTGATGAGCGGCAGGGCCGCGATGTGGGGCGGTGGTGCCGCGGCCCAGGCGCCCGGGCAGCAGCATTCGAGGCCGTGATGGTGCGGGGGCTGCCCGTCCTCGGCGGGCAGCGCGATGCGCCGATGGCCCTGCGCCGAGCACACCTCCACGCCCGCGGCTTGCGCCACCGCCACGCGCGGCATCCACAGGGCCTGCACCAGCAGCGCCAGCACCAGCGCCAGCAGCGCGGCAAGGCGCTGGGGAGAGCGAAGGCGGGCGGGAGGGGTCACGGAGGGAATTCTAGGAAGGCAATTGACGGCGGAATTGGGGCGGGCGCCCGGCACTGCTTTAGCTGCACGCACGCAGTTGTCCGAGGAGGTTGGGATTCTTATGCAGGACGAAGTACGGGCAGTGCGCTTCCTGGTTCGTCACTCCCGCGAAGGCGGGAGCCCAGGGGGCCCCCAAGCTACCGCCAGCAGATCGGGTTGAACACCGGGGCCGGGGTCTTGTGTTCGCGGCACCCTGGCTTCGAACTGGTGTGGGGCCGCCTGGATTCCCGCCTTCCACTCCTTGCGCGCCCCCTCCAGCCTCCACAAGCACCCGTGCCCCGGCGCCCGCGGCCACTCGCCCGGCAGCCGCGGCGGTTGCGCGTGCATCGCCACCCAGTGCCGCGCCAGCATCCAGCCGCCGTGCGTGACCAGCAGCGCCGCCACCCCGGCCGGCGGTGTCCAGTCCGCCGCGCGCGCCAGCACCTGCCGCAGCGACTCGCCCCCGCCCGGGCGCGCGGCGGCGAAGTCCGCGCACCACGCGTCCACCTCCTCGCGCGGGATGCGTTCCCAGCCCAGGCCGTCCCAGGCGCCGAAGTCCGCCTCCATCAGCGCCGCGTCGATGCGGTGCTCCCAGCCCCAGCGCCGCAGCCAGCGGCCCACGTCCGCGCAGCGCCGCAGCGGGGAGGTCCACACCACGCGCGGCAGCCCGTGGCGGCGCGCGGCCTGGCGAATGCGGTGCGCCAGCCGCTTGGCCCGGCGCGGGTCCACGCGCAGGTCCGTGCGGCCGATGCAGCGGCCCTGCGCGCCCTCGGCGCGCGGGTGGCGCCAGGCCCACACGGTGCCGGCGTCCGTTGCCGCCTCAACCATGTGCGGCTCCGCCGGTGTGAAGCACCGCCAGCCAAGCCAGCAGCGCCGCCAGCTCGCCGAACTGCTGCGCCGCGCCCAGCGTGTCGCCGGTGAAGCCGCCCAGGCGCCGGCGCAGCCAGCGCGCCATCCACAGCACCACCAGCCCCAGCGCCGCCAGCGCCCAGGGCAGGGCCGCCCGGGCCG
>NZ_CALAOH010000199.1 GCF_937926365.1 uncultured Azohydromonas sp. | reverse complement strand
AGCGAAGACCGAGATTCTGACACACACCAAAAACCTTGTCAAACACTTGGGTTTTGTTTTTAGCTCGAATTCTGGTGGGCGGTGCAGGGTTCGAACCTGCGACCCCTGCCGTGTGAAGGCAGTGCTCTACCGCTGAGCTAACCGCCCGGAATTCATCAGTTGTCTCGCATCCCGGAAGACGGCGATTATGGCATGAGTTTCTTCCACTGCACAAGCCCTCCGCTCGCTTTTTCGAGACCGGCCAAAACAGCCTCGTGCGCGATGCACTCGGATTCGCTGGCACGCAACACTGGCAGTGTGAACTGTGTCAGATCGATGGCGGGAAGGTCTTCCTCCACCACCTCGGTCTTTTCCTCTTCATCTTCGATGACCAGCGCGTTCTGCCCGCGCGTCATGCGGATGTAGACCTCCGCCAGCAGCCCGGCATCGAGCAGCGCGCCGTGGAAGGTCCGGCTCGTGTTGTCGACCTCCAGACGACGACACAGAGCGTCCAGCGAGTTGGCCTTGCCGGGGTAGAGTTCCCGGGCCATGTGCAGGCTGTCCGTGATCTGCGCTACATGCTGACCGAGCGGTGGCCGTCCCAGCCGGCGCAATTCCTCGTTCAGGAAGCCAACGTCAAAGGGCGCGTTGTGAATGATGACCTCGGCGCCCGAAAGGAACTCCATCAGCTCATCCGCCACTGCGGCAAATATGGGCTTGTCGGCCAGGAACTCGTCCGTGAGGCCGTGGATGCGCACCGCTTCCTCATGGTTCTTGCGCTCAGGGTTGAGATAGAAGTGCTTGTTGCGGCCACTCAGGCGCCGCGCCACCATCTCGACGCAGCCGATTTCGACGATGCGGTCGCCGCTCTCGGGGCTCAGGCCGGTGGTTTCGGTATCGAGAAAGATCTGTCGCATGGTCGCGATGCTAGCCCGCCTGCCTGGACGACCTTGTCCACAACAGCGTGCCGACAGCAATCATGGGCAGGCACAGCCACTGGCCCATGCTCATGTTCAACGCCAGCAATCCCAGGAAACTGTCGGGCTCGCGGAAGTACTCGGCCACGTAACGCAGCAGCCCATAACCCAAGAGAAACACTCCCGAGACGCGTCCGAGCGGGTGCGGCTTGCGCGCATAGATCCACAGCAGCACGAACAGCAGCATCCCTTCCAGAGTGAACTGGTAGAGCTGCGAGGGATGACGCGGCACGTCCGAGCCGGACTGAGGGAACACCATCGCCCAGGGCAGGCTCGGGTCGGCCGCCCGCCCCCACAGCTCACCGTTGATGAAGTTGCCGATACGCCCGCAAGCCAGTCCGATGGGGATGCACGGCGCGATCAAGTCCGTCACTTCCAGGAAGCGCCGCCCGCGCCGGTGCGCGTACAGCGTCATCGCCCCCAGCACACCCAGCAGCCCGCCGTGGAACGACATGCCGCCGCGCCATACCATGAACACCTCCAGCGGATGGCTGGCGTAGTAGCCCGGCTTGTAGAACAGCGCGTAGCCCAGTCGGCCTCCCACAACCACGCCCAGCACGCCAAAGAACAGCAAATCCTCCACATCACGCCGAGTCCAGCCCGCCTGCGCGAACCACGGCAGACGTACCCGCCGCACCGCCAGCCACAGGAACAGGCCGAAGGCCGCCATGTAGGTCAACCCATACCAGTGCACCTGCAGCGGGCCGAGCGAAAGGGCAATGGGATTGAACTGGGGGTGCACGAGCATCAGCGGCTTCCTTCTCCTTCGAGAGCTGCGGATTGTCGCCGCTCCTGCAGTTGCGCCCGCACATGCGCCACGAAGCGCTGCACCACGGGCGAGTCCTCACGCCACAGCAGGCTGGTGTGGGCTTGCGGCGCATCGGGGTCCACGCGTCGGTAGACCACGCCCGGACGCTGCAGTTGCGTCATCGACGCCGGCACCCACGCCACGCCCATGCCGGCCGACACCAGACTGACGATGGTCTGCAACTGGATCGCCTCCTGCGCGATGCGCGGTGCGCAGCTGCCGGCGTGGTAGCGCGCGAGCACTGCATCGAACAGTGACGGCGCCACGCTGCGCGGGAAGATCAGCAGCGGCTCGGCGGCGACGTCGTCGAAGCGCACTGTCTCGTGCGCCGCAGCGAGATGCCCTGCAGGCAACGCCAGCACCAGCGGTTCGCTGAGCACCTGCAGCGCCTGCAGCGGTGCCGGTACCGCCGCAGGCGCATGCAGCACGAAGCCCGCGTCGATGTCCCCCGCCGCCAGTGCTGCCAACTGCAGGTCCATGGTCGCTTCGCGCAACTGCAGCTCCACGTCAGGATGGTGCTCGCGAAACGAACGCAACCATGGCGGCAACGGCCCATAAGCGATGCTGGAGACGAAGGCCAAACGCAGCCGCCCCGACAGCCCCGCCGCAGCCGCCCGAACCAGATCGGGCAGCGCCTCCGCCTCGCGCAGCAGCCGCCGCGCCTGGACCAGCAGCGCCTCGCCGGCCGGCGTGAGCGCCACTGAGCGCCGCGTGCGCTGCAGTAGTTGCACCTGCAGCGCGCGCTCCAGGGCCTGCATGGCTTGCGTCAGCGGCGGCTGCGTCATGTGCAGCCGCCGTGCGGCGCGTCCGAAGTGCAGTTCCTCCGCCACGGCCACGAATTGGCGCAGCGGTCGCAGCTCGATCATTCATTCACTCCACGAATCAATCATCGCTGACAAATATATTGGACTCGCTGTTTTGAGCTTCGGCATACTGCCCCGCGCCGGTACGGCCACCGGTGCTGCATGCGCACCGCAGCCGGCGCCGGCGCACCGCAGGAGCACCACCACATGAGCGACAACCGCCGTTCCAGGAACATCACCGAGGGCGTGGCGCGCGCCCCCAACCGTTCGATGTACTACGCCATGGGCTACACCGAGGGCGACTTCGGCAAGCCGATGATCGGCGTGGCCAACGGCCACTCCACCATCACGCCCTGCAACTCCGGCCTGCAGCGCCTGGCCGACGCGGCGGTGGAAGGCCTCAAGGCCGCCGGCGCCAACCCGCAGGTCTTCGGCACGCCCACGATCAGCGACGGCATGGCCATGGGCACCGAAGGCATGAAGTACTCGCTGGTGTCGCGCGAGGTCATCAGCGACTGCGTCGAGACCTGCGTGGGCGGCCAGTGGATGGACGGCGTGCTCGTCATCGGCGGCTGCGACAAGAACATGCCCGGCGGGATGATGGGGATGTTGCGCGCCAACGTGCCGGCCATCTACGTCTACGGCGGCACCATCCTGCCGGGCCGCTACAAGGGACAGGACCTCAACATCGTCAGCGTGTTCGAGGCAGTGGGCCAGTTCAGCGCCGGCAAGATGTCCGAGGAGGACTTCTGCGAGATCGAGAAGCGCGCCATCCCCGGCAGCGGCTCCTGCGGCGGCATGTACACCGCCAACACCATGAGCTCGGCCTTCGAGGCGCTGGGCATGAGCCTGCCCTACTCGTCCACCGAAGCCAACGTGCACGATGAGAAGGTGGAGAGCACCCGCCGCGCCGCCGCGGTGCTGGTGGAGGCGGTGAAGAAGGACCTGAAGCCGCGCGACATCGTCACGAAGCGGAGCATCGAGAACGCGGTGGCCGTGATCATGGCCACCGGGGGCTCCACCAACGCGGTGCTGCACTTCCTGGCCATCGCGCATGCCGCCGGGGTCGAGTGGACGATCGACGACTTCGAGCGCATGCGCAAGAAGGTCCCGGTGCTGTGCAACTTGAAGCCTTCGGGCCAGTACCTGGCGGTGGACCTGCACCGCGCCGGCGGCATCCCCGCGGTAATGAAGGAGTTGCTCAAGGCCGGGCTGCTCAACGGCGACTGCTTGACCATCACCGGCAAGACGGTGGCCGAGAACTTGGCCGACGTGCCCGATCTCTCGGCCGAGCAGGACGTGATCCGGCCCGTGTCCGACCCGCTGTACGCGCAGGGGCACCTGGCCATCCTCAAGGGCAACCTCTCGCCCGAAGGCTGCGTGGCCAAGATCACCGGCCTGAAGAACCCCGTCATCACCGGCCCGGCGCGCGTGTTCGATGATGAGCAGTCGGCACTGGCCGCGATCATGGCCGGTCAGATCAAGGCCGGCGACGTGATGGTGCTGCGCTACCTCGGCCCCAAGGGCGGCCCCGGCATGCCGGAGATGCTCGCGCCCACCGGCGCGCTCATCGGCCAGGGCCTGGGCGAAAGCGTGGGCCTGATCACCGACGGCCGCTTCTCCGGTGGCACCTGGGGCATGGTCGTGGGCCACGTCGCGCCCGAGGCCTACGAGGGCGGCACCATCGCGCTGGTGCAAGAAGGCGACTCCGTCACCATCGACGCGCACCAGTTGCTGCTGCAGCTCAACGTCGATGAGGCCGAGATCGCGCGCCGGCGTGCCCAATGGAAGCAGCCTGCGCCGCGCTACACCCGCGGCGTGCTGGCCAAGTTCGCGCGTAATGCCTGCAGCGCCTCCTCCGGCGCGGTGCTGGACAAATTCGACTGAAGCTGAGGCTGGTCAGGGACAGGTCAACCGGGGCCCGTAAGATTGCGTTGCAGGCCTTGCGCCTGTTGCGCATCTGGACGAACGCAAACGCGTTCTGCAGCTCGAAAAGCCCGAAAGGACATCATGAAGTTCCTGCTTCCCGTGATCGTTGCCGCTGCCGCGGCCGTTTCCGCCCCCGCCTTCGCCAACCAAGAACTGGCCCAGAAGAAGAACTGCCTGGCCTGCCACGCCGTGGACAAGAAGCTGGTCGGCCCCTCCTACAAGGACGTGGCTGCCAAGTACGCCGGCGACAAGGCTGCCGAAGCCAAGCTGGCCGAGAAAATCATCAAGGGCGGCGCCGGCGTGTGGGGCCCCGTGCCGATGCCGGCCAACCCCCAGGTCTCCGCCGACGAGGCCAAGACGCTGGCCAAGTGGGTGCTGTCGCAGAAGTGAGCGACGGCCTAGCGGCCTGAAGCCCATCATGAAGCCCTGCAGCCGCAGGGCTTTTTTTGTGGTCATCAGGCAGAACGAAAAAGCCCCGCCAGCGGGGCTTTTTGCTGGTGCCGCCACCGCCGGTTGCTCGCGCAACCGGTCGGGGCCGGTCAGCCGGTTCAGTAGGCCTGGCCGAGCTGGTCCAGGATGGCCGGATTCTCCAGCGTGGAGGTGTCCTGCGTGACGGCCTCGTTCTTGGCCACCGAGCGCAGCAGGCGGCGCATGATCTTGCCGCTGCGGGTCTTGGGCAGGTTGTCGCCGAAGCGGATGTCCTTGGGCTTGGCGATGGGGCCGATTTCCTTGGCGATGTGGTCGCGCAGCTGCTTGGCGATGGCCTTGGCCTCGTCGCCCGAGGGACGCGGGCGCTTCAGGACCACGAAGGCGCAGATGGCCTCGCCGGTGGTCTCGTCGGGACGGCCCACCACGGCGGCCTCGGCCACCAGCTCGGTGCAGCTCACCAGCGCGGATTCGATCTCCATCGTGCCCATGCGGTGGCCGGAGACGTTGAGCACGTCGTCGATGCGGCCGGTGATGGTGAAGTAGCCCGTCTTGGCGTCGCGGATCGCGCCGTCGCCGGCCAGGTAGAGCTGGCCCTTGAAGTCCTCGGGGTAGTAGCTCTTCTTGAAGCGCTCCGGGTCGCCCCAGATGGTGCGGATCATCGACGGCCAGGGCTTCTTGACCACCAGGATGCCGCCCTGGCCCCAGGGCACTTCCTTGCCGGTCTCGTCCACCACCGCGGCCTGAATGCCCGGGAAGGGCAGCGTGCACGAACCCGGCACCAGCGGCGTGGCGCCCGGCAGCGGCGTGATCATGTGGCCGCCGGTCTCGGTCTGCCAGAAGGTGTCCACGATCGGGCAGCGGCCGCCGCCGACGTGCTGGTGGTACCACTCCCAGGCGGCCGGGTTGATGGGCTCACCCACCGAGCCCAGGATGCGCAGCGAGCTCAGGTCGTAGCTCTTCGGATGCACGGCCTCGTTGCTCTCGGCGGCCTTGATCAGCGAGCGGATGGCCGTGGGCGCCGTGTAGAAGATGGTGACCTTGTGGTCCTGGATCATCTTCCAGAAGCGGCCGGCGTCCGGGTAGGTGGGTACGCCCTCGAACACGATCTCCGTGCCGCCCAGCGCCAGCGGGCCGTAGGTGATGTACGTGTGGCCCGTGACCCAGCCGATGTCGGCCGTGCACCAGAACACGTCGTCGTCCTTGAGGTCGAAGGTCCACTTCGTGGTCAGCGCCGCGTGCAGCAGGAAACCGCCGGTGGAGTGCTGCACGCCCTTGGGCTTGCCGGTGGAGCCGGAGGTGTAGAGCAGGAACAGCGGATGCTCGGCCTCGACCCACTCGGGCTCGCAGAAGGCTTCCTGGCCGGCCAGGGCGTCGTCCATCCAGACGTCGCGGCCGGCGGTCATGGCCACGTCGGCGCCGCTGCGCTTGACCACCAGCACCTTCTCGACCTTCTCGCAGCCGCCCAGCGACAGGGCCTCGTCCACGATGGCCTTCAGCGGCAACTGCTTGCCGCCGCGCACCTGGTGGTCGGCCGTGATGATCAGCTTGGCGCCGGTGTCCTCGATACGGTCACGCAGCGACTGCGCCGAGAAGCCGCCGAACACCACCGAGTGCGTCGCACCGATGCGCGCGCAAGCCTGCATGGCGGCTACGCCGTCAATGGACATGGCGATGTAGATGACGACGCGGTCGCCCTTCTTCACGCCCTGCGCCTTGAGCGCGTTGGCCAGGCGGCAGGTGCGCTCCAGCAGTTCCTTGTAGGTCACCTTCGTGACCTCGCCGCCGTCGGCCTCGAAGATGATGGCGGTCTTGTCGCCCTTGCCGTTCTCGACGTTGCGGTCCAGACAGTTGTAGGACGCGTTGAGCTTGCCGTCGGCAAACCACTTGAAGAACGGCGGGTTGGAGCTGTCGAGCACCTGCGTGAACGGCTGCTTCCAGCTCAGCAGCTCCTTGGCCAAGCGACCCCAGTAGCCCTCGTAGTCAGCTTCGGCCTCGGCCACCAGCGCCTGGTAGGCCTCCATGCCCGCGACGTAGGCATTCTTCACCGTATCGGCAGCGGGTTGGTACAGCTTGGTATCGGCTTCGCTCATCGATGTCTCCTGCATTGGCAATGTTCGATGCCCGTGACAAAGGTCATTGATCGGGCGCACGAATCCACTGTGTCCAAAGCGGCTGACGAAGGGCTTACTTCTTGCTGCGGCGCAGCAAGGGAGAACCCTAGAATGCGCCGCTGCACAAGCGAATCTTCCCCATGCCCTCGATCCAAGACCCGACCCAGGCGCGCATGCGCCCCCTGCCCAACATGATCTTTGCCAGCCGCTGGCTGCAGCTACCGCTGTACCTGGGGCTGATCCTCGCGCAATGCGTATACGTGTTCCATTTCTGGGTGGAGCTCATGCACCTGGTGCAGGCCGCGCTGGGCGACCAGCATGCGCTGGAGATACTGATCAACAGCATCGGCTACGAGCCTCTCACGGATGGCCCACCCAAGCTCAACGAGACCGTGATCATGCTGGTGGTGCTGGGCCTCATCGACGTGGTGATGATCTCCAACCTGCTGATCATGGTCATCGTCGGCGGCTACGAGACCTTCGTCTCGCGCATGAATCTTGAAGGCCACCCCGACCAGCCCGAGTGGCTCAGCCACGTCAATGCCTCGGTGCTCAAGGTCAAGCTGGCCACGGCCATCATCGGCATCAGCTCCATCCATCTGCTCAAGACCTTCATCAACGCCGAGAACTACGGCGAGAAGGTGCTGATGTGGCAGAGCATCATCCACGTGGCTTTCCTCCTCTCGGCCATGGCCATCGCCATGACGGACCGGCTGCTGTCCAACGGCAAGCACTGAGCCCGGTGCCGGCGCGCGCAGTGGAGTCTGCAACGACCCGGCGTCAGGCTCTCCTCAGGCGCGCCGTTAAACTTGACGGGTTTGGTGCGACACGTCGGCGTCGCTCTTCACTCGTAGCTGGCAAACGAGGGATTTGCCCCAAAAAGGTAGACCCAAAGCAAGCATTAACGGAGTTCTTTCCTACTTTTAGTAGGAAAGCCACGGGTAGAAATACCCAAAGTGCACCATAGCCCTTGCGAAAGCGAGGTCTGTACGGGCGAGAAAGCGATAGGCGAAAGCCTTATTGAGCTTTCTTGCCGGTCCTTACAGGTGAGCCAGCATCACAAGTGGTCGGCTTATATGCGCGCCTTCCTCTCTTGAGGAACAGGTGTGAGAGGTGCTTTTGCTCCGTCGTTTCCGAAGAGCGATGAAAGCTTCGGATTACCTTGTCATGCCCGTCGTGAGACGTGGCCGTGACCTGCTGTGCAACCAGCAGTGGCCTAGGGTGGCATGCAGGGCTGGTAACGGCCTTGTGTGAAGCCCATCCGACAAAGTTTCCCGCGCAAGCGGTGCGTTCGACCCGCGAGGGTCACCGTGGAATCTGTCAGCAGGAAGGCAGAGGAGAAACGAGGCCAGTTCCGCATGGGCAACTCATGTGAACTGTCGATTGAACCCGGGTTACAAGTGGGTGGCCAAACCTGCTGTCAGGCCACAGCCAAACGGCACCGCTGCCAAGCTGCACTGGTCAAACCTCAGTGCACGTTGCTGTCGTGCAGCCCCGGGAGAGAGAGGCCCTAAACGGATAGTCCGCGCGTCCCTGGACGGGCGGTCGGTAGTCCGAGGAACGTGGTAAGCCCCACTGCCCGCCGGCGTGCTTCGGCGCGCTGGCAGGGAAGCCGCAAGGCGACCTGTTGGGTGAGGGGGTACGGGATCGTGGAAAAAGCAAATGCCCGGCTGTAACGGTCGGGATAGGGGCTGATGCCCTGTCGTGAAAGCGAGCTGACTTCCACGTGGTGCAACCGTCGCGAGCCGGTTGCCGAGTTCTTCAACGCCCCGAAGGGACGACCCATCCCTTCGGGGAGTGGTGCGTCCTCAACGGGCTCAACCCGATGAGGAAAGCATGGAAGAGATCGTCAGCAATGACGGTTCTGCGTCCTCACGCCTGCCCGACTCCTGGCACGCCATCGACTGGCACCGGGTGGAGCAGCAGGTGAGAACGACGCAGATACGGATTGCGAAGGCAACGCAGGCCGGCGATTGGCGCAGGGTGAAGGCCTTGCAACGGTCGCTGGTCCGCTCGTTCACCGCCAGGGCACTGGCGGTGCGACGGGTGACTGAGAACCAGGGCAAGCGAACGGCAGGCGTCGATCGCGAGCTGTGGGATACGCCGACCGCCAAGTGGTCGGCCGTCAGTGAACTGAAGCAGCAACGGGGGTACAGGCCGCAGCCGCTGCGGCGGGTCTACATCCCCAAGGCCAACGGCAAGGAGCGTCCATTGGGCATTCCGACCATGAAGGACCGGGCACAGCAGGCTTTGCACCTGCTGAGCCTGGAACCCGTCGTGGAGTCGCAAAGCGATCCGAACAGCTACGGCTTTCGTCGGAACCGCTGCACGGCTGATGCCATGGGCCAGTTGTTCGTCACCTTGTCCAAGAGGACTTCAGCCCAATGGGTACTGGAGGCGGACATCGAAGGCTGTTTCGACCACATCAACCACGAGTGGCTGGTGGACCACGTCCGCATGGACCGGAACATCGTGCGCAAGTGGCTGAAGGCGGGCGTGGTCTACAAGGGCCAGTTGACGGCCACCGAGGCGGGCACGCCGCAGGGCGGTGTCATTTCACCGACCCTCATGAACGTGGCTCTGAACGGACTGGAAACGGGCTTGCTCGCGCATCTCGGTGCGCGACGCAGCCAGAGGAAGGTCAAGGGCCTGAAAGTCAATGTCGTCCGGTACGCCGACGACTTCGTGATTACCGGCGAGTCGAAAGACCTGCTGGAGACCGAAGTCCGGCCTTGGGTGGAAGCCTTCCTCTCACAAAGAGGATTGCGACTGTCGCCGGTCAAGACTCGCGTCACGCACATTGACCACGGGTTCGACTTCCTGGGCTGGAACTTCCGGAAGTACTCCGGGAAGCTGCTCATCAAGCCAAGCAAGAAGAACGTGCAAGCGTTCTACGGCAAGGTGAAGGAAGTCGTGAAGGGCAACCTTTCAATGCCACAGGCGGAACTCATCAAGCTGCTGAACCCGATCCTGAAGGGTTGGGCGCAGTACCACCACCCGGTGGTCGCGAAAGAGACGTTCAGCCGCATCGACTCGCTACTCCGGTGGCGGCTGACGCGCTGGGCTCGCCGCAGGCACCCCAAGAAAAGCCCGCAATGGGTCGCCACTGCCTATTGGCACCACTTCACGAGTCGAACCGAGTTCGCAGTCAGGACTGGGCTCGCAGACGGAGAGCCTGTGTGGCTGCGTCTGTACAAGCTGGCCGACACGAAGATCGTGCGGCACCTGAAGGTCAAAGGGGACTACAACCCCTTCGACCCGAAATGGGAAGCGTATGGCGAGGACCTGAGTGCACAGCGCCTGCGTCAAAGCAGGTCGTACCGCAAGCAGTGGATCTCGCTGTTCCTCTCCCAGAGCCACAGATGCGCGCTCTGCAATGAGCCCATCACGTCCGAAACGGGCTGGCACGATCACCATCTGGTTCCCCGGGTGGCGGGCGGGTCGGACTCGTTGTCCAACCGCGTGCTGTTGCACCCGGTCTGCCACGCCAAAGTGCATGCCCTGGGGCTGCAAGTTGCGAAGCCGGCCCCTGTAAGGGGCTTAGAAGTTCGGGCGCACTAAAATTCAAAGGTTTGCCCGAACTGACGTTGTGCTTGAGCCGGATGCGGTGAAAGTCGCAAGTCCGGTTCTTAGGGGGGGATGGGTCAGCAATGGCCTGTCCCTACCCTCCCCTCAACCCTCCCCGGTGTTCCATGACCACGATCATCAAGCAGAGTGACCTGATCGACAGCGTCGCCGCCGCGCTGCAGTACATCAGCTACTACCACCCCGCTGACTACATCGCCCACCTCGCCCGCGCCTACGAACGCGAGGAAAGCCCCGCGGCCAAGGACGCCATCGCGCAGATCCTGACCAACTCCAAGATGTCGGCCGAAGGGCGGCGCCCGATCTGCCAGGACACCGGCATCGTCAACGTGTTCCTCAAGATCGGCATGGACGTGAAGCTCGAAGGCTTCACCGGCTCGATCGAGGATGCCGTCAACGAAGGCGTGCGCCGCGGCTACCTGAACCCGGACAACGTGCTGCGCGCCTCGGTGCTGGACGACCCGATCTTTGCCCGCAAGAACACCAAGGACAACACGCCCGCCGTGGTCCACATGACGGTGGTGCCGGGCAACACGATCGACGTCACCGTCGCCGCCAAGGGCGGCGGCAGCGAGAACAAGACCAAGTTCGTGATGATGAACCCCAGCGACAACCTGGTGGACTGGGTGCTCAAGACCGTGCCGCAGATGGGCGCGGGCTGGTGCCCGCCGGGCATGCTGGGCATCGGCGTGGGCGGCACGGCCGAGAAGGCCATGCTGCTGGCCAAGGAAGCGCTGATGGAAGACATCGACATGTACGAGTTGCAGCAGCGCGGCCCGCAGAACAAGCTCGAAGAGCTGCGCCTGGAGCTGTACGAGAAGGTCAACGCGCTGGGCATCGGCGCGCAGGGCCTGGGCGGCCTGACCACGGTGCTGGACGTCAAGATCAAGACCTACCCGACGCACGCCGCTTCCAAGCCCGTGGCGATGATCCCCAACTGCGCCGCCACGCGCCACGCGCACTTCGTGCTCGACGGCTCGGGCCCGGCCTACCTGGAGCCGCCGAGCCTGGACCTGTGGCCCGACGTCGCCTGGGCGCCCGACTACAACAAGAGCAAGCAGGTCAACCTCGACACGCTGACCAAGGAAGAAGTGGCGAGTTGGAAGCCCGGCGACACGCTGCTGCTCAACGGCAAGATGCTCACCGGCCGCGACGCCGCGCACAAGCGCATCCAGGACATGCTGGCCAAGGGCGAGCCGCTGCCGGTGGACTTCACCAACCGCGTCATCTACTACGTCGGCCCGGTCGATCCGGTGCGTGACGAGGTGGTGGGCCCGGCCGGCCCGACGACGGCCACGCGCATGGACAAGTTCACCGAGATGATGCTGGCCAACACCGGGCTGATCTCCATGGTGGGCAAGGCCGAGCGCGGCCCCGCCGCCATCGAGGCCATCCGCAAGCACCAGAGCGCCTACCTCATGGCCGTGGGCGGCGCCGCCTACCTGGTGTCCAAGGCCATCAAGTCGGCCAAGGTCGTGGGCTTCGCCGACCTGGGCATGGAAGCCATCTACGAGTTCGAGGTCAAGGACATGCCCGTGACCGTGGCCGTGGACGCCAGCGGCACCAGCGTGCACCAGACCGGCCCCGCCGAGTGGCAGGCCAAGATCGGCAAGATCCCCGTCGCGGTGGCCTGAGTCCTGAGCTCCTCCAGGCACTGAAGCGGAAACGGCGCCCTCGGGCGCCGTTTTTCGTTCTTCACCCGGGCAGCTGCGCTGCGAGCCGTCCGTCGATCTCAGCCGCGCGACGGTATGCCCTGCGGTGCCTGGGGCTGGGGCGACGCAGACGCAGATGAAGGCGCCGGCGCGCCCGGGTGCATCAGCTGCGCCGCGGCCTCCGCCCCCGGCGCCGCCTGCACCTGCACCACGCGCTGCGGGAAGGGAATGTCGATATGCAGCCTCTGCAGCTCGCGCAGCAGCGCGCGGTTGACGTCGCTGCGCACGCCGCCAAAGCCGTTCTCGGGGTCGCCGATCCAGTACGACACCGTCAGCTCCAGCCCGTCGGCGGCGAAGCTGCTGAGCTGCACCCCCGGGCCCGGGTCGGCCAGCACCCGCGGCACCGCACGCACCACCTCCACCAGGCGCGGCATCAGCGCGTCGAGGTCGGTGCCGTAGGACACCTGCACCACGCTGCTCAGCACCACGCGCGGGTCCGACAGCGACAGGTTCTCCACCCGCTGCGTGATCAGCAACTCGTTGGGCACGATGGACTCGCGCCCGTTGAGTGCGCGCACCACGGTGAAGCGCGTGTTGATGTCGGTGATGCGGCCCTCGAAGTTGTCCACCTTCACCACGTCGCCGATGCGCAGGCTGCGCTCGGCCAGGATCACGAAGCCCGAGACGTAGTTGGAGGCAAGCTTTTGCAGGCCGAAGCCGATGCCCACGCCCAACGCGCCGCCGAACACCGACAGCGCCCCCAGCGGGATGCCCGCGGCCGATAGCGCCAGCAGCAGCCCCACCAGCAGCAGCAGCGCGCGCGTGGCATTGGCGGCGATCTTGCGCAGCGAGAGGTTGCCGCCGAAGCCGGGCTCGGCAGTGCCGGAAAGCAGCCGCGTCTCGATGGCCGCGGACAGCCACAGCGCCAGCACCATCACCACCACCGAGGACAGCGCGCCTTCCACCAGGCTGCGCAGCGAGACGTCGCCGCCACCGACCTTCCAGTGGATCTCATCCATTTCGCGCAGCAGCAGCGGCAACACGCCGGTGAGCCACAGCACCAGCCCGATCCACACCAGCCACGACAGCGTGCGCTCCACCACCCGCACCAGCTGCGAGCGCGGAAACGCCACCTGCATCACCCGCACGCCCAGCCGGATGATCAGCAGCGAGGCCAGCACCGGCACCGCCAGTTGCAGCAGCACCGGGCGCGGCAGCACGCCGCCCACCTGCAGACCCCAGCGCGCGGCGAACACGCCTGCCAGCGCCAGTACCGGGAACAGCACGCCGTCCACGACCTGCTCACCCAGCCAGACGCTTTGGGCGCCGGAGCGACGCCGGCCCAGCAGCCACGTCACGGTCCAGGCCAGGCCCAGGCACGCCGCCAGCGTGCCCAGTTCGATGAGCAGGCCACGCTGCGTCAGCGACGCCAGCAGCCCCTGCAGGTTGGTCGAAGTCATGCTTCCCCTCGTTTTTCATCGAGGCGTCGCCAGCGGACGCCTCGGCCACGGCAGCCGCGGCGCCGTGGTCCGTTTCATTCAACGCCCGGATCCGGCCTGAAGGCGCGCCGCGCGGCGCACACCGGCGGGCTCAGGTCGTCAGGTCGGCCAGCACGCGCAGGTGCGCCGCCACGCTGCGCGCCAGCGCACCCAGGTCGTAGCCCCCCTCCAGGCAGGAGACGATGCGCCCGCCGGCATGGCGCTCGGCCACCTCCTTGATGCGCCGCGTGATCCACGCGTAGTCGGCCTCCACCAGGCCGAGCTGGCCCAGGTCGTCGTCGCGGTGCGCGTCGAAGCCGGCGGAGAAGAAGACCATCTGCGGCTTGAACTCCTCCAGCCGCTGCATCCACATCGCCTCGATCAGCTCGCGCACCTCGGGGCCGCGCGTGTACGGCGGCACCGGCACGTTGACCATGTTGGTGCCCAGCGGCACGGCGCCGCTGCCCGGATACAGCGGGTGCTGGAAGAAGCTCAGCATCAGCACCCGCTCGTCGCCGGCGACGATGTCCTCGGTGCCGTTGCCGTGGTGCACGTCGAAGTCCACGATCGCCACGCGCTGCAGCCCGCGCACGTCCAGCGCGTGGCGCGCGGCCACCGCCACGTTGTTGAAGAAGCAGAAGCCCATGGCGGCGTCGCGCGTGGCGTGGTGCCCGGGCGGGCGCACGGCGCAGAAGGCGTTGCTCGCGCTGCCGTCGATCACCGCGTCCGTGGCGGCCACCGCGGCGCCCGCGGCGCGCAGCGCCGCGTCCCAGGTGGCGGGTCCGGCATAGGTGTCGGGGTCCAGCGCGCGGCGCTCGCCCTGGTCGCGCAGGCGCTGCAGCAGGTCCTGCATCTCCAGCACGTAGTGGGCGCTGTGCGCGAGCTCCAGGGCGTCCAGGGTGGCCGGTGGCGCCTCGCGCCAATCAAGCGCGATGTCCAGGCCGGTGGCACGCAGATGGTCCGCGATGGCATCGAGCCGCTGCGGACACTCCGGATGTCCCGCGCCCATGTCGTGTGCACGGCACGCGGGGTGGCTGTAGTAGGCGGTCGTCATGGCAGCGCCGATTGTGATTTAAGGTGCCCCCATGAATGCGCGACCCGCGGAACCCCTTCAGAGGCTTGTGGAACAGATCGGCGCCGTGGTGGTGGGCAAGCACGCGCAGATCGAGGACTGCGTCGCCTGCCTGCTCGCCGGCGGGCACCTGCTCATCGAGGACCTGCCAGGCGTGGGCAAGACCACGCTGGCGCACGCGCTGGCGGTGTCGCTGGGGCTGCGCTTCACGCGGGCGCAGTTCACCGCCGACCTGCTGCCCAGCGACCTGCTGGGCGTGGGCGTGTACGAGCGCAGCCGCGAGCAGTTCGTTTTCCATCCGGGGCCGGTGTTCACGCAGGTGCTGCTGGCCGACGAGATCAACCGCGCCGGGCCGCGCACGCAGAGCGCGCTGCTGGAGGCGATGGAGGAGCAGCAGGTCTCCATTGAGGGCCAGACGCGCGCGCTGCCGACACCCTTCTTCGTCATCGCCACGCAGAACCCCGGCGACCAGCTCGGCACCTTCCCGCTGCCCGAGAGCCAGCTCGACCGTTTCCTGATGTGCCTGACGCTGGGCTACCCCGACCGCGCCAGCGAGCGCGCGCTGCTGGCTGGCGAGGACCGCCGCGGCACCATCGCGCGGCTGGAGCCGGTGATGACGCCCGAAGGGCTGCTGGCGGCGCAGCAGGCGGTGCTGCGCGTGCACGCCTCGGACGCGCTGCTGGACTACCTGCAGGCGCTCATCGCCGCCACGCGCGACGGACGCTGGTTCAGCCAGGGGCTGAGCCCGCGCGCGGGCATCGCCTGGCTGCGCGCCGCGCGCGCCCGCGCCCTGCTGCACGGGCGCGACTACGTGGCCCCCGACGACCTGCAGGCTATGGCGGTGCAGGTGCTGGCGCACCGGCTGCAGGTGGCGGCCGACAGCGGGCGCGGACGCGCGGCGCAAGTGCGCGCGATGGTCGAAGCGGTGGCTCTGCCCTGAACCCGCGGCTGCGCATGCGTGCCCTGTTCCAGCGCTGGCTCCTGCGCCGCCATCCGCGCAGCGCGCGCTGGGTGATCGGGCAGCGCACGCTCTACATCCTGCCCACCGGCGCGGGCTGGGTGTTCGGCGCCGTGCTGGCGCTGATGCTGCTGGCGGCCATCAACCTGCAGCTCTCGCTGGGCTACCTGCTGGCCTTCGTCCTCGGCGGCACGGCCTTCGCCTCCATGCTGCAGACGCACCGCACGCTGCGCGGGCTGCAATTGCAGTTGCGCGAGCCCATGCCGGGCTTCGCGGGGCAGCCACTGCCGCTGCAGGTGGAATGCCTCAACGCCGGGCCGGCGCGCCACGGCATCGCGCTGGTGTGGGACGACGCCCGCACGCGCGCGGCCTGGGTGGACGTGCCGGCCGAGGGACACGCCGTGGTGGAACTGCAGTGGACGCCCCCGGCGCGCGGCCACCACGCGCTGCCCCCGCTGCGCGTGCAGACCAGCTATCCCTTCGGTCTCTTCCGCGCCTGGACGCTGTGGCAGCCGGCGGCCACGCCGCTGGCCTGGCCCGCGCCGGAAGTCCACG
>NZ_CALAOH010000198.1 GCF_937926365.1 uncultured Azohydromonas sp. | reverse complement strand
CTGCTGTGGCTGGGCGGCGGCGCGCGCGGCGCCGGCGCGGCGGTGGCGCGGCTGATGGCGCTGGGCATCGGCGTGGTCACCTCCACCCAGGGCCGCGGCGTGGTGGCCGAGACGCACCCGCTGTCGCTGGGCGCCTACAACCTGCAGCCGGCCGTCGAGGGCTTCTACCAGACCTGCGACGCGATGCTGGTGGTGGGTTCGCGCCTGCGCGGCAACGAGACGCTGAAGTACAAGCTGAAGCTGCCGCAGCCGCTGTACCGCATCGACGCCGATCCGGCCGCGGAAGGGCGCTGCTACGAGAGCGAGCAGTTCGTCTGCGGCGACGCGGCGCTGACGCTCAACGCGCTGGCCGACCGGCTCGAAGGCCGGCTGCGCGTCGATCCCGCCTTCGCCGAAGACCTGGGGCGCGTGCGCGGCCAGGTGGTGGGCGCGCTGCGCGACGGCCTGGGCCCCTACAGCGAGCTGGTCGATGCGCTGCAGGGCGTGGCCGGCACGCGGTTCAACTGGGTGCGCGACGTGACGGTGTCCAACAGCACCTGGGGCAACCGGGAGCTGAAGCTGCACGACCCGCGCGCCGGCGTGCATGCGCTGGGCGGCGGCATCGGCCAGGGCCTGGCCATGGCCATCGGCGCGGCAGTGGGCGCGCAGGCCTACGGCACGGGCAAGAAGACCTGGTGCCTGGCGGGCGACGGCGGTTTCATCCTCAACCTGGGCGAGCTGGCGACGGCCGTGCAGGAGAAGGTGGACCTGGGCATCGTGCTGATGAACGACCGCGGCTACGGCGTCATCAAGAACATCCAGGACGCGCAGTACGGCGGCCGCCGCGTGTACGCGGACCTGCACACGCCCGACTACGCGCTGCTGTCGCGCTCGCTGGGCCTGCAGCACCAGCGCATCGCCCACCTGGGACAGGCGGCAGGCCAGCTGCAGGAGATGGCCGCCACCCCGGGGCCCGCGCTGCTGGAGGTGGACATGCTGTCGGTGGGCGGCTTCAAGACCGCCTTTGCCGGCCCGCCCGTGAAGGCCGCGCACTGAAGCGGGGGACGCAGCCATGAGAAAGCTTGCCCTGGTGGGTTGCGGCGCGATCGGCAGCGCCGTCATCGATCTGCTGCGCGGCGACGCCGAGGTGCGCGTGACGCAGGTGATCGTGCCGGCCTCGCACCGCGCCGAAGCCGAAGCCGTGTGCGGGCGCGTCGCGCCGATGGCCCGCGTGCTGGAAGCCGTGGACCTGGGCGACGGCCAGCGCCCGGACCTGCTGGTGGAGTGCGCCGGCCACGGCGCCGTCGGCCAGCACGTGCTGCCGGCGCTGGAAGCCGGCATCCCGGCGGTGGTGGCCTCCATCGGCGCGCTGCACGACGCGGACGCGATGCTCACGCTCGAAGCCGCGGCGGCGCGCGGCGGCACGCACGTGTCGCTGGTGTCGGGCGCCATCGGCGGCATCGACGCCCTGGCGGCGGCGCGCATCGGCGGCCTGGACAGCGTGGACTACGTGGGCCGCAAGCCGCCGCTGAGCTGGCGCGGCACGCCGGCGGAACAGGACTTCGACCTGGCTTCGCTGACCGAGCCGACGGTGATCTTCGAGGGCAGCGCGCGCGAAGCGGCGCGGCTGTACCCGAAGAACGCCAACGTCGCGGCCACCGTGTCGCTGGCCGGGCTGGGGCTGGACCGCACGCGCGCCACGCTGGTGGCCGACCCCGGCGTGCAGCGCAACGTGCACCGTGTCGTGGCCCAGGGCACCTTCGGCCGCCTGGAAATCACGCTCGAAGGCCAGCCGCTGCCGGCCAATCCCAAGACCTCCGCGCTGACCGTCTACAGCGTCGTGCGCGCCATCCACAACGCCTCCCACGCGGTGTCCCTATGAGCCAACTCAACGAACCCCTGCAGGACCGGCTCCCGCTGCGCGACCTGCCCATCAACGTCGCGGGCGAGTGGCGCCGCGGGCGCGGCGCGGCCTACGCCAGCCTCTACCCGGCCGACGGCAGCGTGACGGCCGAGCTGCATGCCGCCAACGCCGAGGACGCGACCGAGGCCGTGGAGCGCGCGCAGGCCGCCTTCGAGCGCGGCGACTGGTCGCAGCGCCTGCCGCACGAGCGCGCGGCGGTGCTGTACCGGATTGCCGAGACCATCCGCGCCCGGCGCGAGGAGCTGGCGCACCTGCAGCGCCGCGACAACGGCAAGCCGATCCAGGAGACGCGCGCGCTGGTGGACAGCGCCGCCGGCACCTTCCAGTTCTTCGCCGCGGCCTGCGAGACGCTGGAGGACCAGCTCACGCCGCAGCGCGGGCGCCACGTGACGATGAGCGTGCACGAGCCGCTGGGCGTGGTGGCGGCGATCACGCCGTGGAACTCGCCCATCGCCAGCGAGGCGCAGAAGATGGCCCCGGCGCTGGCCGCGGGCAACGCGGTGGTGGTGAAACCCGCGGAGATCACGCCGCTGGCCGCCCTGGAGCTGGCGCGCATCTGCGAGTCGTGCGGCGTGCCGGCCGGCATGGTCAGCGTCCTGCCCGGCAAGGGCTCGGTCATCGGGGACGTGCTGGTGAAACATCCGCTGGTGAAGCGGGTGGCGTTCACGGGCGGCACCAGCACCGGGCGCCAGATCGCGCACCACGCGGCCGAGAAGATGATGCCGGTGTCGCTGGAGCTGGGCGGCAAGTCGCCCACGGTGGTGTTCGAGGACGCGGACCTGGACCACGCCGTGGCCGGCGTGCTCTACGGCATCTTCAGCAGCTCCGGCGAGTCCTGCATCGCCGGCTCGCGCCTGTTCGTGCAGCGCCGCCTTTACGGCGCCTTCATGGACCGGCTGGTGGCGGGGGCGCGCGCGCTGCGCGTGGGCGACCCGCTGGACGAGCGCACGCACATGGGGCCGCTGGTGTCGGCCGCGCACCGCGAGACGGTGGAGCGCTACGTGGCGCGCGGCCTGGCCGACGGCGGGCGGCTGCTCACGGGCGGCCAGCGCCCGCAGGACGCGGCGCTGCAGTCCGGCTATTTCTACACGCCGACCATCATCGAGGGCCTGCGCAACGACCAGTCCATCTGCCAGGAGGAGATCTTCGGCCCGGTGCTGGTGGCGCTGCCCTTCGACGACGAGGACGACCTGGTGGCGCAGGCCAACGACAGCGTGTATGCGCTGGCCGCGGGCCTGTGGACGCGCGACTACAAGCGCGCCTGGCGCCTGGCGCGCCGGCTGCAGGCCGGCACGGTCTGGATCAACACCTACAAGCAGTTCTCGGTGTCCACGCCCTTTGGCGGCTGGCGCGACAGCGGCATGGGCCGCGAGAAAGGGCGCCACAGCCTCCTGGAGTACATGCAGCAGAAGAGCCTGTACTGGGGCCTGAACGAATCTCCCCTGCCCTGGGCGGCCTGACGCCAGGCCCACCCCTTTGAACCTCGCCCCGCGCGGCCACGAACGCATCTTCGATCGGCGTCGCGCAGCGCAATCAAGACATAGGAAGTCGTCATGAAAGCTGCATTGCGCATGTGCCTGGCCGCGGCCACGCTGCCCCTGGCCCTGTCCGCCCCCGCGGCCTGGGCCCAGGCCTGGCCGAGCAAACCCATCGTCATCATCAACGGCTACCCGGCCGGCGGCGACTCGGACGTGCTGGCGCGCGTCTTCGCCGAGAAGCTCACGGCCAAGCTGGGCAAGCAGGTGATCGTGGACAACCGTCCCGGCGCCAGCGGCACCATCGCCGCCGCCGCCGCGGCCAAGGCCGCGCCGGACGGCCACACGCTGCTGTTCGTGCCCAGCACCTTCGCCATCGCGCAGCACACGCTCAAGCCGCACCCGAACACCGCGCACGACGTCAACAAGGACTTCACGCCCATCATCCTGGCCGGCAACGTGCCGCTGCTGGCGGTGACGGCCAAGGGCGGCGCGAAGGACATGCAGCAATTGCTCGGCGAGGCGCGCGGCGGCAAGGCGCTGACCTACGGCACGCCGGGCGCGGGCTCGCCCATGCACGTCGTGGGCGAGATGCTCAACAAGGCCGCGGGCACCAAGATCACGCATGCGCCCTACCGCGGCGTGGCGCCGGTGGTCAACGACACGCTGGGCGGCCACGTCTCGGTCGGCTGGGTCACGCCGGCGGCCGTCACGGCGCACCTGGAGGCCGGCAAGCTGGTGCCGCTGGCGGTGTCCGGCGCGCAGCGCTCGAAGCTGCTGGCCGACGTGCCCACGCTGGCGGAGCTGGGCTACAAGGACGTGACGGTGACGGCCTGGATGGGCCTGCTGGGGCCGAAGAACCTGCCGCAGCCCGTGGTTGCCAAGCTCAACGGCTTGATGAACGAGATCCTGAAGATGCCCGACGTGGTGGCGCGCATGAACGCCCTGGGCGTCGAAGCCGTGGGCGGCGAGCCCGCGGCGCTGGCCAAGCAGATCGCCGCGGATGACGAGCGCTTCGGCCGGCTGGTCAAGGAATTCGGCATCAGTGCCGAATGAGCCATCAACCCATGGAGAGCAACATGATCCTGGGCATCGACGAGATCACCTACGGCGCCGAAGACCTGGGCACCTGCCGCAGCTTCCTGCGGGACTGGGGCCTGACGCTGGTGCAGGACACGCCGGAGCGGCTGGTGTTCGAATGCCTCAACGGCTGCCGCGTGTCGGTGGCCGATCCGCGGCAGGTGGCGCTGCCCGCGCCCTTCGAGGACGGCCCCACGCTGCGCGAGGTGGTCTGGGGCGTGGACAGCGAGGCCAGCCTGCGGGCGCTGCGCGAGCAGCTGCGCCAGGCGCCGGGCTTCGTGGAGGAGGAGGGCGGCCGCCGTTTCGGCTGCACCGATCCCAACGGCATGGCCGTGCGCTTCCAGGTCAGCGTCAAGCGGCCGGTGCAGGCGCGGGGCACCGTGAGCAACACCTGGGACCGGCGCGAGCGCGTGGATCAGCCCGGCACGGTGTACGAGCGCGCGCAGCCCGTCGAGGTGGGCCACGTGGTGTTCTTCGTGGCCGACCTGGAGGCGACGCAGGCGTTCTACGCCTCGCTGGGCTTCGTCACCTCGGACCGCTACCCGGAGCGCGGCGCCTTCATGCGCTGTGCGCCGCGCGGCGGGCACCACGACCTGTTCCTGCTGCGCACGCCGGACGGCCGCCGCGGGCTCAACCACGTGGCCTTCACGGTGCGCGACATCCACGAGGTCTTCGGCGGTGGCCTGTACTTCAGCGGCCAGGGCTGGGACACGCAGCTCGGCCCGGGCCGGCACCCGATTTCCTCGGCCTACTTCTGGTACTTCCGCAATCCGGCGGGGGGCCTGATCGAGTACTACGCCGACGAGGACGAGCTGACCGAGGCCTGGGAGCCGCGCGACTTCGAACCCGGCCCCACGGTGTTCGCCGAATGGGCCATCGAGGGCGGCCTCGACGGCCGCACCCGCCGCCAGAAGGGCCGCCAGGCCGACGGCAAGTTCTTGACCGACAAGCGCGACTGAAGCGCACCCGTACCGCCCGCAGCACCAGGACATCGACATGGAAGACAACCGCACCGCCGTCATCGTCGGCGCCGGCCAGGCCGGCCGCTGGGTGGCGCTGACCCTGCGCGCCGAAGGTTTCAACGGGCGCATCGTCATGTTCGGCGATGAGCCGCACCTGCCCTACGACCGCCCGCCGCTGTCCAAGGCGGTGCTGCACGGCACGGCCGACCTGCCGCAACTGGCGCTGCTGACGGCGGCCAAGGCCGATGAGCTGCGCGTCGAGTGGCGGGCGGCGGCGGTCAATGCCATCGACCGCGAGGCGCGCCGCGTGCGCGCCGCGGACGGCAGCGAGACCAGCTACGACTGGCTGTTCCTGGCGCAGGGCGGGCGGGCGCGCACGCTGCCGGGGCTGGCGCCGCATCCGCGCGTGGCGACGCTGCGCAGCTGGGAGGACGCGCAGCGCATCAAGGCGCTGATCGAGTCCTCGCGCCACCTGCTGGTGCTGGGCGGCGGCTGGATCGGTCTGGAAGTGGCCGCCTCGGCGCGCCAGCGCGGTTGCGAGGTCACCGTGGTGGAAGCGGCGCCGCGCCTGTGCGTGCGCACCGTGCCGGCCTGCGTGTCGGCGCACCTGCAGGCGCTGCACGAAGGCCATGGCGTGACGCTGCGGCTGGGCCAGGCGGTGCAGCAGGTCGAACCCGGCGAGGACGGCGTGCGGCTGCGCCTGGCGGGCGGCGAGACGCTGCAAGGCGACGCGCTGGTGCTGGGCATCGGGCTGGTGGCCGAGGATGGCCTGGCCGCCGCGGCGGGCCTGGCCTGCGACAACGGCGTGCTCACCGACGCCTCGGGCCGCACCGCCGACCCGGCCGTGTTCGCGGTGGGCGACATGGCCAACGCGCTGCAGGGCGGCGGGCGCCGGCAGCGCATCGAGTCCTGGGAGAACGCGCAGCGGATGGCGGTGGCCGCGGCCAAGGCGGCGCTGGGCGTGGCGCACGACCCGCTGGCCGAGGGCGCGCCGTGGTTCTGGTCCGACCAGTACGAGGACAACCTGCAGTTGCTGGGGCTGCCCGATGAGCGTTTGCGCATCGTCGAGCGCGTGGTGCCCGCCAAGCGCCAGCGCATCTTCTTCTTCTGCGAGGGCGCGCGCGTGCGGGCCGTCGCCGCGGTCAATGCCGGGCGCGAGATCAAGGTCGCGCGCAAGTGGATGCTGCAGGACCGCTTCCCCGCCATCGAGGCGCTGGCCGACGCCGGCGTCGATCTTCAGAAGCTGCCCACGACGGCAGCGAGCGCCTGAAACACCAAGGAGACAAGCCATGAGCAACTGGACCCCCGTCGGCCACCGCGAGCAGGTCGAAACCGACAACCCCCTGGCCGCCGAAGTCGGCGAGCTGAAGCTGGGCATCTATGAAGTGGACGGCGAGCTGCACGCCGTCGAGGACGTCTGCCCGCACGCGATGGCGCTGCTGACGCAGGGCTTCGTGGACGGCTGCGAGGTCGAGTGCCCGCTGCACAACGCCGTGTTCGACGTCACCACCGGCAAGCACCTGCGCGGCGAGCCCTGCCGCGACCTGCGCGCGTTCCCCGTGCGCGTGGTGGACAGCCGCATCGAGGTGTGCCCGGTCCCGCTGGACTGAGCCCGCCCCCCCCAACAAGCCTCACACCGGAGACCGCCATGGACTTCAATCCCTACCTGCTGGCCAAGGTGCAGTTCATCAGCACCAATCCCAACGCGCTGCAGCTCGACCACAACCCCAGCCTCAAGCCCTGGGAATCGCCGTGCCCGAACAACGTGGCCGGCAAGGGCCAGATCGAGGAACCGGGCCGCATGCCCAACATCGTGTGGCAGACCCGCACCGCCGCGCCCACCGACTACGAGAACGCGCTGGGCGACGCGCTGGAAGTCGTCTTCCAGCAGGGCGCCGAGACGGCCGAGGAAGTGGTGGCCGGGCTCAACGCGCAGGGCCTGCGCGCGCCCGGCGGCCAGCCCTGGACGGTGGAGAGCTTCGAAACCGAGATGGCCCGTCTGGGCGCCTGAACCCGAACACCTTGCACTGGAGACGAGCATGGGAACTTCCGATCAAGACGCGCTGGTGAAGGCCGAGGCCCAGCGCATCCTCAACACCGGCGTGCGCAACCTGTGGTGGCCGGTGGCGCCGAGCTGGCAGGTGAACAACGCGCCGGTGGGCGTGACGCGGCTGGGCGAGCGCATCGTGCTGTGGCGCGACGGCAAGGGCCAGGTGCACGCGCTGGAGGACCGCTGCCCGCACCGCGGCGCACGGCTGTCGCTGGGCTGGAACCTGGGCGACCGCGTGGCCTGCTGGTACCACGGCGTGGAGGTGGACGGCTGCGGCGTGGTGGCCAAGGTGCCGGCCTCGGGCAACTGCCCCATGGAGGGCCGGCAACAGGTGCGCAGCTACCCGGTGCAGGAGCGCGCCGGGGCCATCTTCCTGTGGTTCGGCATCGACCCGAAGGCCGAGCCGGCGCCGCTGGAGCTGCCGGAGGACCTGGTGTCGGACGAGTTCTCGCATTTCCTGTGCGTGTCCAACTGGAAGGTGAACTACCGCTACGCCATCGACAACGTGATGGACCCGATGCACGGCGCCTACCTGCACGCCACCTCGCACTCGATGGCCGAGGGCGACAAGTCGGCCGAGATGCGGGTGCGCAAGACGGAGACCGGCCTGGTGTTCGAGAAGACGGGCCAGCGCGGCGTGAACTTCGACTGGGTGGAACTGGGCGACACGGGCTGCCTGTGGCTGCGCCTGGCGATCCCGTACCAGAAGCGCTACGGGCCCGGCGGCTCCTTCGGCATCGTGGGCTTCGCCACGCCGGTGGACGACAAGCACACGCAGGTCTACTTCTGGCGCACGCGCAAGGTGCAGGGCTGGCAGCGCGACGTGTGGCGCTTCCTCTACCGCAACCGCCTGGAGGGCCTGCACTGGGCGGTACTGGAGCAGGACCAGTTCGTCCTGGAGTCGATGCCCGAGGACGCGCGCAACCGCGAGTTCCTGTACGAGCACGACGTCGGGCTGGTGCGCGTGCGCCGCATGCTGGAGAAGCGCGCGACGGAACAGGCGCAGGCGCTGGCGACGCTCAAGGCGGGCTGAGCCGCCAGCGCGGCGCTACACGGGTTCACCGCGCAGCGCCCGCCAACGCGTCCCACGAGCCGGTGGCGGCGAGCTGCGGCGCGTACTCCACGCCCGCGGCGCGCAGCAGCAGCGCCCCGGGCCGCCAACGCGCCTCGTCCACCCGGAACTTCAGCAGGCGCTGCGCGCCGGCGAAGGCCTTCAGCTCCTCGCCTTCCCAGAGCACCTGCGCCTCACCGGTGAGCTGCAGCAGGTGGCCCTGCGCGAAGTCCGCGAACAGCAGGCCGGCGCGCGGGTTCAGCGCCAGGTTGCCCAGCGTGTTGAAGAAGGAGTTGCCCGCGAAATCGGGCGAGATCAGCACGTTGTGGCCGTCCTCCTGCGTGACGCGCACGAAGCCCGGCTTGCCGCCACGGTGCGACACGTCCACGCCGCCATTCGGCGACGCGTCCCGCCGGGCCGCGTCGGCCGAGGCCGTGGCGATGAAGAAGGTGTCCGCCCGCGCAACGCAGGCCACGGCTTCGGGCGGGAGCAGCCCGGCCGTCACGAGGGCCGGATCGCCCGACACCGCTTCCGGTTGCAGCCGCAACTCGCGCGCCTGGATGTACTTCGGGCAGTTGCCGAAGCTCTGCTGCACGCTCACGCGGAAGTGGCCTTCGCCGCGCTCGGCCACCGGGCCGTTCATGCGGTTGCGGCGCCGGGTGGACAGCTCGATGCCCAGCAGGCCGACCTGCGCACCGGCACGCACGGCATCGGCCAGGGCGTCCTGCGCGTCCGGCAGCGCGCCGATGCGCAGGCTGTGGGCGTCGGGCGCGGTGGCGAATCCCGGCTCCCCGACCAGCATCGAGGCCCAGGGGCGCTGCCGCCCGTCCAGCGCCCCGAGCAGCAGGAAGGGCAGCTTCTGGAACAGCTCGCGGTGCTCCTCCGGCATGTGGCCGCGGATGACGCGGCGTCCGACCTGCCGCATGCGCTCCAGCACGCCAGCGCGCGCCTGCAGGGCCTGCTCGCCGGCGTGGAAGGGAGCGGCGTCGTGCGGCCAGCCGGCGTTCGGGATGAACTCGCCCATGGCAGCGCCTCCTCAGGCCACCAGCGGCTCAGCCGGCGGGTTGCGCGCCATGCCGACGAAGCCGGGCAGGGCCTCGATGCGGCCCAGCCAGGCGCGCAGGTGCGCATACGGCTCCAGCGACACACCGCCTTCGGGCGCGTGCGCCGTGTAGGTGTAGAGCGCCAGGTCGGCGATGGACGGCTCCTCGCTCGCCAGGAAGGGCCGCGCCGCGAGGTGCGCGTCCATCATGGCGAAGAGCTGCCTGGCGACTTCGAAGCGGCGGGGATCGCGGGGCCGCTTGAACACCACTTCGACGCGCGCCAGCCCGGGGCCGGATAACAGCTGCCCGGCCGCGATGCTGAGCCAGCGCTGCACCCGCGCCATGCCGACCGGGTCCTTGGGCAGCCAGCGCCCGCCCTGGTCGTAGCGGCCGGCCAGGTACACCAGGATCGCGTTGCTGTCGGCCAGCGTGAGGTCGCCGTCCTCGATCACCGGCACCTGCCCCAGCGGGTTCATGGCCAGGAACTCCGGCCGCTTGTGCTCGCCGCGCAGCAGGTCCACCTCCACCACCTCGTGCGGCAGTTGCAACAGCGACAGGAACAGCCGGACGCGATGGGCGTGGCCCGACAGCGGGTAGCCGTACAGCCGGATGACTGGCTGGGAGCTCATGGGTGGCCTCTGAAGAAGTGGAGAGAGGCCGCCACGATATTCATTGCATGCGGCAAACAGAATCGCCGCCGTTGACACATCACCATTCCGAAAAATGAAATGGCGGCATGAGCGATCTGTTGAATCTCCGCGTGTTCATCGCCGTGGCCGAGGAGGGCGGCTTTGCGTCCGCCGCGCGCCGGCTGCGCCTGTCGGCGCCGGCCGTCACGCGCGCCGTCGCGGCGCTGGAGCAGCACCTGGGCGCGCGGCTGCTGCACCGGACCACGCGCAGCGTGCGCCTCACCGACGTGGGCGAGCGCTTCCTGGCGGACAGCAAGCGCATCCTGTCCGAGCTGGAGGAGGCCGAGGCCGCGGCGCGGGGCGCGCACGTGGAGCCGCAGGGGCAGCTGTCCATCACCGCGCCGGTGCTGTTCGGGCGCTTCCACATCGCGCCGATCGTGCTGGACTTCCTGCAGCAGCACCCGAAGGTCAGCGTGCGTACCCTGTTCGTGGACCGCATCGTGCACCTGGTCGATGAGGGTTTCGACGTGGCCTTGCGCATCGCGCACCTGCCCGACTCCAGCATGACGGCCGTGCAAGTGGGCTCCTTGCGCCGGGTAACGGTGGCCTCGCCGGCCTACCTGGAGGCGCACGGCGAGCCGGCGACGCCGCAGGAGCTGGCCGGCCACCGGGCGATCGGCTTCTCGCAACTGGGCGTGGGCGGCACGCACTGGACCTTCTCACTCCCGGACGGGGGCACGCACACCGTGCAGCCGCAGATGCCGTGGATCGCCAACCTGGGCGAGGTCGCCATCGACGCCGCCGCGGCCGGGCACGGGCTGACGCGGGCCCTGTCCTACCAGGTGGCCCGGCCACTGGCGGAAGGGCGGCTGCGCGTGGTGCTGCAGGCCTACGAGCCGCCGCCCGTGCCGGTGCACCTGGTCTATCCGGCCGGGCGCAAGGCGGCGGCCAAGGTTCGGGCCTTCGTCGATTTCGCGGCGCAGCGGCTGCGCGCGGAGCCGGTGCTGCGCTGAGGCGTGGTCCGGCGGGGCGACGGCGCTGCTAGCAAGGGGAAAGTACCTGAAACGGTACACTTTCCCATCCTGATCGGAGCATGCCCATGAACACCCTTCCTGCCCTGGAGCTCAAGCGGCGCGGCATGGCGGCCGTGGAAGAAGGCTTGCGCCACGGCCCGCTGCACATCCTCAAGCGCAACCGGCCCGCCGCCGTGGTGCTGAGCGAGCAGGACTACCAGCGCCTGCTGGCACGCGCCGGCGAGGCCCAGGCTGTCGCGGGCCCGGGGGCGCTGGACTGGCTGTTGGCACAGTCCCCCGGCGGACAGCGCAGCACGGCCGACATCGATCGCCAGATCGATGAAGAGCGGGACGGGTGGGAGCGTTGATCGCGTTCCTGGATGCCAACGCGCTGATCTACCTGCTCGAAGGCGAGGCCGAACAGGCCCGGCGCGTGCAGGACTGCCTGCGCGAGCTGGCTTCGGAGGCTGCGCGGCTGACGCTCGCCATGAGCCGACTGTCGTGGCTGGAATGCCGCATCAAGCCCTTGCGCGCGGCCGATGCCGCCCTGCTGTCGCGCTACGACAGCTTCTTCGCCTCGCCCGACCTGCACTGGATGGAGCTGGACCGGGCCACGGTCGAACTGGCCACGACACTGCGCGCCCGCCATGGACTGCGCACGCCGGATGCGCTGCAGGCCGCCGGTTGCCTGAAGGCCGGCACACCGCACGCGTTCATTACCGGTGACCGCGGTTTCTCAAGGGTTCCGGGGCTGGCGTGCCGCTTCGTTTCCCTCCGCGAGCCCGAGGGGCCCTGAGCGCGGCTTTTCCACGATCAGGTCGGCTCAGTGCCGGCACCAGGCTGTCCCCGCCGGAAGGAACTGAAATCAGCGCAGCTCCGCCGCGCGCGGCATGTCGGCACCACGGCGCGAGCAGGTGAGCGCCGCTGCGCGCGCGGCGAAGCCCAGCGCCTGCTCCAGCCGCGCCGCGGGCAGCGCCGCCAGCGCGGCAGCGTTTAGCGCCTGCGCTTCGCCCAGGGCGCACAGCAGCGCGGCCTGGAAGGTGTCGCCCGCGCCGACGGTGTCCACCACGGCCGTGGCCGGCGCCGGCACTTCCAGCCGCTCGCCGCGGCGGAAGGCCAGTGCGCCGGCGCCGCCGCGGGTCACCACGGCCAGCGTGCAGCCGGCGGCAAGCCAGTCCTGCGCCACGGCCTCGGCCGCACGGCCAGGGTAGAGCAGGCCCAGGTCTTCCTCGCTGGCCTTGACCAGGTCGGCGCAGGCGGCCATGCCCTGCACCGTCTCGCGCCAGCGCGCCAGGCCGGGCTCCACGTTCAGGCGCACGTTGGGGTCGTAGGCAATCAGGCGCCGGCCGCGCTCGGCCGCGGCCAGGGCGCGCAGCGTGCTCCCGATGGGCTCGACCACCATGGCGTAGGAGCCGAAATGCAGCGCCCGCACCGCGGCCGGCAGCGGGCCCAGATGCCGCGGCAGCAACAGCCGGTCGGCGCAGCCCGTGCCGTGGAAGGCGTAGGAGGGCGCCCCGTGCTCGTCCAGCCCGACCAGGCTCAGCGTGGTGGGCGCATCCAGCCGCACGACGCAGGCCGTGTCCACGCCTTCCTGTCGCAGCGAGCGCATCAGCCGCTCGCCCAGGAAGTCGGTGGACACCGCGCCCAGGAAACCCACCTCGCAGCCCAGCCGCGCCAGCCCCCGCGCCACGTTGAAGGGCGAGCCGCCCATGCGCGCGTCCAGCGCCATGCCCTCGGCGCGGTCTCCCGCACCGAACACGTCCATCAAGGCCTCGCCACACACCATGAACATCCGTCTTCTCCCGCTTTCCGGCGCATCCGCAGCGCCGCGCATGGCCGCCATGCTGCCCTCAGGCGGCGCGCAGCGCGCGAACCGGCGAGCCGCCGGGCACGCCATTGGCCGCGTCCAGGCGCTTCCGGCTCCACCATGGACTGTTCGAATCACTTTTATCAATCCGCCTTGCTCATCTCGCGGGAGACATCGGCATGAAGGCATGGCACGACCTCGTGGGCGCCGTCGGGATCGCGGCGGCGCTGGCTTCGGCACAGGCGGCGACGCTCACGATTTCCTGCACCTCGGTGGGCGTGGACTTCGAGACCTGCAAGCGCCATTCGGCGCAGTGGGCCGCCAGGACGGGGCACACGGTGAAGGTCTTCACCCTGCCGAACTCCAGCACCGACATGCTGTCGCTGTTGCGGCAGATGTTCGCGGCCCGGTCCAGCGGCCTGGACGTGCTCAACATCGACGTGGTGTGGCCCGGCGTCTTCAAGGACCACCTGCTGGACCTGAAGCCCTACAGCAAGGGCGCGGAGAAGGACCACTTCCCGGCCATCGTGGCCAACAACACGGTGGCCGGAAAGCTGCTGGCGATGCCCAACATGGCCGACGCCGGGATGCTGTACTACCGCAAGGACCTGCTGCGGAAGTACGGCCTGCAGCCGCCGACGACGTGGCAGGAACTCCATGCCGCGGCGAGGAAGATCCAGGACGGCGAGCGCGCCGCCGGCGCCGCGGACTTCCACGGCTTCGTGTTCCAGGGCAAGGCCTACGAGGGCCTGAGCTGCAACGCGCTGGAGTGGATCAGCAGCTTCGGCGGCCAGATCGTCGATGCGGGCGGCCAGGTCACGGTCAACAGCCCGGCCACGGTGCAGGCGCTGAAGATGGCCGCGTCCTGGCCCGGCCACATCGCGCCCAAGGGGGTGCTGAACTACGCCGAGGAGGACGCGCGCGGCGTGTTCCAGAACGGCAAGGCGGCCTTCATGCGCAACTGGCCCTATGCCTGGTCGCTGAGCCAGGGCGCGGACAGCGCCGTGAAGGGCAAGGTGGGCGTGGCGCCGCTGCCGCGCGGCGGCAGCGAGGGCCGGCATGCAGCCACGCTGGGCGGCTGGCAGTGGGCGGTAAGCAAGTACTCCAAGCACCCCGAGGCCGCGGCCGACCTGGTGATGTACCTCAGCAGCCGCGAGATCCAGAAGGAGCGCGCCGTGAAGCACTCCTTCAACCCCACCATGCCCGAGCTCTACAAGGACAAGGAGGTGCTGGCGGCCAACCCCTTCATGGCCGAGATGTACGAGGTCATGCTCAACGCCGTGCCGCGGCCTTCCGCCGTCACCGGCGCCAGGTATCCCGAGGTCAGCCAGGCGCTGTGGAACACCGCGCACGACGTGCTGTCGGGCCGGCTCGGCGCCGAGGATGGCGCCAGGCGCCTCGAAGGCCGGCTCAAGCGAATCCGGCGGACCCGGTGGTGAGCGCCGCCACGACGACGGGCAGCGAGTCTTCCCATGCCGCGTAGCCTGCGCACCGACCGCATGACGCCGCTGGCCGGGCCGCGCGCATCGCGCCGGCCGCTGTCGGCGCAGCGCTCGCGCGCTGCGTGGCTGCTCCTGGCGCCGATGCTGGTCACGCTCGCGGCGGTGGCCTTGTGGCCGCTGGCGCGCACGATCTGGTTCAGCTTCACCAATGCCGACCTCAACGACCTCGACGCAACACGCTTCGTTGGCCTTGACAACTACTTCGGCGAGCTCGGGCTGTTCCTCAACCCGAACGACACCGAGGGCTTCTGGGCCAGCGACTGGGGCATCGCCATCGCCAACACGCTGAAGTTCGCGCTGGCCTCGGTGCTGCTGGAAACCCTGTTCGGGCTGGGCGTGGCGCTGCTGCTGAACCAGGAGTTCAAGGGCCGCGCGCTGGTGCGCGCCGCGGTGCTGGTGCCCTGGGCCATTCCCACCATCGTGTCCGCGAAGATGTGGGGCTGGATGCTGCACGACCAGTTCGGCGCCATCAACCACCTGCTGCTGACGGCCGGCCTGATCCAGCAACCCATCGCCTGGACCGCCGACCCGGCCTACGCCCTGTGGACCGTGGTGGCGGTGGACGTGTGGAAGACCACGCCCTTCATGGCGCTGCTGATCCTGGCCGCGCTGCAGACCCTGCCCAAGGATTGCTACGAGGCCGCCCGCGTGGACGGCGTGCATCCGCTGCGCGTGTTCTGGTACGTGACGCTGCCGCTGATCCGCCCGGCGCTGGTGGTGGCGGTGGTGTTCCGGCTGCTCGATGCGCTGCGCGTGTTCGACCTGATCTACGTGCTCACGTCCAACGACGCCAGCACCATCAGCATGTCCGGCTTCGTGCGCCGCGAGATGGTGGAGCACGGCTACATGGGCTATGGCTCCGCGGCCTCCACCGTGCTGTTCCTGGTGATCGGCCTGGCGACCGTGCTGGTCATGCGGCTGGCCCGCGACCGCCGGCTGGAGGATGCCCCATGAGCACGCAACGATCCCGCGCCGCGTCGGCGGCGATCTACGGTCTGGCCGCCCTGGTCACCCTCGTCTCGGTCTATCCCTTCCTGTACGCGCTCTCCACCTCGCTTAAGACCGGCAGCGCGCTGTTCGACCCCAGCCTCTGGCCCAGCGGCGCCAGCCTGCGCAACTACGCCTCGCTGCTCTCGGATGGCGAGCAGCCCTTCCCGCGCCACGTGCTGAACTCGATCGGCGTGTCGGTCGCGGTGGTGGCGCTGTCGCTGGCGCTGGGCGTGACGGCCGCCTACGCGCTGGGGCGCGTTTCCTTCAAGGGGCGCGGGCTGCTGCTGGGCACGATCCTGGCGGTGTCGATGTTCCCGCAGGTGGCGGTGCTGGCCGGCATGTTTGAGCTGATCCGCGCGCTGGGCCTCTACAACCGGGCCGCCGGGCTGGTGCTGCCCTACCTGATCTTCACGCTGCCCTTCACCGTGTGGGTGCTGACCACCTTCATGAAGCAGTTGCCCAAGGAATTGGAGGAGGCGGCCATCATGGACGGCTGCGGGCCGCTGCGCATCATCGGGCAGGTGTTCATGCCCCTGCTGTGGCCAGCGCTGGTGTCCACCGGGCTGCTGGCCTTCATCGCGGCGTGGAACGAGTTCCTGTTCGCGCTGACCTTCGTGCTCGACAACGACGAGCGCACCGTGCCGGTGTCGATCTCGCTCATCAGCGGGGCCAGCCTGTACGACATCCCGTGGGGAAAGATCATGGCCGCCTCGGTGCTCGTCACCTTGCCATTGATCGCGCTCGTCCTCGTCTTCCAACGCAAGATCGTCTCCGGCCTGACCGCCGGGGCCGTCAAGGGGTGACATTCATGGCCCGCATCGACTTCCGCCAGGTTCGCAAGCGCTACGCGCCGGGGCTGCCCCTGGTCATCAAGGATGCCGACATCGAGGTCGGCAGCGGCGAGTTCTGCGTCTTCGTCGGCCCTTCGGGCTGCGGCAAGTCCACGCTGCTGCGCATGGTCGCGGGGCTGGAGGACATCACGTCTGGCGACCTGCTCATCGGCGGCCAGCGCGTCAACGACCTGCCGCCGGCCAAGCGCGGCGTGGCGATGGTGTTCCAGAGCTACGCGCTCTATCCGCACATGACGGTGGCGGAGAACATGGCCTTCGGGCTGCGCACGCTGGGCGCGGACAAGGCGGCCATCGAGCGCAAGGTGAGGGCCGCGGCCGAGATGCTGCAGCTCACGCCGCTGCTGGAGCGGCTGCCCAAGGCGCTGTCCGGCGGCCAGCGCCAGCGCGTGGCCATTGGGCGGGCCATCGTCAAGGAGCCCAGGGTGTTCCTGTTCGACGAGCCGCTGTCCAACCTGGACGCGGCGCTGCGGGCGCAGACGCGGCTGGAGATCGCCAGGCTGCACAGGGACCTGGGCTCGGCCAGCATGGTCTACGTGACGCACGACCAGGTCGAAGCCATGACGCTGGCCGACAAGATCGTGCTGCTGCACGCCGGCCCGCTGATCGAGGAGCGCGGCAGCGTGGCGCAGGCAGGCCCGCCCATGGCGCTCTACCACCGCCCGGCCAGCCGCTTCGTGGCCGAGTTCATCGGCTCGCCCAGGATGAACATGCTGCCGGCGCGGCTGCTGGACGCGCAGGCCGGCCATGCCGAGGTCGAGCTGGCCGGGCAGCGCGTGCGCGTGGCCGTCGATGCGCGGCACCTGGAGCGCCAGGCCGACGTGCAAGTGGGCGTGCGGCCGGAGCACGTGGTGGTGGCCGATGAAGGCGAGGGCGCGCCGCTGCCGGCGAGCCTGCTGCACGTCGAGCGCCTGGGCGACACCTCGCTGCTCTACGTCGATGCCGGCCCGGGGCTGGACGCGCTGACGGTGCGCGTGGAGGGCGCCGCCGCGCGGGCACCGGGCGCGCGCCTGACGCTGCGGTTGCGGGCCGAGCGCTTGCACCTTTTCGATGCCGCGGGCCTGGCCTGCCGGCGCACGGTGGAGCTGCCGACATGAAGAAACCCTGGTTCAAGGAAAGCGTGGTCTATCAGGTCTATCCGCGCAGCTTCTGCGACAGCAACGGCGACGGCATCGGCGACCTGCGCGGCGTCGCGAGCAAGCTGGACTACCTCAAGGCCCTGGGCGTGGACGTGGTGTGGCTGTCGCCCGTGTACAAGTCGCCCAACGACGACAACGGTTACGACATCAGCGACTACCGCGACATCATGGCCGAGTTCGGCACCATGGCCGACTTCGACGCGCTGCTCGCGGCCCTGCACGCGCGCGGGCTGAAGCTGGTCATGGACCTGGTGGTCAACCACAGCTCCGACGAGCACCCGTGGTTCGTCGAGGCCTGCAAGGGCAAGGACAACCCCTACCGCGACCACTACATCTGGCGCCCGCCGCGCGACGGCGCCGAGCCCAACAACTGGGCCTCGGCCTTCGGCGGCTCCGCCTGGACCCTGCACGAGCCCACGGGCGAGTACTACCTGCACCTGTTCTCGAAGAAGCAGCCCGACCTGAACTGGGAGAACCCGAAGGTGCGCCAGGAGGTGTACGCGCTCATGCGCTTCTGGCTGGACAAGGGCGTGGACGGCTTCCGCATGGACGTCATCAACATGATCTCCAAGGCGTCGGGCCTGCCCGATGCGCCCGTGACGGCGCCGCAGCGGCGCTGGCAGCCGCCGGGGCCGCTGGTGTTCCACGGGCCCCGCCTGGGCGAGTTCCTGTGCGAGATGAAGAGCGAGGTGCTCTCGCGCTACGACCTGATCACCGTCGGCGAGGCCCCCTGCGCGACGCCCGAGCACGGCGTGCAGCTCACGCACGAGGAAGAGGGTTTCCTCAACATGCTGTTCCAGTTCGAGCACGTGGACCTCGACGTCGATCCCGCGCTCGGCCTGGGCAAGTGGGGCCTCAAGGCGCTGGACCTGCGCGACCTCAAGGCCTCGATGTCGCGCTGGCAACGAGAGCTGCATGGCCGCGGCTGGAACAGCCTCTACCTCTCCAACCACGACCAGCCGCGCCCGGTGTCGCGCTTCGGTGACGAGGGGCGCTGGCGGGTGGAGTCGGCCAAGATGCTCGCCACCTTCCTGCACCTGCTGCAGGGCACGCCCTACGTCTACCAGGGCGAGGAGCTGGGCATGACCAACGTGCGCTTCGGCTCCATCGCCGAGTACCGCGACATCGAGACGCTGAACCTGTGGCGCGAGGCGGTGGAGGAGCGCGGCATGGAGCCGGCGCAGGTGATGGCCGCCATCCACGCCAAGAGCCGCGACAACGCGCGCACGCCCATGCAGTGGACCGACGGCCCCAATGCCGGCTTCAGCACCGGCACGCCGTGGATCGGCGTGAATCCCAACCACCGCGAGGTGAACGCGCGGCAGGCGATGGCCGACCCGGATTCGGTGTTCCACCACTACCGGCGGCTGATCGAGCTGCGCCGCACGCTGCCGGTGGTGGTGCATGGCCGCTACGAGCTGCTGCTGGCCGGGCATGCGCAGATCTACGCCTACACGCGCACGATGGACGACGAGCGGCTGCTGGTGATCTGCAACTTCAGCGCTGGCACGCCGCGCTGCGAGCTGCCCAGGGACCTGGTTTTCGACGCAGGGGAGCTCCTGATCGCCAACTACCCCGTCGATGCCGGCGAGGACATCCGCGGCTTCAGCCTGCGCCCCTACGAGGCGCGGGCCTACCGGCTGCGGTCATCGAGAATGGCTTGAGGCGGCGCGTCAATCGCGCTCATGTGAGCCTGGTTGCAGTTTCAACAAGATCGCGACTGATGCCTGGTCGGGGCTGAACTGGCGACGCCATACAGCTGCCATGACCAAATGTCATGACAGTGCGACAAATGGGAAGTACTTGAATCTCCGCTCGGGAAGCACTATTGCAGGCGACCCAAACCTTCTGGAAAAGAGATGACCGTAGTTCAAACTTTTGCCGACTTCGGCGCCGAGTTGACCGCCAGTTCATTGCCTGGTGATGTGGCGTACCACGCCAAGCGGGCGGTCATCGACTGGTACGCGGCTTTGCTTCCCGGAGCCGTGGCGGCGCCAGCGAAGTTGATGGAGCAGGCCCTGGTGGACGACCTTGACCGTGGCCGGGCGCGGCTGGCGCTGGGACGGCCTGCCACTGCTCGAGCGGCTGCGCTGGTGAACGGCACTGCTGCGCATACCGTCGAAGTCGATGACATCTACAGGGAAGCGATCTACCACCCAGGAGCGCCCACGATCGCAGCCGCCCTGGCCGTTGGCCAGGAACGTGGCTGCAGCGGTGCGCAGTTCCTGAAGGCCGTCGTGGCCGGCTATGAAATTTCCACCCGCATTGGCGCAGCGATGGGACGCACTCACTATCGCTATTGGCACAACACGGGCACGGTGGGCACCTTCGGGGCCGCTGCAGCGGCCTCCTCCCTCTACCAGCTTGACGCGACACGGTTTGCACACGCGCTGGCGACTTGCGCGACTTTCGCTGCCGGTCTGCAGCAGGCCTTCCGCTCGGACTCCATGTCCAAGCCATTGCATGCCGGGCGGGCTGCGGAAGGCGGACTGCTCGCAGCCCAGTTGGCAGGCGCTGGCGTCACCGGATCGTTGGACGTGGTCGATGGCGAAGCGGGTATTGGCCGCGCCATGAGCGACGGCCCCGACTGGACAGCAGCGACGCAGACGCTTGGAACCAAGTTCCACATCAACAGCATGACTTTCAAGAATCATGCTTGCTGCGGGCACACATTTGCACCCATCGACGGCGCGCTCGCGCTGCAAAGGCGCATGGGCGTGACACCAGCGCAGATTGCCCACATCCGCATCGCGACGTATGGCCCAGCCCTCGAAGTGGCGGGAAACCCGGCGCCAAGCACCGCGGCAGAGGCGCGCTTCAGCATTCCCTACGTGGTCGCGACGGCCCTGGTGCACGGCAGTGTGCGGCTGTCCGCATTCGAGCCGCTGCGGCTCGACGACCCAGCCACACGCGCATTGATGGAGCGCATCAGCCTGGAAATCGACCCCGAACTGGACAAGCGTTTCCCCGGACAGCGTGCGGCACGCGTTGTCATCGAAACGCGCGATGGCCGCAAGGAAGAGTTCTTCCAGCCAACACGCAAGGGAGACCCCGAGCAGCCTCTCTCCGACGATGAGCTTGGCGAGAAGTTCATCGAGCTTGCGTCGCCCGTCCTGGGCAGCGATGGTGCGCGATCACTGCTCAAGCGGCTCTGGGAACTCGACAGTGCCACGTCCATCGCTGATCTCGTGCCGTAACCTGTAGGTGCAGGCACAACGCTGGATGGTGTGCCATGCGTGGCGATGGGCGCCATCGCACCATCCGGGTAGCCGCGCGGCTCGGAAAGAAGCTCACTGGCTCAATGCATGTCGGAGCTGGCGGCCACGAAGCTGGCCGCACTCTCCAGCAGCCATTCACGAAACGCCGTGACCTTCTTGGAGGCCCGCTGCACTTCGGGCCGCACCAGGTAGTGGCCCTTGTCGCGCTGCAACGGCCGGCCGAAAGGGCACACCAGCTGGCCTGACTCCAGCTCGGCCCGCAGCAGGGCCGTCTGGCCCATCGCGATGCCCAATCCATCCTTCGCGGCCTGCCAGGTCAACACCGAGCTGCTGAAGCTCATGCGCTCCGCCACCTCGGCGCAGGCCGCAAGACCCGTGGTGGACAGCCAGTCGTCCCAGTCCGTGCGCCGGTAATGCGACACCAGCAGGCGCTGGCCCAGCACCTGCTCGGGATGCCGCGGGTCAGGGGCATGCTCCGCCAGGAACCCAGGCGAGCACACCGGTTCGATCTCATCCAGGAACAGCAAGTCCGTCTGCGTGCGGGGCCAGCGGCCGTCGCCGTACTGGATCGCGACATCCACGGGATCCCGGGCGAAGTCGACGTCGGGCACCGCGGTGGTGATGCGCACGTCGATGTTCGGATACAGCCGCTTGAACTCCGGCAGCCGCGGGATGAGCCATTTGGCGGCGAACGTCGTGTAGGTCCTCACACGCAGCGCACCCTGGCTCGTGCCTTTCACCAGGCGCTCCGTGGCGTTGGCAATGGCCTCGAACGCCGGAACGATCTCGCTGGCAAACGACTGCCCGACCCGGGTCAGCACGACGCCGTGACGAACGCGCTTGAACAGCTCGACCCCCAGGTATGACTCCAGCGTGCCGATCTGGCGGCTCACGGCCGACTGGGTGACGTGCAGTTCCTGCGCCGCCGTCGTGAGGTTCTGGGTGCGGGCCACGACCTCGAAAACGCGCAGCGGGTTCAACGGTGGAATTCGCCTGGCCATGACGGGAAGAGAAACTGTGCAGTCATTTCCCCGCAATGATGTCATGACAAGAAGTCAGTCCTCTTGAATGCACGCAAGCAGGCTCGCTACGCCTCAGACATGACTTTTTTTCATCGCACCGCGTGCAATGCGAAGTTCTCGTTTGCGGCGCCCGGGATCAAGATTCCGTCACACGAATCGCGTTGTCCAGGAAACCGCCATGAACTTTGAACTGAGCGAAGAACACCAGGCTTTTGCCGACTCCGTTGCCCGTTTTGCGCGTGACAAGCTCGCCGCTGGAGCACTCGAACGGGCCCACTCGCCGCATTTCCCCTGGGAAACCGCGCAACTGCTGGCCGAGCAGGGACTGCTGGGCATTGCCTTCCCGGAAAAGGATGGCGGGCAAGGCGGCACGCTGATGCACGCGGTGCTGGCGATCCAGGAAGTCGCCCTGGTGTGCCCCAAGAGCGCGGACATCGTGCAGGCGGGCAACTTCGGCCCCATCCGTACCTTCGTGGAGTACGCGTCTGCCGAGCAGAAGGACCGCTTCCTGCCCGACCTGCTGGCCGGCAAGAAGCTGATCGCGCTGGGCATGAGCGAGCCCGAAGCCGGCTCCGCCGTGACCGAGCTGCGCACGACGGCCCGCATCGAGGGTGACGAGGTCGTGATCGACGGCAGCAAGGTGTTCTCGACGCACAGCCCCGAAGCCGACCTGTTCCTCATCTACGTGCGCTTCGGCCCCGGCGTGGGCGGCATCGGCTCGGTGCTGGTGGAGCGCGGCACGCCGGGCTTCCAGGTGGGCACGCCCTCGGCGTTCATGAGCGGCGAGACCTGGAGCCAGCTGTACTTCGAGAACTGCCGCATTCCGAAGAAGAACATCCTGCTGGGCGAAGGTGGCTTCAAGAAGCAGATCTCCGGCTTCAACGTCGAGCGGCTGGGCAACTCGTCGCGGTCGCTGGCGCTGGGCCGCCACTGCTTCAACCTGGCCCGCGAGCACGCGATGACGCGCAAGCAGTTCGGCCGCGAGCTCTGCGAGTTCCAGGGCATCCAGTGGAAGTTCGCGGAGATGAAGCTCAAGCTCGAAGCCGCGCAGCTGATGCTCTACAAGGCCGCCCTGGAAGGCGAACATGGCCTGCCCTCGGCGCAGAGCACGGCCCTGGCCAAGCTGGCCTGCAACCAGGCCGGCTGGGACGTCGCCAACGAGGCCCTGCAGGTGATGGGCGGCACGGGCTACAGCCAGGAATCGATCGTGGAGTACTGCGTGCGCCGCATCCGCGGCTGGATGATCGCCGGCGGCTCCATCGAGATGCTGAAGAACCGCATCGCCGAAGGCGTGTTCGAGCGCACCTTTTCGCAGCGCCCTCCCAAGGCGCAGTGACGCTGGCTGAACCCTCAACAACAGGAGAAGACCATGGTTTTTCGCATGACCTGCCTGCTGGCCGCCGCCTCGCTGAGCGTGTGCGGCACGGCCCAGGCCCAGAACCCGGCAGCCAGCTATCCGACCAAGCCCGTGCGCATCGTCGTCGGCTACCAGGCCGGCGGCCCGACCGACGTGGTGGCGCGGCTGCTCGCCTCGCGGCTGCAGGCACAAACGGGTCAGCCCTTCATCGTCGAGAACAAGGCCGGCGCCGGATCCAACCTGGCTTCGGAGGTGGTCGCCAGTTCAGCACCCGACGGGTACACGTTGTTGTTGGCAGCGGCCCCGATCACCATGGCCAGCTTTGTCTACAAGGGCCTGAAGTGGGACGTGCAAGGCAGCTTCGAGCCGATCTCCATGGTGATGTCGGCGCCCGCCATCCTGGCCGTTGCGCCGCACCTGCCGGCCAAGAATGTGCAGGAGCTCGTCGCCCTGGCCAAGAAGAAGCCCGGCGAGTTGACGTTCGGCTCGACGGGCAACGGAGGAACTCACCACGTGGCTGGTGAAATGTTCAAGCAGCGTGCCGGTATCGATCTCATCCATGTGCCTTACAAGGGCGCGGCCGGTGCCATCCAGGACGTCATGGCGGGCCATGTGTCGCTGTCCCTCATGACCTCGGTCTCGGCCGTTCCGTTCATCAAGGACAACAAGGTCCGCGCCCTCGCCGTGGCGGCGCCCAAGCGGCTGCCGCAACTGCCCAACGTGCCGACGATGGCGGAAGCCGGCATGCCTGGCTTTGAAGTGGACAGCTGGAACGGCTTGCTCGCTCCCAAGGGCACCTCGCCCGCGATCGTCGAGAAGCTGCACGCCGAAGTCGTGAAGGCGCTGGCCGACGCCGAGATGCGCGCCAAGCTCATCGACCAGGGTGCCATCGTGGTCGGCAGCTCGCCCGCCGACTTCAAGGCGCACATCCGCAAGGAAGTCGACCACTGGGCCAAGCTTTTCCCGACGATCAACGTGAAGATCGACTGAAGATGACTACCGCAACCATCCACGGCGCTGTCCTCGCGCAGGCCTTGCTCAACCCCGCCAGCATCGCGCTCGTCGGCATTTCCGACGACGCGTCGAAGACCGCGGGCCGTCCGCTGAAGTTCCTGCGTGCAGCCGGCTTCAAGGGCACCATCTACCCGATCAATCCGAACCGTGCCACCGTCCAGGGCGAGAAGGCGTATGCCGACCTGGCGTCACTGCCGCAGGTCCCCGACCACGTCTTCGTGCTGACCCCCACCGAGAGCGTGCTCGGCATCGTCGAGGAAAGCGCGCGGCTGGGCGTGAAGGTGGTCACGGTGCTGGCCAGCGGCTTCTCGGAGTCGGGCCCGGAAGGGGCGCAGCGCGAAGAGGCGCTGCGCGAGATCAGCCGCCGGACCGGCATCCGCGTGCTCGGCCCCAGCAGCCTGGGCGTAGTCAAGCCGGGCAACGGCCTGGTGCTGACGGCCAACGCGGCTTTTGCCGAGCCCGATCTGCCCAGCGGCCGCGTGTTCGTGGCCTCGCACAGCGGCAGCATGATCGGCTCGCTGGTGTCGCGCGGCAAGGCGCGCGGCATTGGCTTCGCCGGCCTGGTGTCCGTGGGCGGCGAGGCGGACCTGAGCGTGGGCGAGATCTGCGCCGCCACGCTCGACGATCCGTCGATCGAGGGCTACCTGCTGTTCCTGGAGAGCCTGCACCACGGCGACAAGCTGCGCGCCTTCGCGGTCGAGGCGGCCAAGCGCGGCAAGCCCGTCATCGCCTACAAGCTCGGCCGTTCCGATGCCGCTGCCGAGATGGCGGCGACGCACACCGGCGCACTGGCCGGCGAGGACGACGTGGCCGACGCCTTCCTCAAGGACCTGGGCATCGCCCGCGTCGGGATTCTGGAAGCGCTGCTCGAAACGTTCCCGCTGGCCAAGCGGCTGCAACTGGGCGACATGGCCCGCGCGCCGCGGCGCGTCGGTGTCGTGACCACCACCGGCGGCGGCGCGGCCATGGCCGTGGACCAGCTCGGCATCCGTGATGTCATCGTCGAGCCGCCCTCGCAGGAAACGCTCGCGCGGCTCAACGCCGCGGGCATCGCCGCGTCGCCCGGCCGTGTGCTGGACCTGACCCTGGCGGGGACGAAGTACGAGGTGATGAAGAAGGCGCTCGACGTGCTGCTCGACGCCCCCGAGTTCGACCTGGTGCTGGCGGTCGTGGGCTCGTCGGCCCGGTTCCAGCCGCAACTGGCGGTGCGCCCGATCATCGACAGCGCCCACAGCGCCAAGCCGCTGGCGGCCATGCTCGTTCCCGATGCTCCCGAAGCCCTGGCCCAGCTCACGCAAGCCGGCGTTCCCTGCTTCCGCACGCCGGAAGCCTGCGCCGATGCCATCGCCTCGGTGTTCGCCAGGCGCGTGCCCGGCGTCCAGCCCCTGGCGGGCCGCGACGCCGGCACCCCCGGACACGCGCTGAGCGAAGCCCAGGCCTACGCGGTGCTCGACAAGCTCGGCGTCCCGCATGCGCCGGCCGTGACCTCCGGCCTGTCGCAGAAGGCGCCCGCGCTGCCCTTCGACTTCCCGGTGGTGGCCAAGGTCTGCTCGGCGCAGATCCCGCACAAGACCGAGGTCGGCGGCGTGGTGCTGGGGATCCAGAACGCGAGCGAGCTGCAGGCGGCGCTGTCCACGCTCAAGACGAACCTGGCCGAGCGTGCGCCCGGCGTGGCGTGCGACGAGGTCCTGATCCAGCCGATGCGCAAGGGCTTGACCGAAGTGCTCATCGGCTACCGGATCGATCCGGAGGCCGGCCCGCTGGTCATGCTGGCCGCCGGCGGCATCTGGGCCGAGGTGGCGCGTGACCGCAGCATCCGGCTGGCGCCGGTGAGCCTGGAAACCGCCCGGGAGATGATCTCGGAGGTCAAGGCGCTCAAGACGGTGGCGGGACTGCGCGGCAAGCCGCGCGGCGATCTCGACGCGCTGGCCCGGGCCGTCTGCGCGCTGTCGCAACTGGCGGTGAAGCCGGAGCTGCGCATCGCCGAAGCCGAGGTCAACCCGCTGATGGTCATGGCCGAGGGGCAGGGCGTCCTCGCCGTGGACGCGCTGATCCTGCAGTCGTGAGATGGGATGCCGCCGTGTCTGTTCAACCCATGCACACACCGGACACCCTGGCGCAGCTGGAGGCCAGCGCGCACCGCAGCCAGGTGGCCTACCGGGACCGCGGCGTCTGCTGGCGCCGCTGGGGCCAGGGCCCGGCGCTGGTGTTGATCCACGGCGGCCACGGCAGCTGGATGCACTGGGTCAGGAACATCGCGGCGCTGGCACGGCACTTCACCGTGCTGGTGCCCGACCTGCCCGGCTTCGGCGACTCGGACGATCTCGGGCACGACGCCCATTCGCCGGATCGCATGGACCACCTGATCGATGCGCTGAGCGCCACCCTGGACACCATGCTGGGCCGCCATGCCCCCGTCTGTGTGGCCGGCTTCTCGTTTGGTGGCCTCGTGGCGGCCGAGCTGGCAGCGCGCCGAGGCGGCGTGCGCAAGCTGGCCCTGATCGGCCCGGCCGGGCACGGAGGGGTCCGCCGCCAGAAAGTCGACCTGGTGGACTGGCGCACGCCCGACCCGGCCCAGAGGCGCGCCAGGCTGCGGCACAACCTGGCGGCGCTCATGCTGCATGACCCGGCGGCCATCGACGAGCTGGCCATGGCCGTGCACGAGGCTTCCTGCGTGCGCACCCGGTTCCGCAGCAAGGCCCTGTCACGCACGAACGGGCTGCATGGCGCGCTGGAGCGCTACGCCCATCCGGCGCTGCTGATCTGGGGCGAGCACGACGTCACCGCCGTGCCGGACGAGGTTGCGTCGCAGCTGGCACAGCTCGGCCCCGACCGCGAGTGGTGCGTGATACCCGGTGGCGGCCATTGGGTCCAGTACGAGCGCAGCCATGACGTGAACCAGTTGCTCAAGGCCTGGTTCCTGTCCCAAGAAGGAGATATGCAATGAAAGTTCTGGTCCCCGTCAAGCGAGTCGTTGACTACAACGTCAAGGTTCGCGTCAAGAGCGATGGCACCGGTGTGGACACCGCCGGCGTGAAGATGAGCATGAACCCCTTCGACGAGATCGCCGTCGAGGAAGCG
>NZ_CALAOH010000197.1 GCF_937926365.1 uncultured Azohydromonas sp. | reverse complement strand
GCGCGCAAGCGCCCCGCGGCGGTGTCCGCCGGCGCGGGCCGGCCGCTGCGCGGCTTCGTGGCCTCGCTGCTGCAGGCACCGGCGCTGCGCCCGCAGCGGGCTCTGGCCCAGGTGCTGGCGACCGCGGCCCTGGCCATCCCGGTGGTTCCCGCGGTGCTGACGCCCGAGCGCACCAAGGTGTCGGTGGCCTACCTGATGGCCGAGCCTGCCCCCTATGAGGGCCGCACCGCCGCCAGGACAGTGACCCTGCGCGAAAGCGCCAACACCCCGGTCAAGCGCCGTTTCAGCACGCAGCAGCGCGGGGTTTCGGCCTCGCTGTGACCAGGGTCCGCCGTAACGGCCAATAGAGCCTCGTCATGCCCGCGAAGGCGGGCATCCACGCTGACCGGGATGCCGCCCGGTGTTCGTGGACACCCGCCTCCGCGGGTGTGACGAGGTGAATTGGATCCCGTCAGGAGACGGGCTCAGCCGCCCCGCAGCGCGTGGATCAGCCCTTCCGCCACCGCGCAGCCGCTGGCGAAGCAGGCGGTGAGCAGGTAGCCGCCGGTGGGCGCCTCCCAGTCCAGCATCTCGCCCGCGCACCACACGCCGGGCAGCGCGCGCAGCGCCTGCGTGCGCTGCTCCAGTGCCTCGAAGCGCACGCCGCCGGCGGTGCTGATAGCCTCCTCGATCGGCCTTGGCCGCAGCAGCGGCAGCGGCAGCGCCTTGATCGCCGCCGCCAGCGGCGCCGGGTCCGCGCTCGGCGCGAACAGCGCGCGCGGCAGCAGCTCGTGCAGCAGCGCCGCCTTGGCGCCGTCCAGGTGCAGGCGGCTCTTCAGGTGCGTGGACAGCGAGCGCGCCCCGCGCGGACGCGCCACTTCGGCGGCGACGAGCTCCGCGCTGCGATCGGGCAGCAGGTCCAGCGTCGGCACGGCCCGGCCATGTCGGCGGATGGCTTCGCGCAACAACGACGACGCGGCGTATATCAGGCTGCCCTCGACACCGTGCTCGGTGAGCACGAACTCGCCGCGCTGCTCGAAGCCCGCATCGCCGTCCTCGAAGCGCAGCGCCACCGTCTTCAGCGGCGCACCGGCGAAGCGACTGCGCAGGAACTCGCTCCAGCCGGGCTGCACGCTGCCGTCCTCGCCCACGCGGCCCACCTCGAAACCGCAGTTGGCGGGCTGCAGCGGCACCACGTCCACGCCCTGCTGCGCCAACAGCGGCACCCAGGCGCCAGTGGAACCCAGCCGCGGCCAGCTCGCGCCGCCCAGCGCCAGCACCACGGCGCGGGCCCGCAGCGTCAGCGGACCCTGCGGCGTCTCGAACACCATCGGCGGCGGCGACGACGTGGGTTCAGCCGGCGCCTCGGCCCAGCCCACCCAGCGGTGCCGCATATGGAAAGTGACGCCCAGGCCCCGCAGCCGCTGCAGCCAAGCGCGCAGCAGCGGCGCGGCCTTCATGTCGGTCGGGAAGACGCGTCCGGAGCTGCCGACGAAGGTTTCAACGCCCAGCCCCGCGGCCCAGGCACGCAGCGCGCCGGCGTCGAAACGGCGCAGCAGCGGCTCGATCTCGGGGCGCCGCGCGCCGTAGCGCTGCACGAAACGGTCAAAGGGTTCGGAATGCGTGAGGTTCATCCCGCCCTTGCCGGCCAGCAGGAACTTGCGGCCGACGGAGGGCATGGCATCGAAGACCTCCACACGCAGCCCGGCCTGCGCCAGGCGCTCGGCCGCCATCAGGCCGGCGGGGCCGGCGCCGACCACGGCCACCGGTGAATCAGGGGGGGTACTCATGAGGCGGCGCAGTGTGCCACGCCCCCTCGCCGCCCCTCAGGGCGTCGCCCGCGCCAGCAGCAGCTCCACGTCGCAGCCCTCGGGCAACTGCCCGAACACGTCCGCGCCGGCGTCGATGCGGGTGGCGCAGAAGGCGCTGAATACGGCTTCCGGCGCCTGCCGGCGCAGCAGCGCCGCCTGCAGCAGCAGCGCGACGTCGCGCGCCAGCCGCCGCGCCTGCGACTCCTGCGGCGCCGCCAGCCGCTCAGGTAAACCGGCGGCCAGCCTCTCGGCGCCGCGGTGCGCGCCGCGCAGGCACTCCAGTTCGTCGCGCAGCACCTCCGCCACGCCCGGGCTGCGCAGCGCGCGCAGCAGGTCCAGCGCCATCACGTTGCCCGCGCCCTCCCAGATGGAGTTCAGCGGCATCTCTCGGTAGAGCCGTGCCATGGGCCCGTGGCCGTCGTCCTCGACGTAGCCGTTGCCGCCCAGGCACTCCATGGCCTCCTGCGCGAAATGGCTGCCGCGCTTGCAAACCCAGAATTTCGCGATCGGCGTGAGCAGCCGCCGCAAGACCGCCTCGCGCGCGTCGCCCGCGTGCTCGCCATGGTCCACGGCGCGGGCCAGGCGCATCACCAGCGCCGTGGCGCCCTCCACTTCCAGCGCCAGGTCGGCCAGCACGTTGCGCATCAGCGGCTGCTCGATGAGTTTCTTGCCGAAGGCACTGCGCTGCGCGCAGTGGTGCAGCGCCAGCGCCAGCGCCTGGCGCATCAGCCCGGCGCTGCCCAGCGCGCAGTCCAGCCGGGTGAGCGTGCCCATCTCCAGGATCTGCGCGATGCCGCGCCCCTCCTCGCCCACGAGCCAGCCGGCGGCGCCGTCGAATTCAATCTCGCTGCTGGCATTGGCATGGTTGCCCAGCTTGTCCTTCAGGCGCTGGATGCGCAGCGCGTTGCGCGTGCCATCGGGCAGCAGGCGCGGCACGAAGAAGCAGGTGGGGCCGGCGGCGGTCTGCGCCAGCATCAGGTGCGCGTCGCTCATGGGCGCGGAGAAGAACCACTTGTGGCCGGTGAGCCGGAAGCAGCGGCCCCAGGGCGTGTCCTGGTCGAACTCGGCGCGGCTGGTGTTGGCGCGCAGGTCCGAGCCGCCCTGCTTCTCCGTCATGCCCATGCCCATGGTCAGCCCGTTCTTCCGCGGTCCGGGCAGCGGACGGGGGTCGTACACCGGCGCCGTCAAACCCGGGCCCCACTCGGCGTAGAGGGCGGCATTGGCGCGCAGCGCCGGCGTGACGGCGTAGCTCATGGAAACCGGGCACATCACCCCCGCCTCCGTCCCGTTGAAGAGCAGGAAGCCGGCGGCGCGGGCAACGTGCGCCCCCGCCGGCCGGTCCCAGGGCGCGGCCTGCAGCCCGTGCGCCGCGGCGCAGGACATCAACGCGTGGTAAGCCGGATGAAACTCCACCTCGTCGATACGCCGCCCGCCGCGGTCGTACGAGCGCAGCCGCGGCGGATAGCGGTTGGCCAGCCGCGCCTGCGCCTGCACCTCCGCGCTGCCCAGCTCGCGGCCCAGGGCGTGCAGCGGCGCCAGGTCCAGCTCCGGCGCCAGCGTGCGCAGCGCCTCCTGCAGCGGCCGGTGGCCGGCGAACAGGTCCACGTTTGTGAATTCGCTGCTCTGGTTGAAGACCTCGTGGGTGCACTGCGGTTGCGTCATGGCGGCTCCCCTGGGGCGTCCGTGCCCGAAGGGAGCAGGATGCTAGGTCGGCTCGGGCCCGCGCAAGGTTTTCAGCTGCCGCCCCGCCGGCAGCAGGCGCATGTACTTGAACGTGGCGGTGGCGTGGGCGCAGCGCTGGCCCTTGGCGTCGAAGACCGAGCCCTCGCAGAACGCCATGGTGGAGCTGCGGTGCAGCAGCTGCGCCGTGGCGCGCAGCCGGCCCTGGCCGGGACGCATGAAGCTGGTCTTCATCTCGATGGTCACCACGCCCGGCACGCCCTTGGCCTCGCGCGGGTCGGTGCCAGGCTGCACGTCCACGCTGCGCGCGGCGTGCGCCATGGCCACGTCCAGCATCGTCATCAACACGCCGCCGTGGGCGACGGCGAAGGAGTTCAGGTGCGCGGTGGCCAGATCGACCTGGATCTCCGCCTCCCCGGCACCGAAGGCATGCAGCTCCAGGCCCAGCTCCTCGACGAAGGGGATGTGGATGGGAAAAGGCAGCGGGGTGCCGGCGGCGCGCGGCGCGTCGGGGCCGGTGGAAGGTGCGTCGTCATTCATGGCGCCGATTGGACAACAGCCGGCAGCGCCGCCCGGAGCGTCGCCGGGGAGGCGGCTTAGCCCTTGCGCACCAGCCAGTCCTTGTACTTCGCCCGCAGCGTCAGCTTGCTGAGCTTGCCCGTGGCGGTGTGCGGCAGCTCGTCGACGAACACCACGTCGTCCGGCGTCTGCCAGTGGGCGATGCGGCCCTTGTAGAAGCTCAGCAGCGCCTCGCGCGTGACGCTGGCGCCGGCCTTGAGCTGCACCAGCAGCAGCGGGCGCTCGTCCCAGGTCGGGTGGGTGGCGGCCACCACGGCCGCCTCCTTCACGGCCGGGTGCGCCATCGCGATGCACTCCAGCTCGATGGAGCTGATCCACTCGCCCCCGCTCTTGATCACGTCCTTGCTGCGGTCGGTGATCTGCATGAAGCCGTCGGGGTCCATGGTGGCGACGTCGCCGGTGGGGAACCAGGCGCCGCGGCCCTTCACGTCCACCAGCGGCGAGTCGTCCTCGTTCCAGTAGCGCTCGATCACCCAGGGCCCGCGCGCCACCAGGTGCCCCGCGTGCTCGCCGTCCCAGGGCAGCGGCTCGTGGGCGTCGTTGACCACGTCGATGTCCACGCCGTATATGGCCTTGCCCTGCTTCTCCAGCAGCCGGTGCTTCTCGGCCGCCGGCAGCGCCGCGTGCTTGGGCTGCAGCCGCGCCAGCGAGCCCAGCGGCGACATCTCCGTCATGCCCCAGGCGTGGATCACGTGCACGCCGTATTCCTCCAGCGCGCGCATGAGCGCCGGCGGGCAGGCCGAGCCGCCGATGACGGTGCGGCGGAAGGTGGAGAACTCCAGCGACTGGCTGCGCACGTGCTCCATCAGCCCCATCCACAGCGTTGGCACGCCGGCGCTGAAGGTCACCTTCTCGCTCTCGAACAGCTCGTACAGCGAGGCGCCGTCGAGCTTCGGCCCGGGCAGCACCAGCTTGCAGCCCACCAGCGCCGCCGTGTAGGGCAGGCCCCAGGCGTTGACGTGGAACATCGGCACCGCGGGCAGCACCACGTCGCTGGCGCTGCAGGCCATGGCGTCGGGCAGCGCCGCGGCGTAGGCGTGCAGCACCGTGGAGCGGTGGCTGTAGAGCGCGCCCTTGGGGTGCCCGGTGGTGCCCGAGGTGTAGCAAAGGCTGGAGGCGCACTGCTCGTCGAAGACCGGCCAGGCGTAGTGCCCGTCCTCGGCCGCGAGCAGTTCCTCGTAGCACAGCAGCCCGGGCAGCGCGCTCTGGGTCGGCATGTGGGCGCGGTCGGTCATGAGCACGAAGTGCCGCACCTGCGGCAGCTGCGGCGCGAGTTGCTCGACCAGTGGCAGCAGGTTCAGGTCGAAACAGAGCACCTCGTCGGCCGCGTCGTTGGCAATCCAGGCGATCTGCTGCGGAAACAGGCGCGGGTTGATGGTGTGGCACACCAGCTGCGAGCCGGAGGTGGCGTAGTAGATCTCCAGGTGCCGGTCGGTATTCCAGGCCAGGGTGCCGACGCGATCGCCGCTCTCGCAGCCCAGGCGCCGCAGCGCCTGCGCCAGGCGCCGGGCGCGCTGCTCGACCCGCGCCCAGTTGCTGCGATGGATGTCGCCCTCCACGCGGCGGCTGACGATCTCGGTATCGGCGGCGTGGCGCGCCGCGTGCGTGAGCAACGAGGAGATGAGCAGCGGCATCTGCATCATCCGGCCGTACAGGGGGCTGTTCATGGGGCTTTGTCTCCGGCAGGGGTGGCTCAGGGCTTGCGCCATCTTCCCGGCCGGATACGGGTGGTGGGAGCCGGTTAACCCCTGATGCCGGGTCTTGCAAAAGCGCCTCACTACACTCGCGCCAGAGGCCGACGCGCACCCGTGGTGCGGACGGACAGGAGGAGCATCGAGCGGGCTCGTCCCGGGCATTCGACACGGCCCGGCGGTCTGGGCCGGGGCCGGGGGGTGTCTGGATGGAAGTATCCTGCTCCTCTTGACCGCTGCTCTTGGCGGCCTCGCTTCCTGAGGCCAGAGGTTCCGCGGAGATTCCCGATGAAGCACAACCCGCATCCGCACGACGATCCGCGCTACCCGGTTCGGCACAGCGACGCCGAGTGGCGCGCCAAGCTCGACCCCATGCAATACCAGGTGGCGCGCCACGCCGCCACCGAGCGCCCCTTCAGCGGCAAGTACTGGGACCATTTCGAGGACGGCATCTACCGTTGCGTGGGCTGCGGCGCGCCACTGTTCGATGCCCGCACCAAGTTCGACGCCGGCTGCGGCTGGCCGAGCTACTTCCAGCCCATCGAGGGCGAGATCATCGAGCGCGTGGAGGACCGCAGCCACGGCATGGTGCGCGTGGAGGTGCGCTGCAAGCGCTGCGGCACGCACCTGGGCCATGTCTTCCCCGACGGTCCGGCGCCCACCGGCGAGCGCTATTGCATCAACTCTGCGGCCATCGACTTCGAGCCGCGCCAGGAGCAGGACTCCAAAGAATGAAGCTGCTGCTGGACTTCCTGCCGATCCTCCTCTTCTTCGGCACCTTCAAGTACACCGGCGCGCACCCGGACCAGGCCGCGGCCTTCGCCACCGAGCACTTCGGCTTCCTGGTGATGGGCGGCAGCGTGGGCACGCAGGAGGCGCCGGTGCTGCTGGCCACGGTGGTGGTGATCCTGGCCACGCTGGCGCAGGTGGCGTGGACCGTGGCGCGCGGGCGCAAGGTGGACCTGATGCTGTGGGTCAGCCTGGCGCTGGTGGTGGTGCTGGGCGGGGCCACGATCTGGTTCCACAGCGAGACCTTCATCAAGTGGAAGCCCAGCGTGCTGTACTGGGTGATGGGCATGAGCTTGTGGCTGTCGCAACTGCTTTTCCGCAAGAACCTGCTGCGGCTGCTGCTGGGCGAGCAGCTGCAGCTGCCCGACGCGGTGTGGCAGCGGCTCAACGGCGCGTGGGTGGGCTTCTTCGGCGTGATGGGCCTGCTCAACCTCTGGGTGGCCTACAGCTTCTCGACCGATGCCTGGGTCAACTTCAAGCTCTTCGGCGGCATCGGGCTGATGCTGCTGTTCACGCTGGCGCAGGGCCTGTACCTGAGCCGCTACCTGCCCGACGAGCCCGCCGCCGCTTCCAAGGACAAAGCCCGCCCCGGAGCCTGAAGACATGCCCGTGACCGCCCAGGACATCGAGACCGCGCTGCGCCAGGCGCTGGCGCCGCAGCAACTGGAAGTCGTTGACGACAGCCACCACCACGCCGGGCATGCCGGCGCGGGCGAAGGCAGCCACTACACCGTGCGCATCACCAGCGAGCGCTTCGCCGGGCTGCGCCCCGTGGCGCGGCATCGCCTTGTGTATGATGCCCTCGCCTCTCTCATCCCCGCGGGCATCCATGCCCTGGCTATCCAGGCGCGCAGCCCCGCCGAATCAGACTGACTGACAACTATCGCGAGGCCGGCTTTCGAGACGACCCGGCTTTCCTGAAAGGACTCCCATGAAAACCACCTCCACCGCGCTGCGCGCGGCGCTGCTGTCCGCCTCCATCGCGCTGCTGAGCCCGCTGGCGGCCCAGGCGCAGAACGTTGCCATCGTCAACGGCAAGGCGGTGCCCAAGGCGCGCGTGGAAACGCTGATGCAGCAGGCCCTGCGCGGCGGCCAGCAGCAGCGCACGCCGGACCTGGAGCAGAAGGTCAAGGAAGAGGTGGTGCTGCGCGAGATCTTCATGCAGGAGGCCGAGAAGCGCGGCCTCAACGCCTCGGCTGACTTCCGCAACCAGATGGAACTCGCGCGCCAGACGGTGCTGATCCGCGAGCTCTTCGCCGACTTCCAGAAGAAGAACCCCGTCACCGACGCCGAGGCGCAGGCCGAGTACGACAAGTTCAAGGCCCAGGCCAGCGGCACCGAGTACCGCGCCCGCCACATCCTGGTGGAGAAGGAAGAGGACGCCAAGGCCGCCATCGCCCAGCTCAAGGCCGGCGCGAAGTTCGAGGACCTGGCCAAGAAGATGTCCAAGGACCCGGGCTCGGCCGAGAACGGCGGCGACCTGGACTTCGCCAAGCCCGATGCCTACGTGCCCGAGTTCGGCCAGGCCATGAGCAAGCTGCAAAAGGGCCAGATCACCGAGGAGCCGGTCAAGACGCAGTTCGGCTACCACGTGATCAAGCTGGAGGACACGCGCGAGGCCGCCTTCCCGGCCTTCGACGAGGTCAAGCCGCAGATCCAGCAGCGCCTGTCGCAGATGAAGCTGCAGAGCTTCCAGGAAGAGCTGCGCAACAAGGCCAAGACAGACTTCAAGTTCTCGCAGCAGTAAGCCGGCGAGCACCCGAAGCGAAAAGGCGCCCCGCGGGGCGCCTTTTTCATGGCGTGGACTTCGCTTTTTCCTTGCTCATGAAATGACCCGTTCGGACTGAGGTATCGAAGGCCGAAACCGCCAGGCTCGGATGGTGGCGTTACGGCTGGGGCCGTTCACCCTTCGATACCTCAGGGCGAACGGGGTCCTTTTCACGGGCAATGTGTGGAATCAATCCGCGCCGTTCACCAGGCGCCCGGCCTGGATTTCGAGCTGGCGCTGGCAGCGCGCGGCCACTTGAGCGTCGTGCGTGACCAGCAGCAGCGTGGTGCCGGCCTCTTGGTTGAGCTCGAACATCAGCTCCATCACCGTCTCGCCGGTGGCGTGGTCCAGGCTGCCCGTGGGCTCGTCGGCCAGCAGCAGCGCCGGGCGCAGCACGAAGGCGCGCGCCAGCGCCACGCGCTGCTGCTCGCCGCCCGAGAGCACGCGCGGGTAGTGGCCCAGGCGCTGCGCCAGGCCCACGCGCTGCAGCATGCGCGCGGCCTGCTCGCGCGCGTCGTCGCGGCCCAGCAGCTCCAGGGGCAGCATCACGTTCTCCAGCGCCGTGAGGTTGGACAGCAGCTGGAAGTTCTGGAACACGAAGCCCAGCTGCCGTGCGCGCACCGCCGCGCGCGCGTCCTCGTCCAGCGCGAACAGGTCTTCCCCGGCGAGCCTGACCGTGCCCTGCGTGGGGGTGTCCAGCCCGGCGATGATGGACAGCAGCGTGCTCTTGCCCGAGCCCGAGGCGCCGACGATGGCGGCAGACTCCCGCGGCTGAAGGCGGAAATCGATGTCATGGAGAATGGTCAGCTCCCCCGTGGCGTCGCTCACGCGCTTGTGGATGTGCTGGACCTCGATGATCGGTGGCTTCATGAAGACGGAGTTTGAAGACAAGCAGGCCGCCGGCGGCCGTCGCCGCTGGCTGGCCCAATGTAGCCTGCTGGCGCTGGCCGCCTGGTTGCCGGGGACAACGGTTGCGAAGGCACCGGCCGTGATCCTGGTGGTGGGCGACAGCCTCTCGGCCGAGTATGGCCTCAAGCGCGGCAGCGGCTGGGTGGCGCTGCTGCAGCAGCGGCTGGAGCGCGAGAAGCTGGCCGCGCGCGTGGTCAACGCCAGCGTCAGCGGCGACACCACCGCCGGCGGGCGCAGCCGGCTGCCCGCGCTGCTCAAGCAGCACCAGCCCACGCACGTGATCCTGGAACTCGGCGCCAACGACGCGCTGCGCGGCCAGCCCCTGGCGCAGACCGAGGGCAACCTGCGCGAGATGGCCCGCGCCGCCCGCGCCGCCGGCGCGCGCGTGGTGCTCGCGGGCATGCAACTGCCGCCCAACTACGGCCGCCGCTACGGCCAGGACTTCGCGCAGCTCTACGCCCGCGTGGCCGAGGAGGCGGATGCCGCGCTGGTGCCCTTCCTCCTGCGCAACGTCGCCGACGTGGCCGACCCCACCGCGCTGTTCCAGGCCGACCGCATCCACCCGCGCGAGGAAGCGCAACCGCTGATGCTGGACAACGTCTGGCCGGTGCTCAAGCCGCTGCTGCGGTGAGGGTGAGTCCTGAACGGACTAGACAGCGGGCCTGAACGGCTCGCGGCCTGCGTTCAGCAACCGCCCCTCGGACAGCACCAGACCCGCGCCCTCACATCCGCTCCCGCGGCCCTCCGCCGCCACCACGGCCACCCCCGCCGGGACCGTCGCCACCGCCCTGGCCCATGCCGGGCCGCTCACCGCCACGGCCTTGCCAACCGCCAGGCCGATCGCCGCCACCACCACCCTGCCAGCCTCCAGGCCGGCCGCCGCCCTGCCCGGCCCAGGGACGCTCCGCCCCACCGGGCTGCCCCATGCCAGGCGCGGGCATCACGCGCGCGGGCGGCTGCGGCACCTGGGGCGGTGCGATCTGCACCGGCCGCGGCGCGGCGATGGCCGGCGGTGCCGCCGGCGCGGGCATCACGCGCTGCCCAGGCAGCGTCGGTGGCACCGGCCGGGCATGCTCCCAATCCCGGCGCCCGCCCTGCCCGCCCTGATCGGGCCGCACCACCTGGTCGCGGTCGGCGCGCGGCAACCGGTTCGGCCCGGGAGTACCAGCCTGGAAACCCGGCGCCCGCTGCAGCGGCTCCGCGTTCCCACCGCCGATGCGCTCGCGCGGTCCCCGGTTGGCAATGTCCGGCCGCCCCGGTACGTCATCGCGCCGCAGCGGCTCCGCGTTCGGACCACCGATGCGTTCGCGCGGCCCGCGATTGGCGATGTCCGGCCGCCCCGGCACGTCATCGCGCGGCCGCGGCTGCACGACACCCGGCGGGGCCATCGTCCCAGGCGCCTGTGCCGACGGTGGACGCGGACGCTCGTCCCCCGTGCCCGGCCAGGGGCGGCGGCCCTCGCCGGGCTCCATGGCCGCCTGGTGGGGCGGCCTCGGCACGTTGTCGAAACGCCGGTCCGGCATGCCGCCCTGCGGTGGCGTCCACACGCCGTGCGGCTGAACCGGCTGCGCCACCGCGCCGGGCGGCGGCGCGGCGCCTGCGGCGGGCGGCATGCGCCCGAT
>NZ_CALAOH010000196.1 GCF_937926365.1 uncultured Azohydromonas sp. | reverse complement strand
GCGGCAGCTGGTCGATGTCGATGCCGCGCGCGGCGATGTCGGTGGCCACCAGCACCTGCAGCGTGCCGGCCTTGAACTCCGACAGCGCCTTGGTGCGCGCGCCCTGGCTCTTGTTGCCGTGGATCGCCATGGCGCTGATGCCGGCCTCGTTGAGGTACTCGGCCAGGCGGTTGGCGCCGTGCTTCATGCGCGTGAACACCAGCACCTGGTGCCAGTCACCCTGGCGGATCAGGTGCGCCAGCAACGCCTTCTTGCCGTCGCGGCCCACGGGGTGGACCTTTTGCGCGATGGTGTCGGCCGTGGCGTTGCGGCGCGCGACCTCGATGAGCTCCGGGCTGTTGAGCAGCCGCTCGGCCAGCGCCTTGATGTCGTCGCTGAAGGTGGCGCTGAACAGCAGGCTCTGCTTCTGCGCCGGCACGATGGCCAGCACCTTCTTGATGTCGTGGATGAAGCCCATGTCGAGCATGCGGTCGGCTTCGTCGAGCACGAAGATCTCGACCTTGCTCAGGTCCAGCGTGCCCTGCTGGTGGTGGTCCAGCAGGCGGCCCGGGGTGGCGACGAGGATGTCCACGCCGCGCTTGAGCTTGTCGATCTGCGGCTGCATGCCCACGCCGCCGAACATCACCATGCTGGTGAGCTTCAGGTACTTGCCGTAGACGCGGACGCTCTCCTCGACCTGCGCCGCCAGCTCGCGCGTGGGCGTCAGGATGAGCGCGCGGATGGGCAGGCGGCCGCGCGCGTCACGGGGCGCCGGCTGGGCGGCGAGCCGATGCAGCATCGGCAAGGTAAAACCGGCGGTCTTGCCGGTGCCGGTCTGGGCGCCGGCCAGCAGGTCCACGCCGCGCAGCACGGCGGGAATGGCCTGGGACTGAATCGGGGTGGGCGTTTCGTAACCCTGCTCGCGCACGGCGCGCAGGATGGGCTCGGCCAGGCCGAGGTCTTGGAAGTTCATGCAATGGGCCCCCGTGGGGGGCTCTGGGCGCGCCAGCTGCCGCTGCGTCAGCAGGGCACCAGTCGGAGGCGGCACGACAAAAGAGATGGTCCGAAACGACTGCGGCGCCATGACTGGAAGCGGCGCCGCGAGGGGGGATTGTAGTCAGGAGGAACCCTAAGCCCGGCGCACGGTCTTTCAAGGGCGTGCTTGGGGACCGGTTTGGCGTGAAAGGCGACAATAACGGGTTCGGCCGTCCTTCCCCGCACGGCCTCTTCTTAGTCATCCAGCGAAGAAAAGCCCATGGCCCAGTACGTGTTCACGATGAACCGCGTCACCAAGACGGTTCCCCCCAAGCGCCAGATCCTCAAGGAGGTCTCGCTGTCGTTCTTCCCGGGCGCCAAGATCGGCGTGCTGGGCCTCAACGGCTCGGGCAAGTCCACGCTGCTCAAGATCATGGCCGGCCTGGACAAGGAGATCGACGGCGAGGCCGTGCCCATGCCCGGCATCAAGATCGGCTACCTGCCCCAGGAGCCGCTGATCGACGCGGCCCTGACCGTGCGCGAGGCGGTGGAGCAGGGCATCGGCGGCGTGCTGGAAGCCAAGAAGCGGCTGGACGAGGTCTATGCCGCTTACGCCGAACCCGATGCCGACTTCGACGCGCTCGCCGCCGAGCAGGCCGAGCTCGAAGCCATCATCGCCGCGGCCGGCAGCGAGAACACCGAGCACCTGCTGGAGATCGCCGCCGACGCGCTGCGCCTGCCGCCCTGGGATGCCACCATCGGCAACCTCTCCGGCGGCGAGAAGCGCCGCGTGGCGCTGTGCCGGCTGCTGCTGTCCAAGCCCGACATGCTGCTGCTCGATGAGCCCACCAACCACTTGGACGCCGAGTCGGTGGAGTGGCTGGAGCAGTTCCTGCAGCGCTTCCCCGGCACCGTGGTGGCCATCACCCACGACCGCTACTTCCTGGACAACGCCGCCGAGTGGATCCTCGAACTCGACCGCGGCCACGGCATCCCCTGGAAGGGCAACTACTCCGACTGGCTGGACCAGAAGGAAAAGCGCCTGGAGCAGGAGCAGAAGACCGAAGACGCGCGCATGAAGGCCATGAGGCAGGAGCTGGAGTGGGTGCGCAAGAACGCCAAGGGCCGCCAGGCCAAGAGCAAGGCGCGCCTGGCCCGCTTCGAGGAACTGAGCGACGTCGAATACCAGAAGCGCAACGAGACCAACGAGATCTTCATCCCCGTGGCGGAGCGCCTGGGCAATGAAGTCATCGAGTTCAAGAACGTCTCGAAGTCCTTCGGCGACCGGCTGCTGATCGACAACCTGAGCTTCAAGGTGCCGGCCGGCGCCATCGTCGGCATCATCGGTCCCAACGGCGCGGGTAAATCGACGCTGTTCCGGCTGATCCAGGGCGTGGAGCAGCCCGACGCGGGCGAGGTGAGCATCGGCAAGACCGCCAAGCTCGCCTTCGTGGACCAGAGCCGCGAAGGCCTGGCTGGCGACAAGACGGTGTGGGAGGACGTCTCCGGCGGCCTGGACAACATCGTGGTGGGCAAGTTCGTGATGCCCTCGCGTGCCTACATCGGCCGCTTCAACTTCAAGGGCAACGACCAGCAGAAGCTGGTCAAGAACCTCTCCGGCGGCGAGCGCGGCCGCCTGCACCTGGCCAAGACGCTGGCCCAGGGCGGCAACGTGCTGATGCTCGACGAACCGTCCAACGACCTCGACGTCGAAACCCTGCGCGCGCTGGAAGACGCGCTGCTGGAGTTCGCTGGCAGCGCCATGGTCATCAGCCACGACCGCTGGTTCCTGGACCGCATCTGCACCCACATCCTGGCCGCCGAGGGCGACAGCCAGTGGTACTTCTACGACGGCAACTACCAGGAGTACGAGGCCGACAAGAAGCGCCGCCTGGGCGAGGAGGGTGCGCGTCCGCACCGCCTGCGCTTCAAGGCCCTGAAGTAAGCCGCCTGCACGGGGCGCGCACGGCGCGGCGGCGCGCCCCGGAAGAATCGTGAACGAATCCGCGCCGCGGGCGTGGCGACCTGCGGAACCTGGGCGCCCCGGGCAAAGTCCCACCGCTGCTACGCCATCGGCCGCGCGCGCTGCGCGGCCGTCGTCCTCTCCCGCCGTGCCGCTCGCGATGTCGTCCCGCCGCTCCCCCTCGCTTCTTTCCCGGGCCCTGGCGCCCGCGCTGCTGCCGCTGCTGCTGGGCGGCTGCGCCTCGGTGCAGATGCCGCAGTTCCTGCAGAGCCTGGTCCCGTTCGCCTCCGGCTCGCCCGCGTCGAGCGAGCTCACGCCCAAGCCGCCCGGCGCGCCGCTGGCGGCCCCGGCCACGCCGCCAGGTGCGCTGCAGCCCTTTGCCAACGTGATCCGCAACGCGCGCCGCACCGAGGGGCTGATCACGCTGTGGCAGAAGGACGACAAGGTCTGGCTGGAGCTGAGCCCGGAGGATTTCAACCGGCCCTTCTTCCTCGCGCCCAAGATCGCCCAGGGCATCGGCGAGGGCGGCGTGCTGGGCGGGCTGATGGTGCAGCGCAACGGCAAGGTCGGGCGCGCGCAGATCGTGGAGTTCCGTCGCGTGCACAACCAGGTGCAGATGGTGGCGAAGAATCCCGAGTACGTCGCGCGCGAGGGCACGCCGCAGGCGCGCGCGGTGGAAGCCGGCTTCGCGCAGAGCCTGCTGGCCAGCTCCGCCGTCGCCAGCCAGCCGCACCCTGAGCGCAAGAGCGTGCTGGTGGAGGCCAATCCGCTGTTCCTGGTGGACCTGCTGGGGCTGTCGCAGTCGCTGCAGCGCGCCTACCGCCAGGGCTACGCGCTGGACACGCGCCACACCGGTTTCACCAGCGTGCGCGCCACGCCGGAGCAGGTGGTGTTCAACGTGCAGGCGCATTTCGCCACCGCGACCATTGCCGTGGCCACGCCCGGCGCGCCGGCCGGTGCGCCGCAGCCCAGCGCGCCGAGCACGCTGCCCGATGCGCGCAGCATGTTCCTGGGCCTGTATTACTCGCTGGCCAAGCTGCCCGAAACGCCGATGAAGCCGCGCAAGGCCGATCCGCGCGTGGGCCACTTCACGACCGTGGTGCAGGACTTCAGCGACGACCTGACGCGCACGCCGCGCCAGCGCTTCGTCAACCGCTGGCGCCTGGAGAAGCAGGACCCGGCGGCGGCGCTGTCCGAGCCGGTGAAGCCCATCACCTTCTGGCTCGACCGCACCATTCCCGAGAAGTACCGCGACGCCATCACGCGCGGCATCCTGGCCTGGAACGCCGCCTTCGAGCCGCTGGGCTTCAAGGACGCGATCCGCGTGCAGGTGCAGCCCGAAGGGGCGGACTTCGACACCTTCGACGTGGGCGTGCCCTCGGTGCGCTGGATGACCAACGCCGAGGCCAGCTTCGGCGCCATCGGGCCCAGCCAGGTCGATCCGCGCACGGGCGAGATCCTGGACGCGGACATCAGCTTCGAGAGCCTGTCCTCGCGCGCCATCCGCACGCTGCGCTCGCAGGTGCTCAGCTCGAAGCTCACCATGGAGTGGCCGGCGCTGATGCAGTCCGGCCCCGGCCCGGACGCGCAGATGTCCCCGGCCCAGCGCGAGGCGGGCGGCGTGCACACGGCGATTTCCCAGGCGCACGGCGACGCCTGCCAGCACGCCGAGGTGGCGGCCGAGCAGCTGGGCTATGCGCTGGACGTGCTGGAGGCGCGCGGTGAGCTCGACCCGGCCAGCCCCGAGGCGCAGCAGTTCGTGCTGGACTACCTCACCGACACCGCCATGCACGAGGTCGGCCACACGCTGGGGCTGCGCCACAACTTCCGCGCCTCGCGGCTGTACACCGACGCGCAACTCTCCGACCCCGAGTTCACGCGCACGCACAGCCTCACCGGCTCGGTGATGGAGTACGCACCCATCAACCTGCCGCGCAACGGCCAGCAGGGCGGCACGCCGTTCCAGACGCGGCTCGGTCCCTACGACTACTGGGCCATCGAGTACGCCTACAAGACCTTCCCGCCGGGCACGAGCGCGAAGGAGGAAGAGGCCCAGCTCGCGCGCATTGCCGCGCGCAGCAGCGAGCCGGGGCTGAGCTTCGGCACCGACGAGGACAACTACCTGGGCGTCGATCCCGAGACGCTGATGTTCGACCTCAGCAGCGACGTGCTGGAGTTCGCGGGCAAGCGCATGGAGATCGCGCGTGAGCTGCTGCAGCGGCTGGAGACGCGCCCGCTCAAGCCCGACGAGGACTACGCCGTGCTGCGCCGCGCCGTGCAGTACGCGGTGCGCGACGCCGGGCGCGCGGCGGGCCTGGTGGCGCGGCAGATCGGCGGCGTGCGCACGCTGCGCGACTTCCCCGGCAGCGGGCGCGACCCGCTGCAGCCCGTGCCCGCGGCCACGCAGCGCGCGGCGCTGGAGCTGTTGGTGGCCCAGGTGCTCTCGCCGGAGGGGCTGCGTGTGTCGCCGACGCTGCAGCGGCGCCTGGCGCCGGATTTCCAGGAGCGCGGCGAGGCGCTGAGCGCCGGCGCGGGGCCGGTGTCCACCGACTTCTCCATCGCGCCCATGGTCATCGGCATGCAGCGCGCGCTGCTGGCGCAGCTCATGAGCGACGACGTGGCGCAGCGGCTGCTGGACAGCGAAGGCAAGTTCGCGCGCACGCAGGACGCCTTCCACCTCTCGGAGCTGTACGGCCGGCTCACGCGCGAGGTCTGGCGCGAGCTGTCGGGGCGCGGCGACATCCCTGCGACGCGGCGCGAGCTGCAGCGCGAGCACGTGAACCGGCTGGCCCAGCAGCTGCTGCGTCCGCAGTCGCTGTCGCGCGCCGATGCGCGCGCGCTGGTGCGCGCCGAGGCGCTGGCGCTGCTGCCGCGCCTGCAGGCCGCGGCCAAGCGCGGGGACCTCGGTCCCGAGGCGCGCGCGCATCTGCTCGACAGCGCGGACACGCTGCAGGCGGCGCTGTCGGCACGGCTGCAGCGGGCGGGGGCGTGAGCGCCGCCGGGCGGGTGGCCTGGACGGGCCGTGCCGACTCCGGCCTTGCCGTCAGAACTGCATCCGGTAATAGACCATCGGCTTGCCGCCGCGCAGCCGCATGGAAACCTTGGAAGTGCTGCTGAGCTGCATGCCCAGGACGCCGCCTTCACCGAGGCTGGCCGAGCGGCGCGGCGTGATGAACTGCAGCTCGATGCGGGTGCTGATCTCCGCCGGCGAGCCATCGGGCGACAGGGACGGCGTGGCGCCGTTGTCGAAATGGCGCCAGGCGCTGAGGTCCAGGCGCTGGCGGTCGGTGATGCGGGTGCGCCAGTGCAGCCCCAGCCCCGGGCGCAACGGGCTGTTGCCGTCGCGGCTGGCGCCCAGCCCCATGCCCCAGGCGTTGTCACCAACCTCCTTCCAGCGCACCAGCTCAACCCGGGACTGCTCGGCCATGTCGTCCGGGCTGCGCAGCGTGGAAGTACTGAGCGCATAGCTCACGGACGACCCGGGAGGCCGGTATTCCTGGGCCGCCGCGGTGGCGGCCGTGAGCAGTGTGACCAGCGCGGCCAGCACCGGCCGACACGCGCTATGGCAATGCGGTTCAAGCGAAGGGATGTCCATGACGGCGTGCCCCCGAAGCCCACCCCAGTGTGGGCCCTCTTCAGGGTGATGGACATCGGCAGAGCCCGTACCCGGCGCGCCGCGATGGCAGGGTGCTTCCCCCGTTTGGGGGATATTCTTCCTTCCTGGGGGAGCGGCTCAGAGCGGCGCGGTGCGCGCCAACAGCCAAGCCAGCGCGTCGTCCTGCAGGCGCGGCGCCAAGCGCTCCCGCACGGTGGCGTGGTAGGCGTTGAGCCAGGCCACCTCGTCGGGACGCAGCAACGAGGCGTCGATGCAGCGCGTGTCGATGGGGCACAGCGTCAGCGTCTCGAACTCCAGCATCTCGCCGAAGGCGCCGGCCTCGGGCGTCTCGGCCGCCACGTTGAGCACCAGGTTCTCGATGCGCACACCCCAGCGCCCGCTGCGGTACACGCCGGGCTCGATGGAGGTGATCATCCCCGGCTCCATCGCCATGGTCGGGTCCGGCTGCGCCTTGCTGATGCTCTGCGGGCCCTCGTGCACGTTGAGGAAGTAGCCCACGCCGTGGCCGGTGCCGTGGCCGAACTCGATGCCTTCCGCCCACAGCGGTGCGCGCGCGATGGCGTCCAGCATCGGGCTGAGCGTGCCGCGCGGAAAGCGTGTGCGCGACAGCGCCATCGTGCCCTTGAGCACCAGCGTGTAGTCGCGCTTCATGGCCGCCGAGGGCGTGCCGATGGCCCACACCCGCGTGATGTCGGTGGTACCGCCCAGGTACTGGCCGCCCGAGTCGATGAGCAGCAGGCCGTCGCCCTCGATCGCGGCGTGCGAGGCCTCGGTGGCGCGGTAGTGCGGCATGGCGCCGTTGGCGTTGAAGCCGGCGATCACCGGGAAGCTCAGGCCGACGAAGTTCGCGCGCTTGGCGCGCTCGCCGCTGAGCCACTCGTCCACCGTCAGCTCCGTGAGCCGCTCGCCGCGCGCCAGCGCCTGCTCGAAGCGGGCGTAGAAGGCGCACATGGCCGCGCCGTCCTCGATCATGGACTCGCGCACATGGGCGGCTTCCTGCGGCGTCTTGCGGCTCTTGAGCAGCGTGCTGGGGTTGATGGCCTCCGCCACGCGGCAGCGCAACTGCTCGCGGAAGGCCAGCGTCACGCGCTTGGGGTCCAGCAGCAGCACGGCGTCGGCCGGGAGCGCGGCCAGCGCCGCGGCGGCCCCGGCGTAGGGCGACAGGTACACGCCGTCGGCCTCCAGCCGCGCGCGCAGGGCGCCATCGACCTTGCCTTCGCCCACGAACAGCGTGGCGCGGCGCTCGTCGAGCAGCAGGTGGGCGAGGAAGACGGGGTTGTAGTCCACGTCCGCGCCGCGCAGGTTGAGCAGCCAGGCCACGTCGTCGAGGCTGGAGATGAAGTGGAACGCCGCGCCGCGCTGCGCCATGGCCTCGCGCACGGCCGCGAGTTTTTCACTGCGGGCCACCGCGGCGTGGGGCGCGGCGTGCTCGTACACCGGTGCCGCGGGCAGGGCGGGGCGCGGGTCCCACACGGCGTCGAGCAGGTCCCGGTCGGTGCGCAGCTCGATGCCGGCGGGGTCCAGCGCCTGGCGCAGCGCCTGCGCCGTGGCCAGGCCCAGCACGCTGCCGTCCACGGCGAGCAGCGCGCCTGGGGGCAGCGCCTGCGCGATCCAGTCCGCCAGGTGCGAGACGGCGCCGTTGGGCACCTTCACCAGCTCGATGCCGCTGCCGGCGAGCTCGCGCTCGGCCTGGTCCCAGTAGCGGCTGTCGGCGAAGAGCGCGGCGGACTGGCGCGCCACCACCAGCGTGCCCATCGAGCCGGTGAAGCCGGAGAGCCATTGCCGGCCCTGCCAGCGCTCGGGCAAATACTCGGAGAGATGCGGGTCGCTGGAGGGCACGAGCAGCGCATCCAGCGACTGCCGCTGCAGCACCTGGCGCAGGCGCTGTAGGCGGGGGGCGACGGTAGCTTGATCCATGGGTGTCCTTGAGAGCAGTGCCATCGATTGTGAACACGGCACGCGTGCCCTGCCGGGGCAGGGCCGGGCCGGGTCAGAGCATCGCGTCCAGCCGCAGCAGCACCGCCAGGCCCAGCAGCGCAAAGATGGTCGCGGCGACGCGGTGGATGGCCGCGATGGGCAGCTTGCGCGTGGCGCGCTCGCCCAGCAGCACGGCCGGCACGTTGGCGATCATCATGCCCAGTGTGGTGCCGACCACGACCCAGGCGAAGGCGTCGAACTGCGCCGCCAGCGCCACCGTGGCGATCTGCGTCTTGTCGCCCATCTCGGCCAGAAAGAAGGCCACCAGCGTGGTGCCGAAGACGCCGAAGTGCCCGCGCGGGTTCTCGTCCTCGTCGAGCTTGTCGGGAATGAGCATCCAGCCGGCCATGGCCAGGAAGCCCAGGCCCAGGATCCAGCGCATCACGTCCGGGCCCAGCCACGCGGTGAGCCAAGCGCCCAGGGCGCCCGCGCCGGCGTGGTTGAAGATCGTGGCCACGAAGATGCCCAGGATGATGGGCAGGGGGCGCTTGAAGCGCGCGGCCAGCAGCAGCGACAACAGCTGCGTCTTGTCGCCCATCTCGGCCAGGGAAACGATGCCGGTGGAAATGAGGAAAGCTTCCAAAACAGGTTCTCCGGCCGGCAAGCACATACCGTTGACCGCGCACCTCCCCGGCCATGTCCGGAAGTGCGGCGGTCAAAGGTCTCGCCAAGCTGAAACGAACCACCGGCGCCATGCCCACTCAAGGCAGGCAAGTCTGTTGACGCAGGTCCCTCTCGCTTTCGGAGGGCGGCTACTCCCCAATGACGGGCGGGATTGTAGCCGCGTGCCTCGGCGTCCCGGCTTTAGGCCGTCCCAAGCGGCGGCAACCCGTGGCGCAGCCGCGCGCGGGAGCAGGCGTCGTCGGGCAGGCCCAGCGGGGCAAGCATGCCGAACTCGCGGCAGGGCGAGGGGCGCCACTCGTGGATGCCGCAACGAACCTTCTCGCCGACCTTGCCGTACAGCGCCGCGCAGCGCGGCTGCGCATGGTCGGTGCCGCGCATGCGGCAGGTGCCGTCGTTGACCTCCACCGTCAGCCCGTCGGGTACATGGCCGCCGTCGCTGAGCAGCTCGTCGCGCGCGAAATCGACGCGAAAGCTCGCGCAGCAGGCGCCGCACGCGGTGCAGGCATTGGCGTTGGGGTCGGGCGTGGGCGTGGGCGTGGAACTGCTCATGGCGCGCATGGTGCCGCAGCCGCGGGCCGGGCTCGCGTGCAGCGCGTCACGACTGCGGCGAGGGCGCCCGCACCACGGTGACGGTGCACTCGCTCTGCGCCACCACCTGGGACGAGATGCTGCCCAGGTAGCGGCGCAGCGCGGAGTTGGCGCGCGCGCCCATGACGATGTGGTCCACCTGCGTGCGCTGCGCGAAGTCGATGATGGCCGCGGCCGGGTCCGGCGCCTCCAGCACGTGGAAGGTCAGCCGGCCGTGCCCCAGGTCCAGCGCCTGCGAGATCGGGCGCGCCCAGTGCTTGAGGCCCACGAGCTGGCGCACGTGGTGGCTGCGGCCCTGCTCATCGACCAGCTCGTCCATGCCGATGCGCGCGGTGCGCATCACGCTCACGCAGGCCAGCCGCGCGCCGGGCTCGGTGGAGAGGATGCGCCGCACCGTCTCGCGCAGCTGCTCCAGCAGCGCCTCGGAGGCGTTGTCCACGTCCACCGCGGCCATCACGATGGGGTTGCGCGTGACCTGCTCGCCCGCGCTCACGCCGGCGCGCGGCTCGCTGCCCACCGAGGCCAGCCAGCGCCGCAGCGTGCGCCAGCGCCCGGCCGGGGTGGCCTTGTGCGCGCGCTCGGTGAGCTCGATCTGGTCGGGCTCCTGCAGCGCCAGCGCCAGCTGCGCCGCGCTGGGCCAGCGCTGCTCCGGCTCCACTTCCAGGCAGCGCAGGATCACCTCCTGCAGCCACGGCAGCAGCTCCGCGCGCAGCGCGCGCGGCGGCACCGGCTCGGTGTAGAGCCGCCGGCGCAGGCCCGCGACGCTGGTGGGCTGGCCGAAAGGGCGCTCGCCGGTGGCGAGGAGGTAGAGCATCACGCCCAGCGCGAAGAGGTCGCTGCGCGGGTCGTTGCGCACGAACTGCACCTGCTCGGGCGACATGTAGGGCCCGGTGCCGATAGGCAGCGTGAACTCCTCGTCGAGCAGGTCGGGCAGGTGGTCGTGGCGCGAGAGCCCGTAGTCCACCAGTACCGCGCTGCCATCGGCGCGGAAGAGGATGTTGCTGGGCTTGACGTCCAGGTGCACCACGTGCTGGCGGTGCAGGTCGTGCAGCGCGGTGGCCACGCGGATGCCGATGTCCACCACCTCGGCCAGCGGCAGCGGCGCCTCGTCCAGTCGCGGGCGCAACGAGTGGCCGGGGATCAGCTCCATGACGATGTAGGGCTGGCGCGCGAAGTCGCCCTTGGCGATGAAGCGCGGCACGTGCACGCCCGCGAGCATGGGCATGATCATCATCTCGACCTCGAAGCCGACGATGGTGGCCGGGTCCTCGCCGCCCTTGATGCGCGGCACCTTCATGATCAGCGGCAGCTGGTGCGCGGGGTGTGTCACCCGCCACAGGTGGGCCATGCCGCCCTGGTGCAGGTGCTCCTGCAGCGTGAAGCCGTCGATGACGCGGCCCGGACGCAGCGGCGCGTGCGCGTCGTCGTCGGTGAGGGAAGGGCCTTCCTCAGCGCCCATCGTGCAGCCGCTGCGCGAACTCCGGCGGCAGCCCGGCGGCGAGGATGCGCGCGGCCGCCGTCTCGTGGTCGTAGGGCACGCGGTGGAAGCACAGCGTCATGGCGTCTTCGTCGAAGAGCGCGTAGGCCGCCGCGGGGTTGCCGTCGCGCGGCTGGCCACAGGCGCCGGGGATGGCCAGCCACTGCCGGTGCGGCGGCACCGGGATGGGCACGCCTGGCACGGGCGTGAAGTCGCCTGCCTTGCCGGTGCCCGAGAGGTGGTAGAGCATGGGCTGGTGCATGTGGCCACAGAAGACGTGGCGCGCGTCGGTGGCCTGCAGGCTGCGTACGGCCTCGGCGCGGCTTTGCACGTACTCCCACTCGGCGGGCTCGTGCGCGTTGGCGTGCACGAACAGCGTGGTGCCGCGGCGCTGTGCGAGCGGCAGTGCGGCCAGGAAGGCGAGCTGCGCGTCGTCGAGTTGCGTGCGCGTCCACTCCACCGCCAGGCGCGCCGTAGGGCGCATGGTGGGCTGCGCGCCGCGCACGGTGGCCGCGTCGTGGTTGCCGGTGATGGCCACGGCACCCTGGTCCACCAGCGCGCGCACCTGGTCCACCACCCAACCCGGGTCGGCCCCGTAGCCCACGAAGTCGCCCAGGAAGGCGAACTGCTCGGCGCCGTGGGCGCGGGCATGGGCCAGCACTTCCTCCAGCGCCTGGCGGTTGGCGTGCAGGTCGGTGATCAGGGCAAGTTTCATCGGCTCGAACCAGGAACAGGGCTGCGCATGCTGCACGCCCAGGCTTACCCGACGCTGCCAGGAGACGCGGCGCGCGCTGGTTGCGCCGCGCCGGCAGGGCGTCAGCCGATGCGGCCCAGCAGCAGGTACTCCATCAGGGCCTTCTGCACGTGCATGCGGTTCTCGGCCTCGTCCCAGACCACCGATTGCGGTCCGTCGATGACCTCGGCCGCAACCTCCTCGCCGCGGTGCGCGGGCAGGCAGTGCATGAAGAGGGCATCGGGCTGGGCCACGGCCATCATGTCGGCGTCCACGCACCAGTCAGCGAAGGCCTGCTTGCGCTTCTCGTTCTCGGCCTCGAAGCCCATGCTGGTCCACACGTCGGTGGTCACCAGGTCGGCGTTGCGGCAGGCCTCACGCGGATCGGCAAAGACCTTGTAGCAGCCGCTGTCCTTGACGCCCGCGACGGCGGGGTCGATCTCGTAGCCGCTGGGCGTGCTCACGTGCACCGTGAAGCCCAGGACTTCGGCGGCCTGCAGCCAGGTGTTGGCCATGTTGTTGCCGTCGCCCACCCAGGCCACCGTCTTGCCGGCGATCGAGCCGCGGTGCTCGATGAAGGTGAAGATGTCGGCCAGGATCTGGCAGGGGTGGTACTCGTTGGTCAGCCCGTTGATGACGGGTACGCGCGAGTGCGCGGCGAAGGCTTCGAGCTTGGACTGGGCGAAGGTGCGGATCATCACCAAGTCCACCATGCGGCTGATGACGCGCGCGCTGTCCTCGATGGGCTCGGCGCGGCCGAGCTGGCTGTCGCCGGTGGTCAGGTGCACCACCGAGCCGCCCATCTGGTACATACCGGCCTCGAAGCTCACGCGGGTGCGGGTACTGGCCTTCTCGAAGATCATGGCCAGCGTGCGGTCCGCGAGCGGCTGGTACTTCTCGTAGTTCTTGAACCGCTTCTTGATGATGGCGGTGCGCTCCAGGAGGTACGTGTACTCCTCGGCGCGCAAGTCCTTGAACTGCAGATAGTGCTTCATCAGGCTCATTCCGGGCTTCATGGCGCGGTGGTTTCGGCAACGAACTGGCGGACCAGCGGGCACAGGATGGAAACGATCTCGTCGGCCTCGGCGGCCGTGAGGATCAGCGGCGGCACCAGGCGGATGACGCGGTCGGCGGTGACGCTCAGCAGCAGCCCGGCCTGCGCGGCCCGGCCCAGCAGATCGCCGCAGGGGCGGTCGAGCTCGATGCCCAGCATCAGACCCTGGCCGCGGATTTCCACCACGGCGGACAGGCCGGCGAGCTCGCGCTCCAGGCCGGCGCGCAGGCGGGCGCCGACCTCGGCGGCGTTCTGCAGCAGGCCGTCCTCTTCCATGATGTGCAGCGTCTCCAGGCCGGCGCGCATGGCCAGCGGGTTGCCGCCGAAGGTGGTGCCGTGGTTGCCGGGCTGGAACACGCCCGCGGCGCGCGGGCCGCACACCACGGCGCCGACGGGCACGCCCGAGCCCAGGCCCTTGGCCAGCGGCATCACGTCGGGCTGGATGCCGGCCCACTGGTGCGCGAACCACTTGCCGGTGCGGCCGATGCCGCACTGCACCTCGTCGAGCATCAGCAGCCAGTCGCGCTCGTCGCACAGCTTGCGCAGGCCCTGCAGGTACTCCCAGCGTGCCGGGTTGATGCCGCCTTCGCCCTGGATGGTCTCCAGGAACACGGCCACGACGTTGGGCCGGGACCGCGCCACGTCCTCGACGGCGGCCAGGTCGTTGAGCGGGATGCGAATGAAACCTTCGACCAGCGGGCCGAAGCCGACCTGGACCTTGGGGTTGCCGGTGGCCGACAGCGTGGCGATGGAGCGGCCGTGGAAGGCCTTCTCGTAGACGATGATCTCGGGGTTCTCAATGCCACGGTCATGGCCGTACTTGCGCGCGATCTTGATCGCCGCCTCGTTGGCTTCGAGCCCGGAGTTGCAGAAGAAGGCGTTGGTCAGGCCCGCGATCTCGGCCAGGCGGGCGCCGAGTTGCTCCTGCAGCGGCACGCGGTAGTAGTTGGAGCAGTGGATGAGCTTGGCGACCTGGTCCTGCAGCGCCGGCACCAGCTTGGGATGGGCGTGGCCCAGCGTGTTGACGGCGATGCCGCCCAGGCCGTCGAGGTACTGCTTGCCGTCGGTGTCCCACACCCTGCAGCCCTGGCCGTGAGACATCGCGATGGGCAGGCGGCCGTAGGTGTTCATCAAGGGCGTCGGGAGAGGGGCATTCATCGGTGGCAGGCTCCGCAAAAAAACGGTGGCCGGGCATGTCAGTGCACGACATGGGCCGGCCAATCGGGGGATTCTAAGACGCGGCGCGAGGGGCCTTCTTCAGTGCAAAGCGCACGCAACCGGCGCGGGCAGGACCGTGAGCTGCTAGGGACGTCAGCTCGGGGAAACCCGCAAGCAGGCACAATATCGCCCCCGCTTTGCGCGGCCGCGAGGCCGGCGCCCCACGCCCACCGAACTCTCTCCCGTTCGCATGACCAAACCCCGAGAAGTCTTCATCCAGGGGATCACCCTACAAGGTCGCACCTTCAGGCCCAGCGACTGGGCCGAGCGTCTTGCGGGTGCCATGTCCTCGTTCCGCCCCGGTGGGGCCCGCTCCGGCCCGGGGGCGCACATTGGCTACTCGCCGCTGTGCGTGCCGCGCGTCATCAACGGCGTCAAGTGCGTGATCGTGAGCGAGGCGCTCAAGGACGTGGACGTGCGCGCGTGGGATTTCGTCATGAATTTCGCGCGCGACAACGAGCTGCAGGTGGCCGAGGCCTGCCTGCTGCCGGAAAAGCCGCCGGCTGCCGCGCCGCAAGGGGGCGCCAAGGAAGCCCAGGCCCCGGCAAAGGACCGGGCGGCCGAGGTCAAGTGAGCCCAGTGACGATGGTGGAGCGCGCAACTCCGGCGCGCTGAACCCACATGCCGCATGGCGGCCCGGGGCGCCCGGGCTGCGGCGGGCGCCTTTGGCAAGGCGCCGCGACCATGAAAAAAGGCCCGCGACGCGGGCCTTTTTTCTATCCCCCTGGGAACCGTCTGTCAGGCAGCAGCAGCGGTGGAAGCCAGCGACAGAGCCTTGACCTTGGCGGCCAGGCGGCTCTTCTGACGGGCGGCCTTGTTCTTGTGGAAGATGCCCTTGTCGGCGACGGAGTCGATGACGCTCTGGGCGGCCTTGAAGACATCGGCGGCCTTGGCGGCATCACCGGCGGCAACGGCCTTCTGCACGTTCTTGACGGCGGTGCGGAACTTCGAACGCAACGCGGTGTTGGCGGCGTTCAGCTTCACGTCCTGGCGCGCGCGCTTGCGGCCCGACGCGATGCGGACGGTCTTCTTCTTGGCTTTGGAAGAGGTGGCCATGCTGGTGTAGTGGGTCCAGGGTGGAAAGCCAACGAGTATAGCATTTCAGGATTGACGCCCGAAAGTGCTGCCAAGCGCTGCGGGTGGTCTTCCTATAATCGCCGGCTTTGCCGCTTCCGCCGTGACCACCTGACGCGCTGGTTCTTTCCGCAGCAAGCGCGCCTGCTCGGCCTGCCTCATGAACCTGCTCAAGGCCGCGTCCACCGTCTCCCTGCTCACGCTCGCCTCGCGCATCACCGGGCTGGTGCGCGATCTGCTCCAGGCCTCGGTCTTCGGCGCCAACGCGCTGACCGACGCCTTCAATGTCGCCTTCCGCATTCCCAACCTGCTGCGCCGCCTGGTGGGCGAGGGCGCGTTCTCGCAGGCCTTCGTGCCGTTGCTGGCGGCCTCGCACGAGCGTGACGGCGACGAGGCGACGCGGCGGCTGATCGACGCCGTGGCCACCGTGCTGCTGTGGACGCTGGTGCTGATCTGCATCGTCGGGGTGGTGGGCGCGCCACTGCTGGTGTGGCTGATGGGCGAGGGCCTGCGCGAAACCGGTGGCTACGACGAGGCGGTGGTGATGACGCGCTGGATGTTCCCTTACATCCTGTGCATGTCGCTGGTGGCGCTGGCCGCGGGCATCCTCAACACGTGGCGCCGCTTCGTCGTGCCCGCGGCCACGCCGGTGCTGCTGAACCTGGCCTGGATCGTTGCGCTGATGCTGGGCGTGCCGCTGTTCAGGCGCTGGGACATCGAGCCCATCTACGCGCTGGCCGCGGGTGTGATGGTTGGCGGCGTGCTGCAGCTGGCGGTGCAGGTGCCGGCGCTGCGGCGCATCGGGGTCTGGCCGCGTTTCGGACTGACGTGGCGGCGGCTGCGCGAGGCCTGGGCGCACGAGGGCGTGCACCATGTGCTGCGCAAGATGGCGCCGGCGCTGCTGGGCGTGTCGGTGGCGCAGATCTCGCAGCTCATCAATACCCAGATCGCCAGCCAGCTCGGCGCCGGCGCGGTTTCGCTGCTGACCTATGCCGACCGGCTGATGGAGTTCCCTACCGCGCTGCTGGGCGTGGCACTGGGGGTGGTGCTCACGCCGCAGCTCTCGGCCGCGCATGCGCGCAAGGACGAGATGGCCTACTCCGGCCTGCTGGAGTGGGGCCTGCGCCAACTGCTGCTGGTGGCGCTGCCTTGCGCGATGGCGCTGCTGGTCTTCGCCGAGCCGCTCGTGGCCACGCTCTACCAGCGCGGCGCCTTCGCCGCCGACCCGGCCAACGTGCGTGGCGCGGCGCTGGCGGTGGTGGGCTACGGCGTGGGGCTCATGGGCATCGTGTCGATCCGCATCCTGGCGCCGGGCTACTACGCGCGCCAGGACACGCGCACGCCGGTGCGCGTGGCGGTGGGCGTGCTGATCCTCACGCAGCTGTTCAACCTCGTGTTCGTGTTCGGCGCAGGGCTGGGCATCGCCGGGCTGGCGCTCTCCACCAGCCTCGGCGCGCTGGTCAACGCCGGCACGCTGCTGTTCCTGCTGTGGCGCCGCGGCAGCTGGCGCCCCGGGCCGGGCTGGATCCGCTACCTCATGCAGCTGGTGGCTGCCAGCGCGGCGATGGGCGCGGGGCTGTCCTGGCTCAACGACCACCTGGACTGGGCGCACATGCCCGAGCTGGTGCGCATTGGCTGGATGGCGGCCTCGCTCACCGGGGCGGCGCTGGTGTACTTCGGCACGCTGTTGCTGGCCGGCCTGAAGCCGAAGCAGTTGCTGCGCCGGGCCTGAACGCCAGGGCTACACTGGTCCGCATGAGCGGTGGCCTGCATTCCCGGCATTTCCAGCCTCCGACGGCGCTGGAGTACTTCGCGGCGCTGGTGGCCGAGGACACGAGCATTTCCACCTTCGAGGCGGCGGTGAGCGTCGCGCAGGACGACTATCCGCAGCTCGACACCCAGGGCGTGCTGCACGAGGTGGACGCGCTGGGCGAGCGGCTGCGCCGGCGGCTGCCGGCCGACGCCGCGCCGATGTTCAAGCTGCGCAGCCTCAACCGCTACTTCTTCCAGGAGCTGGGCCTCGCGGGCAACGTCAACGACTACTACGACCCCGCCAACAGCTACCTGCACCAGGTGCTGGTCACGCGCCGCGGCATTCCCATCACGCTGGCGCTGCTCTACATCGAGCTGGCCAGCCACATCGGACTGCACGCGCGCGGCGTCTCCTTTCCCGGGCATTTCCTGGTCAAGCTGCACATGCCGCAGGGCGAGGTGGTGCTGGACCCGTTCAACGGGCGGTCGCTGTCGCGCGAACAGCTTGACGAGCGGCTGCAGCCCTACCGGCGCCAGCAGGGGCTGGTGGGCGACTTCGAAGCGCCGCTGGAGCTGTTCCTGCAGGCCTCGCCGCCGCGCGAGATCCTGGCGCGGCTGCTGCGCAACCTCAAGGAGATCCACCGCAGCGCCGGCGACTGGGTGCGGCTGCTGGCGGTGGAGCAGCGCCTGGTGATCCTGCTGCCGCAGGACTGGGAGGAGCGGCGCGATCGCGGCCTGTGCCAGGCCGAGCTGGGCCAGTACGCCGCCGCGGCGCAGGACCTGGCGCAGTACCTGCGCCAGCGCCCGCAGGCAGCTGATGCGCCGGCGCTCACCGAGCGGCTGGAGGAGCTGCGCCGCCACGGCCAGCCGCGGCTGCACTGAGCGCCGCGCGGCGCGTCGCGGGCCGCGCGTGCCATTCCCGCTCCTGCAGGGCGTCCGGCAGGGCCGCCTACAATCGCGCCGCAGTCCGCCAGCGGCCGGCCGTGCCAGTGCACTCACTGGCGATGCCGCGCCTGCCGCCGACCGCGCCGGCTCTCATGGCCGGTGGAACCGGTTTTCCGCCGGTCGCACCGGCGAGCGGCCGGGGTACGCCGGCCGGACCCCAACCCGGATGAAACAGATTCCCTTGCCGATCGCCTTCGAGCGGGTGCCGAGCTTCGATGGCTTCGTGCCCGGCGCCAACGCGGCCGCCGTGCAGCACCTGCGCCGGCTCGGCCGGGCCTCGGGCGCGCTCGCGCCGCTGTATCTCTGGGGGCCGGAGGGCAGTGGCAAGACGCATCTGCTGCAGGCGCTGGTGCACGAGCGCCAGCTCGCCGGCGAGCGCGTGGGCTGGTTCAACGCCGCCGATCCGGTGCCCTGGGAGGTGGACGAGGGCTGGTCACTGATCGTCATGGACGACTGCGACCGGCTCGACGAGCTGCACCAGCAGGCGGCGTTCGCCGCCTTCATCGATGCCGCGACCTTCCAGGTGCAGGTGGCCGCGGCGGGCCGGGTGCCGCCGGTGGACCTGCCCGTGCGGGAGGACCTGCGCACGCGGCTGGGCTGGGGCGACGTGTTCGCGCTGCAGCCGCTGACCGAGCGCGAGGCCCGCGCCACGCTGCAGCACGAGGCACAGCGCCGCGGCATCGAGCTCTCCGACGACGTGATGGACTACCTGCTCAACCACTTCGACCGCGACCTCAAGCACCTCATGGGGCTGCTCGACCGCCTCGACGGCTTCGCGCTGGCCCAGCGCCGCGCAGTGACGGTGCCGCTGCTGCGCCGCATGCTGGCCGAAGAAGGCGCCTGAGGGTGCGGCACCGTACAAAGAACAAGCATTGACCCATGGAACTGGCTCTTTTTGACCTTGACGGCACGCTGCTGCCCGGCGACTCGGACCACGCCTTCGGCGAATTCATGGTCCGGCTCGGCTGGGTGGACGGCGACGCCTGGCGCGCGCGCAACGACGGCTTCTTCGCCGACTACCAGGCCGGGCGCCTGGACCTGCCCGCGTACATCGACTTCGCCACCTCCGCCTGGCGCGCCCGCCCCGAGGCCGAGGCGCTGGCCGCGCGCGAGCGCTTCATGCAGGAGGTGATCCGGCCGCAGATGCAGCCGCAGGCGCTGGCGCTGGTGCGCAAGCACCTGGACGCCGGGCACCTGTGCGCCGTCGTCACCGCAACCAACGAGTTCGTCACCGCGCCCATTGCGGCGGCCTTCGGCGTGCCGCACCTGATCGCGCTGCGCCTGGCGCGCGACGCGCAGGGCCGCGTCACCGGCGCGATCGACGGCGTGCCTTCGTACCGCGAGGGCAAGATCGAGCGCGTGCGCCAGTGGCTCGCGGCGCTGGGGCACCAGCAGGCCGACTTCAGCCGCGTGCATTTCTACAGCGATTCCACCAACGACCTGCCGCTGCTGGAGCAGGTCGATTCGCCGGTGGCCACCAACCCGGGTTCCGCGCTGGAGGCGATTGCCCGCGAGCGCGGCTGGCCCATCCTCAAGCTCTTCGCATGATCAAGACCCTCATCGGCCGGCTGCTGGGCGGCGGCAAGTCCGCGCCCAAGCTGCGCATTCCGCTGGGCGAGCGCGTGGAGGTGGCCGAGGCCGAGCACGGCATCGACGCCTCGCTGCTCGACGACCGCGCCGTCAAGGTGGTGCGCACGCTGCAGGAAGCGGGCTTCGAGGCCTACATCGTCGGCGGCGCGGTGCGCGACCTGTTGGTGGGCCTGCGGCCCAAGGACTTCGACGTGGCCACCAACGCCACGCCCGAGGAGGTCAAGGCGCTGTTCCGCCGCGCCTTCATCATCGGGCGGCGCTTCCGCATCGTGCACGTCATCTTCGGGCGCGGCCGCGACCACGAGGTGGTGGAGGTATCCACCTTCCGCGCCTACCTCGACGCCAGCGCCGCGGAGCAGGTGGAGGGCAACGAGAAGACCTCCAAGACCGAGCTCGTGGGCAAGAGCCACGTGGTGGATGCCAGCGGGCGCGTGCTGCGCGACAACGTCTGGGGGCCGCAGATCGAGGATGCGGCGCGGCGCGACTTCACCATCAACGCCCTGTACTACGACCCCACCACGCGCATCGTGGTGGACTACCACGGCGGCGTGCGCGACGTGAAGAAGCGGCTGCTGCGCATCATCGGCAACGCCGAGCTGCGCTACCGCGAGGACCCGGTGCGCATGATCCGCGTGGTGCGCTTCGCCGCGAAGCTGGGCTTCGAGATCGAGGCCCGCACGCGCGAGCCCATCGCGCGCATGCTCGACCTGCTGGAGAACGTGCCCGTCTCGCGCATGTTCGACGAAATGATCAAGCTGCTGCAGACCGGCCACGCGCTGCGCAGCCTGGACGAACTGCGCAAGCAGGGCATGCACCGCGTCTTCCCGCTGCTGCAGATGGTGTTCGATGCCGACGAGGGGCGCGAGCGCTTCATCCGCCTGGCGCTGGAGGACACCGACCGCCGCGTGGCCGAAGGCCGCGCCGTGGCGCCGAGCTTCATGCTGGCGTGCATGCTGTGGCATGACGTGCAGTCGCGCTGGGCGCAGATGCGCGAGGCTGGCGAGCCGCCGGTGCCGGCGCTGCAGCAGGCCATCGACGCGGTGTTCGACGCGCGCATCGGCGACATCTCCGGCCGTGGCAAGCTCGCCGCGGACATGCGCGAGATCTGGCTGATGCAGCCGCGCTTCGACCGCCGCACGGGCAACGCGCCCTTCGCGCTGGTGGAGCAGCCGCGCTTCCGTGCCGGCTACGACTTCCTGCGCTTGCGCGCCGACGTCGGCCAGGCCGACGCCGACCTGGCCGAGTGGTGGGAGGACTTCGCCCTGGGCACGGCCGAGGAGCGCGAGGCGCTGGTGCAGGCGGTGCGCGAGGCCGCGCACCCGCAGCGGCGCAAGCGTGGTGGCGGCGGTGGTGCCGCGCGCGGGGCGGCGCGCCAGGCGTCGGATACGGCCGATGCCGCACCGGCGGCCGAGTCCGAATCCGAGTCCGGCGACGCGCCCGCGCGCAAGCGCCGCCGCCGTCGCCGCAAGCCCTCGGGCGCTGGCGGCAGCGATGCGGTGGTGCCGGAGCCACCGTCTTCGCTGTGAGCGCGCCCGCCGTGCCCGTGCGCGCCTGGGTCGGCCTGGGCGCCAACCTGGGTGATGCGCGTGCCACGTTGCGCGCGGCGCTGCGGAGCCTGGAGGCGGTGCCCCACAGCCGGCTCGCCGGCGTGTCCTCGCTGTGGCGCAGTGCGCCGGTGGATGCACGGGGGCCGGACTTCCTCAACGCCGTGGCGGCGCTCGACACCACGCTGGCGCCCTTGGAACTGCTGCGGCGGTTGCAGGCTATCGAGCTTGAGCACGGACGCGAGCGCCCCTACCGCAACGCCCCGCGCACGCTGGACCTGGACCTGCTGCTCTACGGCGGCCTGTGCCAGGACGACCCGGTGTTGACCCTGCCGCATCCGCGCGCGCACGAGCGTGCCTTCGTGCTGGCGCCGCTGAGCGAACTAGCGCCGGCGCTGTGCTGGCCCGGGCGCCAGGAGACGCCGCCGCAGCTGCTGCAGATGGTGCGCGACCAGCCCATCGTGCGCCTGAACGGCGACTGGCGCTGAGGCCGGCCCGCCGCCTGCCCGAGGCGGTTTGAGCTCTGGGGCAGGCCTCGCGGGTGTCTCGCGAATGTCACAGAGCCGCCACTTTCGAAGCTGCCGGCAGCCCGGACGGTAGCCGACCCCCCCGTAGAATCCCGGGTTTGCCAACTCTGAACCCCTGCCGTGGTGGCGTTTTCCAGCGCTTGCCACCGGCACGTCGGCCGCACGGCCGGACGAGAGGACGACATGCTGTTTTCCAAGCTGCTGCCCAAAGAGGGCAATTTCTTCGAGCTGTTCAATCAGCACGGCGCGAAGATTGCCGAGGGCTCGCGTGCTTTCATGCAGATGATCGAGCACTACGCCGACCCTGCCATGCGCCAGCGCCATGCCGACGCGGTGGACACCGCCGAGCACGACGCCGACAAGGTCACCGCCGAGGTCAACCGGCTGCTGCACAAGACCTTCATCACCCCCATCGATCGCGAGCAGATCCTGTCGCTGATCAACGCCATGGACGACGTGCTGGACCTGCTGCAGGACACGGCCGAAACCATGGCGCTGTACGACGTGCATGCCGTCACGGAGGAGCTGCGCTCGCTGGCCGAGCTCAGCGTCAAGTGCTGCGAGCGCGTGCAGCACGCGGTGTCGCTGCTGCCCAAGCTCAACGTGCCGGCGGTGGCCGAGGCCGCCATCAAGACCTGCGAGGAGATCGACAAGCTCGAATCCGACGCCGACCGCGTGATGCGCAGCGCCATGTCCAGGCTCTTCCGCCAGGAGCCCGACGTGCGCGAGCTCATCAAGCTCAAGGCCATCTACGAGCAGCTCGAGTCCATCTCCGACCGCTGCGAGGACGTGGCCAACCTGATCGAGGGCATCGTCCTCGAGAACTCCTGAAGCCGCGCGGCGCGTCGCTTTTTCATTCATGGATCCTATCCAGACCGGCTTCTGGGTCGTGGCGCTGCTCGTGGTGCTGGCCCTCGCTTTCGACTTCATGAACGGCTTCCACGACGCGGCGAACTCCATCGCCACGGTCGTGTCCACAGGCGTGCTCAAGCCGCAGCAGGCGGTGCTGTTCGCCGCCTTTTTCAACGTGGTGGCGATCATGGTGTTCCAGCTCAAGGTGGCTGCCACCGTGGGCAAGGGCATCGTCGATCCCTCGGTGGTGGACCTGCACGTCATCTTTGGCGCGCTCATGGGTGCCATCGTCTGGAACGTCATCACCTGGCTTTACGGCATCCCGTCGAGCTCCTCGCACGCGCTCATCGGCGGCATCGTGGGCGCCACGCTGGCCAAGGCCGGCGCCGAGCCGCTGGTGTGGAGCGGCGTGCTCAAGACGGTGCTGTTCATCGTCGTGTCGCCCGTGCTGGGCTTCGTGCTGGGTTCGCTGCTGATGGTGGCGGTGTCCTGGATCTGCAGGCGCAGCTCGCCATTGCGCGTGGACAACTGGTTCCGCCGGCTGCAGCTGGCGTCGGCGGGCCTGTACTCGCTGGGCCACGGCGGCAACGATGCGCAGAAGACCATCGGCATCATCTGGCTGCTGCTGATCAGCTCGGGCTACGCCAACGCCGGCGACAGCATGCCGCCGTACTGGGTGATCTGGAGCTGCTACCTCGCCATCGGCCTGGGCACCATGTTCGGTGGCTGGCGCATCGTGCAGACCATGGGCCAGCGCCTGACCAAGCTCAAGCCCGTGGGCGGCTTCTGCGCCGAGACGGGTGGGGCGATGACGCTGTTCTTCGCTACCGCGCTGGGCGTGCCGGTGTCCACCACCCACACCATCACCGGCGCCATCGTCGGCGTGGGCTCCACGCAGCGCGCCTCGGCCGTGCGCTGGGGCGTGGCGGGCAACATCGTGTGGGCCTGGATCCTGACCATCCCGGCCGCAGCGCTGGTGGCGGCGCTGTCGTACTGGTTCAGCGAACTGCTGTTCTGAAGCCGCGGCAGGTGCCGTATCCCAGGCAAGGGCCCGCCAGTCGGCGGGCCTTTTTCATGCTTAGCCCTACAGTTGTAGTTGCTGGAAGAGCGTGCGCCGGCGGTGGCATGCATTGGCGT
>NZ_CALAOH010000195.1 GCF_937926365.1 uncultured Azohydromonas sp. | reverse complement strand
GCGCCGCGGCGTTGCCGGCCGCGGGCGGCACCGGGGAGAAGGTCGCGCCGCCCGCCGCCCCTGCGCTGGCACCGGACGCGTCGGCCTCCGGCGATGGCGTCTCGACCGCCTGCCCCGCGCGCTGGCGCAGCCGCTGCAGCGCCCGCGTGAATTCATCCGGCGCGATCGGCTGCAGCCGCGCCAGCAGCTCGGCCTGCTTGTCGAGGTTGGGCGCGATGTCGATGCCCGCCTCCTCGGTGAAGGAAGGGGCCAGCCCGGGCGTAATGAACACGGACCACAGCCCCGAATCCGGATGCAGCCCCGGCGGCAGCCGCAACGGCTCCGCGCCCGCAAGCGCCGGCTGCGGGGCGGCGGGCAGCAGGTGCACCTGCTGCAGCTCGTGCAGATGCAGCGCCTGCAACCGCTGCACGAGCTCGTGCGCCTCGGACACCGGCACCGGCGCGGCCAGCGGCAGCCACAGGTCGAAGCCGTCGCGGCCGTTCACGGAGAAGCCGGCTTCGGGCAGGTCCAGCGCCTCCATCAGCCAGCGCGCCAGCTGCAGCATCGCGGCGCAATGCGCCGCGCCCTGCCCCCGGGCCAAGCCGTGGAAGCCGATGCCCAGCAGCCGCGTGCAGCCCTGGGCATCCACCGGCTGCAACTCCAGCCAGCCCTCGCCGGCGAGCTGGCGCTGCAGCGCGTACAGGGCACTGTCCGCACCGGGCGCGGCGCCCTCGGCCGGGGCTTCGATGGGCAGGTGAAAGAGACGGCGGAGCTCGGAAAGGAGTCGTTGCATGGAAATGGGATCTGGGGATGACGCGCCGGCCCGGCGGGCGCTCGCGCCGGCGCCCTCCAGTGTGATGCCCGCCGGGGCCGCCCGGCCTCAGGCCGGCGCGGCAGCCGGCCGCGGATGCGCCTCGCGGATGGGCAGGTTCACCAGCGCGGCGGCCAAGGCCAGCGCGGCGTCGGCCCACCACATCCACGCGTAGCTGCCGGTGTGGACCACGGCCAGCCCGCCCAGCCAGGCGCCGAAGAAGCCACCCACCTGGTGGCTCAGCAGCGTCAGCCCGAACAGCGTGGCGAGGTAGCGCGTGCCGAAGAGCTTGGCCGTGAGGCCGGCCGTCGGCGGCACGGTCGCCAGCCAGGTTGCCCCCAGCACCACGGCGAAGAGGTAGAAGGTCCACGGCTCCTTGGGCGCGGCCAGGTAGACCAGCACCGCGATGGCGCGGGACGCGTACATCCAGAACAGCAGCATCTTCATGCGCACCCGGTTGCCCAGGGCGCCCGCGCCCAGGCTGCCGGCGATGTTGGCCAGCCCGATGAGCGCCAGCGACGTGGCGGCCACGCCGCCCGGCAGCCCGCACAGCGCCACCTCGCCCGGCAGGTGCGTGACCAGGAAGGCGATGTGGAAGCCGCAGGTGAAGAAGCCCGCGTGCAGGCACCAGTAGCTGCGGTCGCGCAGCGCGATGCGCAGCTGCGCGCGCAGCGGCATGTCGCCGGACACCGTGGCAGCGGAGGCCGCGGGCCGGCGTTCGCCGCGCAGCCACCAGGCCATGGGCGCGGTGGCCAGCGAGGCCAGCGCCATCACCCACAGCGCGTGCATCCAGCCGAAGGCCGACATCACCGCCTGGTTCAGCGGCGCGAACAGGAACTGCCCGAAGCTGCCGCCGGCGTTGATGAAACCGCTGGCGAAGGCGCGCCGCTGCGGCGGCAGGTGCTGCGCCGTCGCCCCGATGAGGATGGAGAAGCTGCCCGCCCCGGCGCCGGCGGCGCTGAGCACGCCCAGCGCCATGATCAGGCCCCATTCGCTGGTCACCTGCGTGGTCAGCGCCATGCCGGCGGCCAGCATCACGGCGCCAAGCACGATGACGCGCCCGGGCCCCCAGCGGTCGGCCACGGCGCCGAACACCGGCTGCGCCGCGCCCCAGACGAACTGGCCCACCGCCATCGCGAAGCTGATGGTGGCGATGCCCAGCCCGGTGTGCGTGTTCAGCGGCGAGACGAACAGGCCCAGCGACTGGCGCGCGCCCATGGTGATCATCAGGATCGCCGCGGCCACGCCCATGAACAGCCACGGGCTGCGGGTGGCGGTGGCGTGGGCGGGCGTCACGCCGGCGGCGGACGTGGTGCTCATGCGGCTTCTCCTTCGGGCCTGAAGGCCGGCGTCACCGTGTCCAGCCAGTGGTGCAGATCGGCGACGGTGGCTTCGCCCAGCGTGCGGTTGACTTCCTGCTGCGCGCGCAGCCAGTGCGGCCGAGCGGCCTCCAGCGCCGCCGCACCCTGCGGCGTGAGCAGCGCGCGGCGCACGCGACGGTCCTGCGCGTCGGACGCCAGCGCCGCGTGGCCCTGGTCGATCAAGGGCTTGAGGTTGCGCGTGAGCGTGGTGCGGTCCATGTCCATGCGCGCCGCCAGCTCCGTCACCGGCATGCCCTCGGCGCCGGCCGCGTGTCTAAGCACGCTCAGCAGCGAGTACTGCGTGACGCGCAGCCCCGCGGCGGCGAGCTCGCGGTCGTACACCGCCGTGATGCGGCGGGTGAGCCGGCGCAGCCGGGCACAGGTACAGCCCTGGGGCAAGGCCGGCGGCGACGCACCGGCAATCGGAGGAAACATGGCAGGCATCCTTTTGAGTGCATATGCACGTATTCAGCTTAGCACGCAGCCGCCTGCAGGCTCCGGCGGCAAAGACCGTGTTGGAAGCGCGTGAAACCGTCGCCTCGCCAAGCCTGAACGCGGACCGGGAAAGAGGCCGGCCCGGGGCTTGAGGGACTCAGGCGCGTGCCCGTTGCGTTGGCTTCCGGCTGCGCGAAGTGGCTGGAATGCCCCTCTGTTCTCTCGCAGGCGTGCCACCCGTGGCTTCAAGGTGTTCTTGGCTTCAGATAACGGAAGTAATCAAAGGTTGATTTTTCTGGCAGGAAATTGCCTGCGCATGATGCCGGTGGCGCAGACCATTGGGTGACAAGCACTTGGAAGCGCCCCATGGCGCGGATCAGCCCCTGGCCTTGTGCCATCGAGGCGCTTGGCCGGACCCGCATGGCGCCGCGTTCGCCGCCATGCGGGCCTGCGCTCTGGCTCAGTACAGCGTCCGGCAGCGGATCGTTCCTTCGACCGTGCACAGCTGGTCCAGCGCGACCTTGCTGGCGTCGGCTTCCACGTCGATGACGACGTAGCCGACCTCCTCGTTGGTGCGCAGGTACTGCGCGGCGATGTTGATGCCGGCCTGGGAGAAGCGCTCGTTGACGGCGGCCATCACGCCCGGGACGTTGCGATGGATGTGCAACAGCCGGCAGCGGCCGGTGTGCTCGGGCAGGCTCACCTCGGGAAAGTTCACGGCGCTCACGGTGGAGCCGTTGTTGCTGTAGCGCAGCAGCTTGGAGGCGACTTCGAGCCCGATGCTGGCCTGCGCCTCGGCGGTGGAGCCCCCGATGTGCGGCGTCAGCAGCACGTTGTCGAAGCGCGTCAGCGGCGAGCGGAACGAGGTGTCGTTGCCCTTGGGCTCCTGCGGGAAGACGTCGATGGCGGCGCCGTGCAGGTGGCCGAATTCCAGCGCGGCGCTCAGCGCGTCGATGTCCACCACCGTGCCACGCGAGGCATTGATGAGGTGCGCCCCCGGCTTCATGGCCGCGATCTGTGCGGCACCGACCATCCACTGCGTATCGGGCGTCTCCGGTACGTGCAGCGTGACCACGTCGCTCTCCGCCAGCACGGCCGCCAGCGAAGGCAGTTGCCGCGCGTTGCCCAGCGACAGCTTGGCCTCGATGTCGTGGAACACCACGCGCATGCCCAGGTGCTCGGCCAGCACGCCCACCTGCGTGCCGATGTGGCCGTAGCCGACGATGCCCAGCGTCTTGCCGCGGACCTCGAAGGAGCGCTCCGCGCTCTTGAGCCACTCGTTGCGGTGCAGGGCCGCGTTCTTGTGCGCAATGCCGCGCATGAGCATCACGATCTCGGCCAATACCAGCTCCGCCACGCTGCGGGTGTTGGAAAAGGGAGCGTTGAACACCGGGATGCCGCGCCGCATGGCCGAGCGCAAGTCGATCTGGTTGGTGCCGATGCAGAAGGCGCCGATGGCCGCGAGCTTCGGCGCGCGCTCCAGCACCGCGTCGGTCAGCAGCGTGCGTGAGCGGATACCCAGGAAATGGGCATCGGCAATGACCTCGATCAGTTCCTCGCCGGCCAGGGCCCTGGGCAGGCTCACCACCTGGGTGTAGCCGTCCGCCTGGAGCAACTCGACGGCACTGGGATGGATGCCTTCCAGCAGCACGAATTTCAGCTTGTGCTTGGGCATGGACAGGCGCGGAGACGATGGTTTCTGTGATGGCGTGGACATGGTGCTGGTGCGATGAGTGCTGGGTGGCGATGGCGGGCAAGGGCTGTTCCGGTGTGGTCGCAAGAGCGTCCACCGTGCAGGGAGGCCTCGCCGAATCGTCCCTAGTAGGGACGATCGACATTGAGGACAGCTTGGGCATCGCCACCATGCCCTGGCAACACACCACCACTGTCTCGCGGAAAGCAGTCCACCGGAAATGGCCGAGGGGTGTCGGCGCACGCCTGATCGTCCCTACTAGGGACGATCGACACGGGAACGGGTTGGCCGCTTGGCAGCATTTCTCGCATCCCGCGTCATGGCTGAGGGACGACGCTCGTCCCGACCGGCTCAAGACAGGAGATGGGTATTGAGTGAGCGGCTGAACTCCACGGATGCGCCAAATCGTCCCTACTAGGGACGATCAACGTGACCCGGGCTGGTGGCTGGAGCGGTGTCCCAAGCAGCCGGTTTCGAGCCAACAAGACGGAGCTGCCCTCCCCCTGGAACACGAGGTCGGCGCGCACTACATGAATCATTGAGAGATCGTGCGTCCCCGATCGTCCCTAGTAGGGACGATCGCCCGCCCACCGCAGCCGTGCCCCAACGAAAAAAGCCTCCGGCATTGCTGCCGGAGGCCCCTTGCCGAAGCCGTCGCGCTTACTGCGATTCGGTCCGCAGCCGCAGGTAATTCATGATCGCGTTCACCGCGCCCTCCGCTTCCGCCTCGTCGGAAAGCTTGATGGCCACACGCGAGCCCTTGACCGAAACCATCGCGAAGACGCGGTCCTGGTGCATCACCCGCAGCTTCTGAGTGCCAACCACCGCGGACGGCGCCGCCCCACGCTGGGCTTCCGCCTGGGGCACGGCCTCGCCGGCCAGCCGCGCGGCAAGCTGCTTGATCACCTCGTCCTGCGTCGCGCGCTCGTCCACCAGGGCGCGCACGGCCTCGACCACCTGCTGCGCATGGTCCGGCACGAAAGCGACGAGCTTTTCGGCGCCATTGGCACCGAGCGCCGCCGGCCGGGTCTTGAGCAGCTCGATCGCCTCGGCCGGCAGCCGCGCAAAAGAGAAGAAGCGCGCCACCTGCGACTTGCTCCAGCCCGACTCGCGCGCCAGCTCGGCATAGGACAGGTCCTTGGACTTCTGCCGCTGCGCGAACCCCAGGTATTTCTCGTAGTCGCTGAGCGCGGGCGCGAGCAGGTTGTCGAAGAACACTAGCCGCTCGGCCTCGTCGTCCGACAGCGCGACGACAGACGCGGCGATCTCCTCGCGCTGCAACTGCTCGAAGGCCGCCTTGCGGTGCCGCCCGGCGATGAGCTCGTAGCGCCCGTCCGCTTTGCGCCGCACCACCACCGGCGAGCTTTGCGGGTTCTGGCGCAGGTTCTCCGCCAGCGCCGCAACCCGCGCCGGATCCAGCCCGCCGACGTGGAACGGGCCTTCGTCGATCTGGTCCAGCCGCAGCTGCAGCGGCGTGCCGCGCTCGGCGCGTTCCTCCACCTCGCGCAGCAGGGCGATCGGCGCCGACACCGAGCGGTTGCGGCGCGGCCCGGGCTCCGCCGGCTTGGACAGGATTTGAGACGTCAGCTCACTGAGCAGGGACTTTCCGGATGCCATGACCTCAACCTCAGGCCTGCTTGGACGCGCGCCACAGCGTGCTGCGCGTCATGTGTTCCACCAGATCGACTGCCTTGTCGTAGGCGTCGCGCGCGCGCAGCAGCGTCTTCTGGCTGCCCACGTACTTGGAGATGTCGTAGACCGTGTTCAGGCTCATGCCGCCCACGCGCACGGCCGCCGTCTCCGGGATCTCCAGGTTCAGCAGGTGGCGGCCGAAGCCGTCCTGCATCCACTTCAGGATTTCCTTGGTGTGCAGCTTGGTGTTGTCCACCTTGCTCGGCACCACGCCGATCCATGAATAAACCTTGCTCGCCAGGCCGCGGTCGGTGCCGGCGAGCTCGGCCATCATCGAGAAGAACTGGCCCGAGCTGGTGAAGTCCAGCCCTTCGGGCGGCAGCGGCACCAGCAGCGCATCGGCGGCCCAGTAGGTGGTCATGGTCAGGTACGACAGCGCCGGCGGAGTGTCGATGATGATGAAGTCGTACTCGTCGCGCGGGCCCAGCCGCAGCGCGTTCTCCAGCACTTCCAGGAACAGGAAGTTGGGCTCCACCGAGTTCTTCATCAGCGCCGCCTGCTGCCGGATGGGCAGGAAGAACTCACCGGCAAAAAGCGAGGAGTTGCCCGGCACCATGTCGATGCCATCCCAGTAGCTGGGCTTGATCGACTCCAGCAGCGTGGAGCGCGCACCCTCGCGGTCGCGTGGCAGCATCAGCGGCATCACGGTCTCCTCGGCGTCGAAGTCCGTAGGCGTGAGGCCAAACAGTGTGGTCAGCGAGCCCTGCGGGTCGTAGTCGATGCACAGCACCTTGTAGCCACGCAACGACAGCCCCTGGGCCAGGGACATGCTCAACACCGTCTTGCCCACGCCGCCCTTGAAGTTGCCCACCGTGATCACCGCGCCCTGCTGGCCCTCGGTGCGGTGATGCATCGAGCCTTCGGCCCGTACCCAGGCCCGCGCGTCCTCCAGCGTGAACATGCGGTTGCGCGAGGCCGAGGCGCCTTCCTCCGACAGCGCCTTCTTGCCCGCACCGGTGGGCAGTCCGCGCTCTTCAGCCCGCTGCAGCAGGCGCTTGAATTTCTCGTAGGACATGCCACACAGCTCGGCCACCTGCGCGGCATTGAACACCGGCGCGGCCTTCGTGCCCTGAGGGCGAAAGATGACCTGCTTGATGCGCTCGTTCAGGTCCGTCACGCGCTCGCCGAGTTGCTGCAGGTCCTCCATGGACACCGAGCTCGCCGCGGCCATCGCGTCCTGGGACGGGCGTTGCTGGGCACGATCCTGGGCCACTTCCATACTTTTCCCTCACTGGTTCGATCGACAGGGCGCACTGTAAACCAGGCCTCTGTCCGCAGAAGGCATCCCGCACCATCACTCAACCGCGCAACCGTCGTTTTTGTCTTTTCACCAATTTGACGGTCGCCGAAGCGGCATGCAGGGGAATCAAGTCGTCGCAGCCCTGGTTACGGGCCTGCAAACCCCAAAAAAGCTCACCCGAAGCCGGATGGCCCCCACCCGCCGCCCAGGGCGAGCGCCCCATGGGCCGCGTGACCCGGAACACGAGCGCGTGCCACCGCCAAGACTTCCCTTTCCCACCCCGGCAGGCCCCAAAAGAGCTCACCTCAGGAACCGTTTTGTTCCCCAAATCGGCTCACCTGAACCAACGCTGAAAGTCCTATGAACGCCCCAAAACCGCTCACCTCGCCACACAGGGAGGCTGCAAGGCACGCCCCCAAGAAAGCTCACCCCAACCGAATTGCACGCCCCCTCGCCAGACGGACCCAAGCCGACCGGCCACCAGCGCCGTGACCACGCAGGCACCCGTCTTCGAACCTTTGGCAAGTCCTTCGACGGTCCGCGCAAGCAGTCGCGTCACGCCGGCCCACAGGAACATATCCACTCACCCGCCAGCCCAAAAGCGCTCACCTCAAACGTGAGCGTGGGACATATCCACTCACCCCAAGCCCCACAAAGGCTCACCCAAGTCCCCAAAGCGGCTCACCCGGAGTGCTAAAACTCCTTCACTGACAAGTACTTGGCGAGGCATCAATCCTCAAGGTTTCAATTCCGATATCTCAAACTCTTCAAGGCGGCCGATCCCGAATCGAGGATGTGGAAGCCCAAAACCGTGCCAGCGGTACTTCCGCACTGGTTGCCAGGTGAGGACCGTTGACCCGGGCGCACTTATCGCTCACAGTCGCTGCCCGCTTTTTCCGGAGCCACCTTGAAGAAATCCGCCCCTTCGCAAGCCGAACTGCCGTTGAAGACCCCAACGGCCCGCGCGCGCAGGGACGCTGCGCAAAAGGCGATAGCCGAACCGACGCAGGCCTCCGCACCGGCGTCCAAAGCCAGGACGACGTTGCTGCCAGCCGCAACGCCGGTTCTCGGCGGGCGCGGCGCCATGGTGGTCAAGCCCGTGGAAACCATCGCGCTGCGGGTGACCAAGGGCAAAGCCACGCTGCTGGGGCGCCGCTTCTGGAACTGCCTGGTCAAGCACGCGCAGGTCCACAGCCCCAATGCCGACAACATGTACGAGATGCCGGTGGCCCAGCTCCGCAAGCTCGCCGGCTTCGACAGCAAGAACATGGAGGTGCTGGCCACCACGCTCACGGAGCTGCAGACCATCGCCGTGAACTGGGGCGACAGCCCCAAGAACTTCAACCGCGAGTCCTACCGCTGGGAAAGCGCCACGTTGCTGAGCTATGCCTCCATCCGCAAGAAGGCGGGGGAGGTGCCCACGCTGGTGTTCGACTTCCATCCCGCGGTGCGCCCCTACATCCTCAAGCCCGAGGTCTATTCGCTGATCTCACTGGAGATCCAGCGCCGCTTCCGCACCGTGGGCGGGCTGGTGCTGTACGAGATCGGCGAGCGCTACCTCTCCAGCCCGAACGGCCTGTCGGCGCGGCTGCACTGGACCGAGTGGCACCACATCCTCACCAGCCGCGGCCGCGATGGCGGTGCCAAGGGCAAGGCACCGGAGTGGAAATACTTCAAGCGCGACGTGCTCGACCCCGCCGTGCGCGAGGTGAACAAGGAGCAGGACAAGTTCAGCATCGACTACTACGTCGCCAAGGCCGGCCGCTTCACCACCGACCTGCAGTTCGTGGTCAAGGCCCGGCGCAAGGCCCTGTCTGCGCCGGCCGACTTGGAGCAGTGGCAGCTCGAACGCCTGGCGCAGTGGGGCGTACCCGGCACCGAGGCGGCCCGGCTGCTGGAGCGGCTTGCTCCCGCCGACCGCGTCAAGGTCATCGAGACCGTGGAGCGCCGCCTGCAAAAGAGCGAACAACTCGGCGACGTGAAGAGCATTCCCGCCTACCTGCACACCGTGGTGACCCAGGGGCTGGACAACGGCGCCTTCAGCGGCGAGTTCCCCGACGTGCCGGATGCACCCCTGAAGGACTCGGCCCCCTGGCCCGAAGAGGCCCGGCCACTGCCGCCCATGGCCCCCACGCCGGCCTACGTGCCCGAAGCGCCGGCGCCGGCCAGCACCGTCCCGCTGTCCGCCCGCGAGCCCCAGCCCGCCGCTGCCCCGCTGGCTGCGCCCGCGCCCTCTGCCTCCGTCCTGCCCGTAGCTGCTTCCACGCCGGTCCAGGAGCCCTGGATGCTGGCCAAGGACCGTTTCCTGGCGCTGCCCGACGCCGAGAAGGAGCGCTGGTACGCCCGCTACGAAGCGGAGCGGGTGGGGCCGCAGTCCGTGCTGGCCGCGAGCCCGGATTACGGCCGGCTGCCCGAGGTCCGGATCTGGCGCGATTTCCAGAAGGCGCGGCAGCTCAATCCGGCAGCCCGGCTCGGCACCTCGGCGCTGGTGTATTTCTCGAAGTGGCTGGCGCCGGTGTGGGCGGCTGAAGGCTGGCTGTAGCGCCGGGTACGGCAGCGGCGCGCAGGCGTTAAAAAGGCGCCCTCCCTCCTCACAGGAAGCGCCATGTCCAACAGCAAGAAACCCCGCTTGACCGCTGCCGACTTCGATCCCGAGGTCCTGCGCCTGTTCGACCAGTACGTGCACGGTGGCATCGACCGGCGCGGCTTCCTCGACCGCGCTTCGCGCTACGCCGTGGCCGGCGGCACCACCGCGGCCGGGCTGCTCGCCGCGCTGAGCCCCGACTTCGCCGGCGCCCAGCAGGTCGCGCCCGGCGACGCGCGTATCAAGGGCGAGCACCTCGAGTTCGACTCGCCGTCCGGCTACGGCAAGGGCCGGGCTTACGTGGTGCGGCCGGCGCGGGCCGCGGGAGCGCTGCCGGTGGTGCTGGTAGCGCATGAGAACCGGGGACTGAATCCGCATATCGAGGACATCGCGCGCCGCCTGGCGCTGGAGAACTTCATCGCCGTGGCGCCGGATGCGCTGTTCCCGCTGGGCGGCTACCCAGGCGACGAGGACAAGGCGCGCGAGCGCTTCGCCCAGCTCGATGCCGCCAAGACGCGCGAGGACTTCGTGAGCGCCGCGAAGTGGGCACGGGGCCTGTCCGGGGGCAACGGCCGCCTGGGCGCCGTGGGCTTCTGCTGGGGCGGCGGCGCCGTCAACGTGCTCGCCACGCGGGTGCCGGAGCTCGTTGCCGCCGCTCCCTTCTACGGCCCGGCACCGGCGCTGGACCAGGTGAAGAACATCAAGGCGCGCATGCTGCTGGTGTTCGCCGAGAACGACGAGCGCATCAACGCCTCCTGGCCGCCCTACGAATCGGCGCTCAAGGAAGCCGGCGTGCGCTACGAGGCCTACAAGTACCCCGGCACGCAGCACGGCTTCAACAACGACACCACGCCACGCTTCGACGAAGCCGCGGCGCGCCAGGCCTGGGGCCGCACGTTGGCGCTGTTCAACGCCACGCTGCGCGCCTGAGCCGGGGCCGCGGCGGCCCTGACCAGCCCGGGTAAGCGGCTATTGCCGCGCCCGCGTCGATGCGGCTTTGATGTGGGGGCGCCCGGCGCGCGAGCCGGGCCCTGCCGGTGACTTCCTCAACCTGCCGTGGCCGCCCCGCATGGACCTCGAAGCCCTCATCGCCCCGATCTCCCCCGAGCAGCCCTGTGGCGCCGATCTCTCCTTCTGCACCGAGATCGACGCCATCCGCGAGATGCGCCGAGAGGACGACCCGACGCTGGCGCAGGGCGCCTGGGTCACGCCGCTGAAAACGGCCGACTGGGCCGGCGTCGCGCACGCGTGCGAGTCGCTGCTGCTCACCCGCTCCAAGGACCTGGCCGTCGCCGGCTGGCTCACCGACGCCTGGGCCCGGCTGCGCGGCTTCGAGGGCCTGGCCGACGGCCTGGCGCTGTGCGCCGCGCTGGTCGAGGGGCATTGGCCCGGGCTGCATCCACAGCCCGACGGCGAGGACCAGGAGGCGCGCATCGGCTGCCTGTCGTGGCTCGCCGCCCGCGTGCGGGAGCTGGCCAGCCGCATCACGCTGGCCGAGGACGAGAGCCGGCGCTGGAACCTGCTGGACGTGGACGCGGCCCGGCAGCGCCGCAGCGCATCCGCGTTGGAGGAGGGCGCCGAAGCCGCGCCCGATGAGGCGGCGCCCTGCCTGCCGGCCGTGCTCGGCGCCGTGGCGGCCGGTGGACGCGCCGGCTTCGCGGCACGCCTGGAGTCCATCACCGGCGCCTACACCGCGCTGCTGCGGTTGCAGGCCGCGGTGGACGCGCGGCTGCCGGCCGACGGCCCGTCCTTCGCCGCGGCACGCGCGGCGCTGGAGCAGGTGGCCGATGCCTGGGCCCGGCTGGGGCGCGACGCCGGCGTGGCGGACGAAGTGCCTTCGAACAGCGCGGCCACCTCGGCGCGGGCGGGCGGCGGCGTCCTGGCGCCGGCGGCTTTCACGGCGCAGGGACCGATCCGCTCGCGCATGCAGGCGCTGCAGCAGTTGCGGCAGGTGGCGGAGTACTTCCGCCAAGCCGAGCCGCACAGCCCGGTGGCCTACCTGGCGGACAAGGCGGCGCGCTGGGGCGAGATGCCGCTGCACGAGTGGCTGCGCGCGGTGGTGAAGGACGGCGCCGCGCTGGCGTCCTTCGAGGACATGCTGGGGGTCGAGCCGCGGCAGCCGCAGGCGTGATCACGGCGCCTGCCCGGCACCGACTTCGGCGCCTACCGCCTGCCTTGCGAACGCAACAAAGGCGGCTTACCGCACCGTCGCACCCGCCGGCGGGATGCCTGCCTCAGCGGGCCAGTCGGGCGCGCGCTTGTCGATGAAAGCCTGGATGCCCTCCAGCGCCGCGGGGTCCATCAGGTTGCAGGCCATGGCCTGGCCGGCGAGGGCGTAGGCCTGCTCGATGCCCGTCTCGGCCTGCTTGTAAAAGAGCGTCTTGCCCAGCGCAATGGCCGCCCGTGGCTTGGCCAGGATGCGCGCCAGCAGCGCCTGCACCTCGTCGTCAAGCCGCTCCAGCGGCACCACGCGGTTGACCTGCCCGCGTGCGCGAGCCTCCTCCGCGCTGATGAAGTCGCCGGTGAGCAGCATCTCCATCGCCTGCTTGCGGCCCACGTTGCGCGAGAGCGCCACGCTGGGCGTGGAACAAAAAATCCCCAGGTTCACGCCGCTCACGGCAAAGCGCGCGCTGTCGGCCGCCACGGCCAGGTCGCACATGGCCACGAGCTGGCAGCCTGCGGCGGTGGCCACCGCGTGCACGCGCGCGATCACGGGCACGGGCAGGCGCTGCAGCGCCAGCATCACGCGCGTGCAGCGCGCGAACAGTTCCTCGGCGCGGGCCTGCGAGGGGTCGGCGCGCATCTCGTGCAGCGAGTGGCCGGCGCAGAAGGCCTTGCCCGTGCCGGCGATCACGACGGCGCGCACGCGCTCGTCGCGGGCGATGGCGTCGAGCTCGCGCTGCAGCGCGGCGAGCATTTCGTCAGACAGGGCGTTGAGCGCCTGCGGCCGGTTGAGCGTGAGCGTGGCCACGCCGCGGGCGTCGGTCTCGCGCAACAGGCAGGGGGTATCGGTGGTGGGTGTCAAGTGGGTCTCCTGGGTTGTCATGAGGGGCCGGCGGGGACGGAGCCCCTGGCTCTGATGATTCTGCCCAGCCGGGCACCCTTGCCGCACCGCGGCAGGCCGGCTTTCACCGGCCGCCCGCCGAAATCAGGCCAGCACCCTGAACTCGATGCGCCGGTTGCGGGCGCGGCCTTCGGGGCTGGCGTTGTCGGCCACCGGGCGGTCGGGGCCGGCGCCGGAGGTTTCGATGTCCTGTGCCGCGATGCCCTTGCCCACCAGGTAGGCCTTGACCGTCGCGGCCCGCGCTGCCGAGAGCGCCAGGTTCGCCGCGCGCGTGCCGCGGTCGTCGGTGTGGCCCACCACCTCGAAGCGCCGCCCGCTGAACTGGCGCAGCAGCGGAACCAGCTCATCCAGCACCTGCATGCCCAAGGGCGTGAGCCTGGCGTTGCCGGGCTCGAAGGCGATGGTGCGCCGCGCCAGCGCCGCGTCCAGCACCCGCTGCGCGGGCGCGCTCACGCGCAGGCCGTCGCGCACCGTGTAGGTCGGGTTGTCCAGCCCCGTCACCATGCGGTCCAGCAGCTGCTGGCGCACCGTCTCGCTCTCCGCCCGGCCGTCGATCTCCACCACGTTGCCGTTGATGCGCAGCCGGCCCTGCGATACCTGCAGCAGCTCCGGCATGAGCACGCGCTGCACGTGCTGCGTCCACTGCGGCGGGGCGACGAGCTTGTCGATGCCCAGCTGGTCCACCACGCGCTCGGCGCCGTAGAGCTCGCGCACACGCGCCAGGATCGCCGCGCGCGTGGCCTCGTCCGGCACCACGCCGGACACCACCACCTTGCCGGCGACCCTCGGCACCGCCGCGCCAGCCGCCTCGGATTGCGCCCGCACCGAGGGCGGCCAGGCGCCGACGGCCAGCATCAGCGCGACAGCCGCCGCCGGCACGGTGCGGCGGCGGGGCGGAAGGTGAAGTTTGGGCATCGCTCACTCCCCGAGAAAACAGGCCTTGAAGGACTCAACCGCCTGGCGCAACGACAACCCGTCCTGGCGCAGGTGCGCGTCGAGCTTGCGCAGCGCGGCGTCCCGCGCGACGTGCGTGTCCACCCACGACGGCGCTTGCAACTCGATGAAGGCCACGCCGCCGCGCTGCGGGTCGAACAGCGCCTGCAGCATGGCCGGCGAGGCGCCGGCGAAGCCCACCACCAGCGAGGCCGTGCCGCCGCGCTGCGCGCTCGGCAGCAGCAGCACCAGCTCGAAATCGCCGTGCGCCAGGAAGGGCGCGAGCAATTGCATCCACAGCGCGGCCACGCCGCTGGCGTGCTGTGCCGGCAACGGCAGCCGCAGGCCCTTGTCCAGCCGCGACACGCCGCTGGCGCGCACCGGCTGCAGCAGCAGCCCCAGGCCGAGCAGCGCGCGCCGCAGGTCGAAATCCGGGTAGCTGCGCTGCAGCAGCGCCTGCAGCCCGCCCAGGCTGCAGCCCGCCACGAAGTCCAGCCAGTGCCGCGCCCAGCCCTCGGCCGTGGTCTCGATCTCCAGCGCCAGGCGTGGCGCCTCGGCCAGCACCGGCGCCACGTCGTCGGCGCTGCAGGCGCGGTGGACGAAGCCCTCCAGCTGGCGCCAGGGCGCTTCCAGTGCCAGCGGCGCGTGCGCCAGGAAGTGCTGCGGCGCATCGCCGGTCTGGAAGGCGGCCAGGGCGACGAAGGGGAAGCGCCGGCCCGAGGCATCGGCGCTGGGCGCGACATGGCCGGCCAGCGCGATGCGGCTGCGCGCACCCAGCACGGCAAAGCGCGCGGCCTCGGCGCGGTCGTAGAGCTGCTTCCAGCGCGGGTCCACCGAGAGCTGCGCCAGCCCCTGGCTCAGCCACCGGTCCAGCAACTGCGTCAGCGCCGCCTGGCGCGCGCTGCGCACGAAGTCGCTGCGCGAGCGCACCTTGCCGAACCAGCACAGCGTGTCGGCCGGGCGGCTCACCGCGCCGCTCCCGGGGCCGCCAGCGCCGCCACCGTCGCCGTGCCCGGGGCGTCCTGGCCGGCCACCAGGCTGGGCAGCGACAGGCCACGCAGGCCGCCGCCGCCACCTCTCCTGCCACCCGTGGACGCCGCGGACGCCGGCCCGGGGCTGGTGACGGCGCGGTAGTGCACCGTGATCGCCTGGGTCCCTTCGCCCCAGCTCAGCTCGCGCACGCCGTCGGGCAGCTTGCGCACCTGCGCGGCGTCGATCAGTCGCTCGAAACCATAGGCGCCTGGCGTGTTGAACAGCTCCAGCGCCCGCCCGTCCAGCGCGATGCCGCTCAGCCGCGCTCCGGGCGTGGCACCGGCCTTGGGCCATACGAAGCCGGTCCAGTCGGCCGCGCCGTTGCGGTAGCGCAGCACCTGGCCGTCGATCTCCAGCGTGTACTCGACGAAACCCGGCGCCCCCACGGGCAGCAGCTGGAAGCTGGCCTGGACGGCGGAAGCCGCCTCCGGTGCGCCCGGGTTGGCCCCGCCGCCACCGGCCGCGCCGTCCAGCGGCGCCACCCAGGCCGGCAGCCCCTGCACGAAGGCCGGCCGCAGCCGCAGGCCCAGCTGCGCCCACTGGCGCGGCGCAATGTCGTCGCCGCGGCGCATCACCAGCGGCCCCATCACCTCGGTGGCGAAGCGCGCCACGGCGCCCGTGGGGCCGAAGACGCGCGCGACCTCCGGCGCCGCCGCTTCCACCCGCGACGCCGGGTCGAAGGGATATTTGCCGGCCAGCGCCTGCTGGAAGGGCTGCAGCACCTGCGCCGCCCATAGCCGGTTGAGCTCGGTCTCGGCCGGCGGTACCAGCACCGCGAAGGACATCATCAGCGGCCGCAGCAGCAGCGGCTTGAGCGCCGCGGTGCCGCCTTCGGCACCGGCGCCCAGCATCCGCTCCTCCACGAAGCGCAGCGCCTCCGACAGCTCCGAGCCGCCGCCCTCGAAGGTCGCGGCCATCAGCGCCCGCGCACCCGGGCCCGCGTCGCCCTGGGTGCGGATGGTGTTGAAGCGGCTGCGCAGCCGGCCCAGGTGCTGCAGGTAGCCGTCCAGCAGCGAGGCGCCGCCGTCGCGCGCGGCCAGCAGCCGCGCCAGCGCCGCGAACTCGCGGCCCACGGGGCCCAGCGCCATGGACTCCACGGAATCGCCGCGCCGGTTCCCGGGGCCGGCGTCGAGCTTCACCTCCACCGGCGCCGGCGACCAGCGCTGCACCGACTGCCGCAGCCACTCGACCAGGCCCGCCTGGGCCTGGGCCGTGGCCTGCTGCGCCAGCGGCGAGGGGGTGTCCCAGGCGGTCTGCGCCGATACCGCGAGCAGCAGCTTGCGGATCGGCGACTCGGCCGGGTCGCCCAGCCGGTTCATGTGCGCCGCCGCGGCGTCGAAGCCGCCGAACTCCGCCACCGCGACGCTCTGCATGAAGCGCTGCCACTCGCGCACGTACTCGGCCTTGTAGAGCTCGGTGAGCGTGCGCCGGATCTGCTGCGGGCTGCCTTGCAGCGAGAGGTCGTCGCGCGTGGCCGTGCGCAGCACCCAGTCGGCGCTTTGCAGCTCGCCGTGCGCGGCCTCCTTGATGGCGCCTTCCACGTAGCCCTGCCAGGCCTCGCGCGTGAAGGCGCCCGACACCACGTGGCTGCCGGCCAGCAGCGCCTGGTCGCGCTCGCCCACGATGGCGGCCACTGTCACGGGGGCGTGGCGGGTGGAGGCGCGCGCCTTGATGTCGGCGTACACGCGCTCGATGGCGGGCGTGCCCTGCACCACGCGGCGCAGCTGCTCGCGGGTCTGGTCCACCAGGGCGAAGTTGCTGTCGATGACCGGGAACAGCGGGTCTTGCAACTGCGCCATGGCGAAGGAGATGAGCCGTTCGGCGCTGCGCAGCAACTGCTCGCGCGGCATGGTGCCGCGGTTGTCGTCGAGCCAGCCGCGCCAGAAGCGCGTGATCTGGTCGGCGAGGTGGCCGCTGTCCATGCGCTGGCGCTCGGCCAGCATCAGGTACGTCTTGAGCGCCTTGTAGGCCTCCTCGGCGTCGGTGGGCGAAGGCTGCGCGTAGCGCGTGCCCGTGGCGGCGGTGGTGGCCGCAGCGATGGACGGGGTGGCCGCCGGGGCGGTCGCCGTGCCGGCGCGGGACACGGGCCGCAGCTCGTCGGCGTGCCGGTTGACCTCGGCCAGGTAGGCCTCCAGCACCTGCGCCACCGGCTCCAGCATCACGCGGCGCAGGCCCAGGAAACAGGCCTGGCGCAGCCGCAGCTCGACGGCATCGCCCTGGTACAGGCCCAGCCCCACCGTCCAGGGCCGCTGTGCGCGCCAGGCCGCCAGCTCCTCGGCGCGGTTCTGCAGCAATTCCAGCGCCTCGATGCGCGAGGCCAGGTCCAGCCGTCCCTCCTGCAGGCGCAGCGCCTTGTCCAGGTCGGCCTGCACGCTCGCCACCAGCTGCCGGTTGCCGGCGTAGGACCAGGACCACAGTGCCAGCACCGCTGCCAGCGTCAGCACGCCGCCGGCATAGCTTGCCGTGCGCAGCCGCTGCCGGGCAGGGCTGGCGTGGCGCCGCATCAGGTCGCGGTCGGCAAAGATCACCTCGGAGAACAGGTCCTTGAGGAAGTAGCCGTGCTCGGTGGCCTGGGGTTCGGACACGGCGGCTGGCGGCGCCGCCAGCCCGAACTGCTCGGCCACGGCACGGCCGGCCGGTGCCTGCTGCTCGCCGGTCTGTACCGCGCTGGTGAAGTAGAAGCCCCGCAGCAGCGGCCGGACCTGGAAGCGGTTGTCCTCGAACAGCGTCGCGACGAAGGCGCGCAGCGCCGGCTGCAGCGCGGCGAACTCCAGCGGAAAGGCCAGCACCGCCGGCGGCAGCGGCTCACCGCGGTGCAGCGCCATGCGCGCCAGCGCCGTGCTCTTCAAACCCTCGCGCAGCGCGTTGAAGTGGCGGTCGAAGAGGTCGGCTGCGTCGTCCTCCGCCGCGCCCTGGCAGGGCAGCGTGGCGCCCCAGACCTGCTCGCGCTCGCGCGGGTCGTGGTCGGCGAAGAAGTCGGCGAAGCCCGTGATCAGGTCGGCCTTGGTGAAGAGCAGGTACAGCGGGGCATGCACTTCCAGCGTGTCGGTGAGCTCCTGCACGCGGGCGCGAAGCTCGCTCGCGTGGCGCAGCACCTCGTCGGGCGCGGCGTCGCGCAGCGCGGCCACGCTGGCGGCGACCACGATGCCGTTGATCGGCGCGCGGGACCGGTGCTGGCGCAACAGCCCGAGGAAGGCCAGCCACTCCGCGCGGTGCTCCTGCTCCACGGTGTAGCGGCCGGCGGTGTCGAGCAGGATGCCCTCGCTGGTGAAGAACCAGTCGCAGTCGCGCGTGCCGCCGATGCCGCGCAGGATGTTGTCCTTGCCGTGCGGGAAGGGGAACTTCAGTCCCGACTGCACGATGGCCGTGCTCTTGCCCGCGGAGGGCCGTCCGATCAGCATGTACCAGGGCAGCTCGTACAGCGCCGCGCGCCCGCCGCGGTGGCCCAGGCGCGACTGCTTGATGGTGCGGATGGCCTCCTGCAGCCGCTGGCGCAGCGCCTTCTCGTCCTCATCCTCGGCGGACGGGGACGCGCGCACGGCCTGCGCCATGTCCTGGTCCAGCGCCTGCTCCAGCCGCGTGGCCTGGCGGCTGGAGTGCCAGCGGCCCCCGGCCCAGAAGGCCCCGTACAGCAGCAGTCCCGCGACGCCCAGGCCGAGCAGCGTCCAGGCCTTGAACGGGGTTGGCAGCGCGCTGGTGAGGAAGACCACCAGCACCACCGCCAGTGCCAGCACGAGCAGCGCGCGGGCACCGAACAACGACTGCAGGAACCGTTTCATGGGTCGGGCTCCGTGGAGGGAAGGGACGTTGCGGACCATGCGGCGAGCGCTTTCAGGAGGGCGCCGGGCCGCGGCGCCACTCGACGTGGCCGTAGTCCTTGAGCGAGCGCCAGGCGCCGCCCCAGGTCAGCCCCAGCGACTGCGCCACCGCGCCGTAGGCGGCGTAGCCCTGCAGGGCCCAGGGATCGCGCTCCGAGATCACGACGCGGCCGTCGCGCAGGAAGGCACAGTCGGCGGCCAGTCCGAACTGGTGGCGGCTCTCGTAGGGGCCGGCGCGCGTCACCGACGGTCCCAGTGCCGCCAGCTCGGCCTGCCGCTCGGGACTGCGGTAGCCCTCGATCAGCACCATCTCGTAGCCGTGGCGCTCGCGCATGAGCCTGAACACCAGCAGCAGCCGCTGGCGGAACTCCGCATCCAGCAGCTCCCATTGCCGGCTGGCATGGCGAGCCAGCGGGCGCCACGACTCGACCTCGGCCGTGGTGAACAGCGCCGGCGGCAGCGGTGGCGGCGGTACCAGCCGCTCGCCCTGCAGCAGTGCCGCGACTTGCGGGTCCACCGCGCGCGCGAGGGTGTCGTCGTAGCTGTCCACGCGTACCTCGCCACGCAGCAGCCAAGCCGCCAGCGGCAGCAGCGTCAGCACCGCCAGGGCCGCCGCCAGCGCTCCGGCGCGCCGGCGCAGCAGGCCAAAGGTGCGGACGCCACCACCTTGCAGCGCGTGGCCGATGCGGCGCAGGCCGTGCCCCCCGCGCCGCGCCCAGCGCACGCCCTGGCGTCGGCCGCGCGCGCACCAGCGGCGGACGCAACCAAACGCCTGCTCGCGCACGGGCGGGAGCAGCAGCAGCGCGGAGACGGGTACGGCCAGCAGCAGGTAGAGGAATACACCGAGCAGCATGGGCGGAGTGGCCGCTGCCGCCGGCCCAGCTGCAGGGGGCTTGTGCAAGGCCTGTAAAGGTTTTGCATGTAAATGTCGGGTGAGGACATTTCAGATAACCAGAGGAGCACGCCCGATGCACCCTCGATCGCGGGGCGGGCGGTGATGCTCCCAGCCCGGAGGGGCCGCCGCGCTGCCGAGACTGGCGCCCACGCTCCTTCAGGAAAAGGCTCCAGCCAGCGCATGCACATCCAGCACGACCCGGACGCGCGATCGCCGGCACCGCGTCCCAGCCTGCTCGTTGCGGGCGTATCCCGCGCCAGTCGCGGCGAAGCGGCGGCGCCGCCGCGCTTCTTGGACTCCGTGGACGGCGCACGGGCGCCAACGGCCGGTCCGGCCCTGCGCTGGGCCTGCAAGCCGGCGTGGCTGGCAGGCGGCGTGGCGCTGCTCGCGGGGGTCGGCATGGTGCTGGGCATCGGCCAGGGGGCCTCCGCGTGGCTGGAGCAGGAGGCGCCAGCCACCGCGGATGCGCCGCCGCGGCCTGCAGCCACGGCGGTGGACATCGCCGTGCCGGCGCGGGGCCCCGCCCGCATCGAAAGGCTGGAGACGGTGCCGCGGCCCGTGGCCCTCGCCGCGTCCACACCTGCCCCCGGCGCCGCCCAGGACCGGCCGGGATCGCCTGCAGCCATGGCGGCTGCCGCGGCCCACGGCCGGGCTCGGCCGCCGATGCCTCGGCGCCAGGAGGCGGCTGCCGCCGCGGACGCCGCCATGCCTGCCGAGGCCCTGGCCGACCCGCAAGCGTTGGAGAGCGTTCAAGCCGATGCGGACGCCGAATTGCTCCAGGCCGTCATGGCCTGGGACCAGCGCCATCCGCCGACCCCGGAGCGGGCCGCGGTGCCGGCGGCACGCGCATCCAGTTCGCCCTGATTCACGCCAACAACCTGGTTGAGATTGCAACCTCCAGGGACGGGGTTCGAAAAAAATTCAGGGGCCCTCTTGCAAGCTTCGTAAAAACCCTGCTATAGTCTTGCTTCTTCGACACCTGCCCAGGTGGCGGAATTGGTAGACGCACTAGTTTCAGGTACTAGCGGGTAACTCCGTGGAGGTTCGAGTCCTCTCCTGGGCACCAAGGTGGAAGAAGTATTCCGGGACCGGAATCCACCAGATCCCGGGCAGTTAGCTCAGCGGTAGAGCACTGCCTTCACACGGCAGGGGTCGCAGGTTCGAACCCTGCACTGCCCACCAAGAAGCAAAGCCCTGCAGATCCAGCGATCTGCAGGGCTTTTTGCCATGGCGGTTGCAATCTCAACTGGCGTGCGGCACTGCAGCCGCACGCGAGCGCCGCTTGGGCGCCGGGCTGGGCGCTGCGCACACGCAGGACGCGGCAGTCGGGACTGCGATGCCGCTGCCCTTTGAGTGGAACGATTCACGCTTGCCGGTGCGGTGCATTGCGCCGAGCCCGGCATCGGTGAAGCGAGGCGGTCACACTGCGGCGCGAACCCGACCGGACTGCCGCCAATGCCCCGTTTCCGCTCCGCGCTGTTTTCGTTCTGCCTCGTGGTGATGGCCGCGCTGCCGGCCGCGCCAGCTGCGGCCGCCGACTGGCGCACCGCCAGCCGCGAGCCCATGGGCCTGGCGCCCGACCCGGCGCAGGTGAAGGAAGCCGTGGTGCAGGTCTACGGCGCGCGCGTGGTCGGTGCCAAGGGCTTGTTCGGCGTGCACACCTGGGTGGCCGCGAAGCCCACCGGCGCGCCGGCCTGGACCATCTACGAGGTGGTGGGCTGGCGGCTGCGCTGGACCGACAACGTGGTCGTGATCCGCGAGGGTGCGCCCGATGCGCGCTGGTTCGGCTCCGTGCCCGAGCTCTATGCGCAGCGGCGCGGCGAGGGCGTGGATGCGCTGATCCGCCGCATCGACGCCGCCGCGCGCAGCTATCCCTACGCCGGCGAGTACCGGCTGTGGCCGGGCCCGAACTCCAACACCTTCACCGCCTGGATCAGCCGCGCCGTGCCCGAGCTGGAGCTGGACCTGCCGGCCACGGCCATTGGCAAGGACTTCACCGGCACCTCGCTCGTGGGCGCCGCGCCCAGCGGGCACGGCTTCCAGTTCTCGCTGGGCGGGTTGCTGGGGTTGTCGGTCAGCCCGGTGGATGGGCTGGAATTCAACCTGCTGGGACTGAATTTCGGCGTGAGCCCGCTGGGGCTGAAGTTGCCCTTCGTGGGGCGCATCGGCGGCTACAAGCCGCCGGCGCTGGCCGAGGGGCCGGCCTAACCCAACAACCTATCCAGCTCCGCCAGCATCCGCGGCAGGTCCAGCGGCTTGGTCCAGTAGGCCGCGAAGCCGGCGGCCTGCGCCGCCTCGATGTCGCTGGACATCGCCGCGGCCGACACCACGATCGCCGGCACCGCGCGCAGCACCTCGTGCTGGCGCAGCGTGGCCAGTACCTCGATGCCCATCATGTCCGGCAGGTGCATGTCCACCAGCAGCAGCCGCGGCGGCGAGCGCAGCGCCTCGTCGATACCGCTGCCGCCGTCCACTGCCACCTTCAGCGTCCACTGCGGCCGCATCTGGAACAGCGTCTGCATCAGCAGCGCGTTCACCGGGTTGTCCTCCACGTACAGCACGTCCACCTCGTGCGCGGCGGCCGGTGCCGCCACCACGCCCGGCGCCGCGGACGCTGGCAGCTTTCGCGGCAGGCCGGACGGCACCGCCTCGTCGGCATCCGAGCTCCAGTCCAGCCGCCGCCCCGGCAGCCCCACGGTGAACACCGAGCCGCGTCCCGGCGTGCTGGCCACGGCGATGCTGCCGTCCATCAGCGGCAGCAGCCGCTGCACCAGCGTCAGGCCCAGGCCCAGGCCCTTGATCGAGCCGCGCTCGGCGCCCAGCCGGTTGAAGGGCTGGAACAGCGCGGCCTGCTGCTGCTCGTTCAGGCCCACGCCGTCGTCGCTGATCTCGATGAGCACCCGCGCGTCGCCGTCCGCGCGTGCCGCCAGCCAGGCATGCCCGCCGGGCCGGTTGTAGAGCACCGCGTTGGACAGCAGGTGCCCCAGCACCTGCAGCAGCCGCCGCTCGTCGGCGCGCACGTGCAGCGCCGCCGGGGCGTCGGTGAGTTGCAGCATCACGCCATGCGCCTGCGACAGCGGACGCACCGACTGCAGCGCGTTCTCCAGCAGCGGCGCCAGCGGCAGCATGGTGGGCTGCAGCGCGGCGCGGTCGGCCTCGATGCGGGCGATGTCGAGCATGTCGTCCACCAGCCGCAGCAGCTCGCGCCCGGAGACGCCGATCAGGCTCAGTTGCCGCTTCTGCTCGCCGTCCAGCGAGCCGCCTTCGAGCTCCATCAGCTGCGCGAAGCCCAGAATGGCGTTGAGCGGCGTGCGCAGCTCGTGGCTGGCACGGGCCAGGAAGTCGTTCTTGGCCTGGCTGGCGCTCTCGGCCGCCTCCTTCTCGCGCGCGGCCTGCTCCATCGCCAGCTGCTCGGTGATGTCGTCCACGTAGCCGTGCCACAGCACCTGGCCGTCGCCGCCGATGCTGGGCATGGCCTGCAGCGCGTGCCAGCGCACCGTGCCGTCGCCATGGTTGACGCGGTAGCGCTCGCGCCAGGGCTCCTCGGCCCCCGGTAGCCCGTGCAGCACCGCGCGCACGCGATCACGGTCCTCGGGGTGGATGCGGTCCAGCCAGGCTGCGTCGCTTTCGTGCAGTTGCGCCTGCACCAGGCCGTAGAGGCGGCGCATGGCCTCGCTGGCATAGGCGAAGGCGCCATGCCCCTCGGCGCCGCGCACGTACTGGAACAGCATGCCCGGCGCCCGTTCCGCGGCGCGGCGGATGCGCAGCAGTTCGTCCTCCAGCCGCCGGCGCTCGCTCATGGGCAGCAGTACCAGGTCGATGTGCTGAGCCGCCTGGGGCGGCGGCGGCAGCGCGTGGGCGTAGGCCAGCACCTCGACCGCGCTCCCGTCCTGCGCGCGCAGTGCCAGCGCCAGCTCGCGCGCGCGCCCGTGCAGGCGCAGCAGCGGCACGAAGTAGCCGTAATAGAGCAGCCGGCCGCCGCCGGCCAGCAGCGTGTCGATGTGGCGGCCCACGAGGTCCGAGGCCTGTGCGCCCAGCAGCTCGCACAGCGGCGCGTTGACCAACTGCAGCCGGCCGTCGGCGCCGACGCGGGCCCAGGCGCAGGGCAGGTTGTCGGGGTTGATCCAGCCGGCCATCAGATCCTCAGCTCGCCCGCGATCAGCGTTGCCGTGCGCGCTGGTCGAAACCCAGCCCGTGCGCGAAGCGCAGCGCGCGCTCGCCGCGACCACTCACCCGATGGCGTTGCAACACATCCTGATCCATGTGTGGTGCCCTCCGGCGCTGAAGGCGTCGGGGGCAAGGATGGCACGAGGGCCCGCGCCTTGACGTAACCGGGTTGCGTACACGTCCCGGCCGCAACGGGAAGCACGGCAACCCGGCTGCCCGTCACGCCGGTGCCGCCACTGCTTCATTCATGAGCGGCCGGACCTGACGCAGCCGTGGCAGTAGCAACAGCGCGGTGGACCTAGATACCGTGAAAACCCTGATGCGCGGGCCCGATGGACGGGCAGCGGGCACGTGGCATGGGCCTTGCGCTTACACCGGCATTACAAGCATGGAAGGAGTCCATGATGAACCTGGCGCTGGACCAGGCCTGGAAGCGCGGCTTCAAGGCAGGCGAGGTGTTTTCGAAGCGCTGTCCCTATACCCAAGAGACGCCGGAGGCGCGCAGTTGGTTCGAGGGCTGGAACCATGGCTCGGCCAAGGCGCTGGGCTTCCCGCACCAGAGCCTGGAGGAGCGGTTCCTGCAACTGGTGCCGCCGAGGAGGCGGCGGAGACGGGCAGGCGATGTGGCTGATGCGACCGCAGTCGCATCAGCGAGTGAAGTTCAGCGGGCTGTAGGTTCCCGTTAGCTGTTAGCCACGGCGTATCGCACCCTGCTTCGTCATCCCCGCGCAGGCGGGACGAAGTAGCGGGCGAATCGGGTCAGCTCACGGGCGACACCCCTTCAGCCTCAAGCCTCCACGCTCCCGTCATGCATCCATGCCGCGTGCTTGGGCGCGCGCTTGGTGCGGTCCCACTCTTCGAGCATCGCCCACTTCACCTCGTCGAGCTGCTGGAGCATCTGGGGCGTGCCGCAGTCGGCGGCCAGCTCCAGGCGGTGGCCGTTGGGGTCGAAGAAATAGATGCTCTTGAAGATGGTGTGGTTCGTCGGGCCCACCACCTCGATGCCGGCGGCTTCCAGCCGGGCCTTGGTGGCCATCAGCGTGTCCACCGAGTCCACCTTCAGCGCCAGGTGCTGCACCCAGTTCGGCGTGTTGCGGTCGCGGTCCATCGGCGGCTGGCCCGGCAGCTCGAAGAAGGCCAGGATGTTGCCGTTGCCCGCGTCCAGGAAGATGTGCATGTACGGATCGGGCGCCTTGGTGGAGGGCACCTCGTTCTCCGCGATGGCGAGCACGAACTTCATGTCCAGGTGCTTGCCGTACCACTCGACGGTTTCCTTGGCGTCGCGGCAGCGGTAGGCGACGTGATGAACTCGTTGAATCAGCATCCGAATACTCCTTGATTGATCCGTTCGGGTTGGGTCGGGTTGGCGGCTCGGGGGCTCACACGCCTTCGCGTGCCAGCGCCATGGCCTCGCGCAGCACGGCGAGGTCGCCGATGTGGTTGCTCAGCAGCAGGATCAGCTTGGCGTTGACCAGCGCGCTCTCTTCGTCGCTGAGATCGCGGTGCATCTCGATAAGCGCTTCGTAGAAGTCGTCGCCGGGCGAGAAGTCGCGGATGGCGCGCTTGCCGGCTTCCTGGAAGTTGGGTTGCAGTTGGAGCGACATGGGGTGTTCCTTGGAGGTCAGGCGTTGCAGGTGGCACGGGCCACGGCTTGGCGCACCTTGGCGGCATCGACGCCGCGCCAGCGGGCGGCCAGGTGCTGGTCCGGGCGCAGCAGGAAGGCGCTGCCGTCGCGTGCGTCGTAGCGCTGCGCCACCAGGCCTTTGAGGTCCTGGATCACGCGCACGCCGGGCAGGTCCGCGGGCCTGGGCGAGACGACGATGGCCTCCACCGGGATGGGCGCGTCGCACAGCGCGGCCAGCAGCGCGCGGTCCACCGTCGAGGCGTCGTCCGCATACACCAGCAGCTGGAAGCGGTTGCCGACCTGGTCCAGCAGCCAGCCGTTCTTGCCCTGCACCGCGATGGGCGCGTCTTCCATGGGCGCGCCGGGCACCATGTGGCTGTTGAACTCGTCCGTGTCTGGCGTGTTCAGCGACGACGCGCTGTAGAAGGCGGGCACCGACAGGCGACCGGAGTTGACCAGCTTGCGCGCGAAGGCGTGCCGCTGCGCCAGCTGCAGCACCGCGTTGCGGAAGGCCTTGCTGGTGTTGCTCTTGGGCGTGATGAAGTCCGTCGAGCGCGTGGAATTCATGATGTTCTCGTCGGCCGCGTACACCCGCTCTTCGGAGTAGGTGTCCAGCAGCCTTTCGGGCGCCAGGCCGTCCATCACCAGCTTGAGCTTCCACACCAGGTTGTCGGTGTCCTGGATGCCGGAGTTCGCGCCGCGCGCGCCGAAGGGCGACACCTGGTGCGCGGCATCGCCGGCGAAGAGCACGCGGCCATGGTTGAAGCGCCCCATGCGCCGGCACTGGAAGGTGTAGACGCTGACCCACTCCAGCTCGAACTCCCGGTCGTCGCCCAGCATCGCCTTGATGCGCGGAATGACCTTCTCCGGCTTCTTCTCCTCCTCCGGGTCCACGTTCCAGCCGAGCTGGAAATCGATGCGCCAGACATCGTCCGCTTCGCGGTGCAGCAGCACGCTCTGGTTGCGGTGGAAGGGCGGGTCGAACCAGAACCAGCGCTCGGCCGGGAAGGCGGCTTTCATCACCACGTCGGCGATGAGGAAGCGGTCCATGAACACCTTGCCGTCGATGTCCAGGCCCAGCATGGTGCGGATGGGGCTGCGCGCGCCGTCGCACACGATCAGCCAGTCGGTCTCCAGCTCGTACACGCCATCGGGCGTCTGCACCTGCAGCGACACGTGCTCGCCCTGCGGCGTGACGGCGATGACCTTGTTCTTCCAGCGGATCTCGACGCCGGTCTCGCGGCACTTGGCGACCTGGTACTCCTCCAGGTAGTACTGCTGCAGGTTCACCATGCCCGGGCGCTTCTGGTCGGCCTCGGGCTGCAGATTGAAGTTGAAGACCTCGCCCTCGCCGAAGAAGGTGCGCCCGACGTTCCAGCCTACGCCCTTGTCCACCACCGGATCGCCCACGCCGATGCGGTCCAGGATCTCCAGCGCGCGCTTGGCGTAGCACAGCCCGCGCGAGCCCACCGAGACGGTGTCGTCGTCGTCCAGCACCACGACCGGGATGCCGTGCAGCCGGCAATCCAGCGCGGCGGCCATGCCCACCGGTCCGGCGCCCACGATCACCACGGGAAGGCGCCGCACGGCGCCGCCGTCCAGCTCCGGCGGCCGGCGGTATTCGAACTTGGGATAGGTGTAGGTCTTGAGCATGTCGTCTCCGTCCTCGTCTCAGGAATGCACCACGCCAGGCACGGCCGTGGCTCTTTTTGTTTGTGAATGATTAACAGATTTGTCTTTGGCAAACTTTGGCGCAAGTGTAGGCAGTACGTTCGCTAATGGCAAACAAGTTTGATAAGGGATAACTCGCACTTGCCAAGCGCACCTGCTTGACGCAGTTCGACACGCCGGACTGCCCACGGGCCGGACCTGTAAGCCGACGCAGGCATGCTTGCCGGCCGCGTTCTTTGGGGCGGGAAAGGACGCGCGGCAGGGTTCAGGAATTGCCCAAACCGCTGGTTACGCGTGAGAAAGGGAAAGTCGAGATGAATGTTCTGGTCACCGGCGGCGCCGGCTACATCGGCAGTTTGACGAGCGTGCAACTGCTGGCCGCCGGCATGCGTTCCGTGCTGTTGGACAACCTGTGCAACAGCAAGGTGGCGGTGCTGGACCGTATCGAGCAGGTGGCGGGCACGCGGCCGCGCTTCGTGCAGGGAGACATCCGCGACCGCACGTTGCTGGAGCGCGTGCTGCGCGAGGAAGGCATCGAGGCCGTGATCCACTTCGCCGGGCTGAAGGCGGTGGGCGAGTCGGTGGAGATCCCGCTGGCCTACTACGACAACAACGTGCATGGCACGCTGATGCTGCTGGAGGCGATGCGTGCGGCGAACGTGCGGACACTGGTCTTCAGTTCCTCGGCCACGGTGTACGGCGACGCGCAGGTGATGCCGCTGCGCGAGGACGCTCCCACCAGCGCCACCAACCCCTATGGCCGCACCAAGCTGATGGTGGAGCAGATCCTGGGCGACCTGGCCGTGTCGGACCCGGCTTGGTCACTCACGGCGCTGCGCTATTTCAACCCGGTGGGCGCGCACCCGAGCGGCCTGCTGGGCGAGGACCCGCAAGGCATTCCCAACAACCTCATGCCCTACATCGCGCAGGTGGCGGTGGGCCGGCGCGACAAGCTGCGTGTGTTCGGCAACGATTACCCCACGCCCGACGGTACCGGCGTGCGCGACTACATCCACGTGCTGGACCTGGCCGACGGCCACTTGGCCGCGCTGCGCCATGCCCATGGCCGGCCGGGCATGCACGTGTTCAACCTGGGTACCGGACACGGCAACAGCGTGCTGGAAATGCTGCAAGCCTTCGGCCGCGCCTGCGGCCGCGAGCTGCCCTACGAGTTCGCGCCACGCCGCCCCGGCGACGTGGCGAGTTGCTGGGCCGACCCGGCGCACGCCGAGCGCACGCTGGGCTGGCGCGCTACGCGCAGCCTCGACGAGATGTGCGCCGACACCTGGCGCTGGCAGTCGATGAATCCGAACGGGTATCCGGGCTGAACTGTACAAATGCCTTTGTGAAAGGCGCTTTTTGCAAACGATCCGGGGCCGGCAACAGCCGGCCCCGGATCGTCATGTGAACCCTAGCGGGTTCGCCGCTTCATTCCAGTTCTGCTTCGAGAGTGAAATAAGCCCCGTTCGCCCTGAGCTTGTCGAAGGGCTCAGCCCGAACGGTTTTCTTATTTCATGCTGACGAAGACTCGGAATCAGTCGCGGCCCCTGCCCGGGCGGTCCTTGCCGGGACGATCCTTGCCTGGACGGTCCCTGTCGTGGCCACGGCCCGGGCCGCCCTTGGGCGGTTCCGGTTTGGCCGAGCCCGACTTGGCGAACGCGGGCGCGGCCGACAGCGTCAGGATCGCTGGCGCCACGTAAGCGCCGCGTTTGACAAAGTTGCGCCGGGAACTATTGGGTACCGTCATCTTCCATCTCCTTGAAGGTTTGCTCGTGGCTCAGACCGAACTGCTCCTGGGCCGAGCAGGGCCGAACGTCCGGGCCGGTTCACTGCTCAACGATGGCCCGGACGCACGGACCTTTGGGCAATCCAAACGCCCATCAGGTTCTGCAGCGGGGCCTGCTTTGCGGGAGCGTGTTCAAGGGGGAAGCTGCAAGGAACTTCCTGGGGCGCTCAAGGCTTGTGCATCTTCGGCCGCGTCCTCGCGCGCCGCGGGCAGGGCAGTGGTCAATCGCAGCCGGCGCGCGGGGTGCGATGCGGGTAGCCTCGGCCCACGCCCGAAGAGCTGTTCGCGCAACGTGCCCGCGGCATAGCCGGTGGCGTAGCGGCCGCGCTGCTGAAGCTCCGGCACCACGAGCTCGACCACGTCCCGCAGCGTCTCGTGTGCCAGCGCGTAGCTGAGGTTGAAGCCATCGACGCCGCTGTTGTCGGCCCATTGTTCGAGTTGGTCCGCCACCTGCGCCGGTGACCCGACGATGACCGGGCCGCGCCCGCCCAGCCCGATGAAGCGTGCCGCCTCGCCCACGGTCCAGCGCCGCCCCGTCGGCGTCTGGCTGAAGGCCGCCAGCGCCGTGCGCTCGGCCTCGGCGATCACGGCCTCGATGGGCTCATGGCGCGCATGGCGGCTGAAGTCGATGCCGGTCCAGCCCGACAGCAGCGCCAGCGCGCCTTCCACGTCCACGTAGCGCAGCAACTCCATGTGCTTTTCCTGCGCCTCGGTCGAGGTCGGTGCGGTGATGACCAGGGCCTGGGCGTAGATGAGCAGTTCCTCGCGCGCACGGCCCGCCGCCGCCAGTGCCTGTCCGAGCTGCTGTACCTGGCGCCGCACTACCGCGATGCTCGGCCCGCTGAGGTAAACCACCTCGGCGTGGCTGGCCGCCATCTGCAGCGCGGACGCCGAGGCGCCGGCCTGCATCTGCAGCACCGGCGTGCGCTGCGGCGAGGGTTCGCACAGGTGGATGCCGGGCACGTCGAAATAGCGCCCGCGGTGGCCGATGGAGTGCACCTTGGCCGGGTCGGTGTAGACGCCGCCGGCGGGGTCGCGCCGCACCGCGTCCTCTTCCCAGCTCGCCTCCCAGAGCTTGTAGGCCACCTCCAGGTACTCCTCGGCCAGCGCGTGGCGCTCCTGTGGCGCGAGCGGGTGTGCCAAGCCCAGATTGCGGTCGGCACTGTCGAAGCAGCGGGTGGTGATGTTCCAGCCCACGCGGCCTTGCGTGAGGTGGTCCAGCGTCGAGAGGCGGCGCGCGAAGAGGTAGGGATGCTCGTAGGCGACGGCGCTGGTCAACCCGAAGCCCAGGTACCGCGTGGCCTGCGCCATCAGCGGCACCAGCGCCAGCGGGTCGTTCACGGGCACCTGCACGCCATGCCGCAGCGCGGCCTCGGGGCTGTTGCCAAACACGTCGTTGACGCCCAGCACATCGGCGAAGAGCACGCCGTCAAAGCAGCCGCGCTCCAGCAGCTGCGCCAGCTCCGCCCAGTGCCTGGCCTGGATGTAGAGGTGCGAAGCGTCGCGCGGGTGCCGCCACAGGCCCAGAGCCTGGTGCGAGGCCGCGTTCATCTGGAACGCGTTGAAGCGGATGCGGCGCGCCATGGCAGCTACGGGCGGGCGCTGCATTCCTTGCGGAAAAAAACACGCCGGGGCGAAGAAATATGCGGCATCGCGTCCTGCTTGAAATGGCGTCCGGGCCACTCTAGGCAGCCCGCATGCCGCGAACAAGAACGCTTTTCGACCATGGATATGCAGCCGTTGGCGCTCTGCAATTGGTGGTTGCTCACTTTGGCGTTGCGGCACCTTCGTCCTTGAACGGGTTGCGCTCGCGCAGCTCGTCCACGTAGTGCTGCATGCCGGCCCCTTCGCGGGCCAGGAAGTCCGCCACCGCGTCGGCAAAGCGCGCGTCGGCCAGCCAGTGCGCGGACTGCGTGCGCACCGGCAGCAGCCCGCGAGCCATCTTGTGCTCGCCTTGCGCGCCACCCTCGAAGGCTTCGTAGCCGTGCTCGATGCACCAGCGCAGCGGCTGGTAGTAGCAGGCATCGAAGTGCAGGCAGGGCACGACCTCGACGCTGCCCCAGTAGCGCCCGTAGGCGCGTTTGCGCTCGGGGTCCAGCACCACCAGCGAGGCCGCGATGGGCTCGTCGCCGCGCCGCGCCACGAACAGCAGCCAGTGGCGCGGCATGGTGCGCGCGACCTCCCGGAAGAAGGCGCGCTCCAGGTAAGGTGCGGAGCCGTGGGCGTGGTAGGTGAGGGTGTAACAGCGGTAGAAGAAGTCCCACAGGTCTTCCGTGATCGCTTCGCCCTCGTGCGCCGTGAAGCGCACGCCGGCCTCGGCCACGCGGCGCTGCTCCTGGGCGATCTTCTTGCGCTTCTCGCGCTGCAGGCTGTGCAGGAAGGCGTCGAAGCTGGGCCAGGGCGCCTGCGGCGGCTGGGTCCAGTGGAACTGCACCCCCTCGCGCAGCATCCAGCCCGCGCGCTCCAGCGCGGCGGCGTCGGGCGCGTCCATGAACAGCAAGTGCGCGGAGGACAGCCGCTGCTGCCGCGCCAGCGCCAGCAGCGCCTGCGCCAGCACGGCGCGCGTGCCTTCGTCGCGCGCCAGCAGCCGCGTGCCCGGCACGGGCGTGAAGGGCACGGCAGCGAGCAGCTTGGGGTAGTACTTCAGGCCGTGGCGGCGGTAGGCGTCGGCCCAGGCCCAGTCGAAGACGTATTCGCCATAGGAGTGACTCTTCAGATAGAGCGGGCAGCCGCCCAGCAGTTCGCCGTCCGCCGTCTCTACGGTCATGAAGCACGGCGCCCAGCCCGTGGGGCGCGCGGCGGATCTGGAGCTGTGCAGCGCCCGCAGGTAGGCCATGCGCATGAAGGGCGTGGGCGTGGCCTGCTGCTCCAGCAGCGCGTCCCAGGCGGCGGGGTCGATGCGCTCCGGGCTGTCGTGCACCTGGATCACGAGGCCGTCCGTGGACAGTGCGGCGCGGGCATTCAGGAGCTTGTCGGGATGGGAAGCCATGGGCCCCGATTCAACCGTAGCCCTGGCCTTCGTGCAGGCAGTGGGCGCAGTGCCCCGACGAGATCGCCGCGAGCCGCGGCCCCGAAGGTGGCAAGGCCGGGCGGCGCGCAGGACACGCGCGGCTCGAATCCCCGGGCCACCGGGGCTTCGCACCCCCCGTTACGATCCTGGGCATGGCATTCGAACTGAAACACGAGGCGGTCGAGGGCGAGGCGCCCGAGGCCGTGCATGAGGACCGGCTGTGGATCGACAACGGCTGGACGGCCAAGGTCGTCAAGAACGAGGACGACGACGGCTGGGCGGTGGCGATGACGCGCCACGGCGAGTCGGAGCCGGCACTGGTGGGCCCGTGGACCATGGGCCGCGACAAGAAGAACCCCAAGCCGCTGGACGTGAACGCCTTCAACACGCTGGTGAAGACCGCCACCGAGGTGCGGCGCCGGGCCGAGCAGCATCAGCACGCGATGCTGAACAAGAGCGTCAAGGTCAGTACCGATGAAGGGCAGGTCGCCGTGGCGCTGGAGATCGTGCCCGACGAGTACGAGCCCTACGCGGTGCTGTCGGCGCGGGATGCCTTCGGCGAGGAGATCGCCAGCTGCCGCGTGCGGCCAACCTTCAAGCTCAACGCCGCCAGCGCGCTGGCCTGGATCGAGAGCGGCTACCGCAAACCGGCCTGAGCTCGGGCGACCCTTACATATCTATAAAGCGACGCGGCCGGCGCCCTCATCAGGCGCCGGCCGCGTTTCTTCAGGGTCCGGGGTGGCGCCTCAGTCCCGCGCCGCCGCCAGGGACTTGTTCAGCCGCAGCGCCAGCAGGGTGCAGATCACGCCGGAGAGCAGGTAGAAGCTCACGGCGATGAGGCCGAAGCGCTGCGACAGGCCCAGCGCCACCAGCGGGGCGAAGGCCGCGCCGATGAGCCAGGCCACGTCGGCGGTGAGCGCCGCGCCGGTGTAGCGGAAGTGCGGCAGGAAGTTCGAGGTCACGGAGCCCGAGGACTGGCCGTAGGACAGGCCCAGCAGCACGAAGCCCACCAGCACGAAGGCGGCCTGGCCCTGCACGTCGCCGCCCAGCAGCCAGGGCGCGGCGAAGCCGAAGATGCCGATGAGCACCGCCAGCGTGCCCAGCGTGCTGCGCCGGCCGATACGGTTGGCGATCAGGCCCGACACCGGCATGGCCGCGCCGGCCAGCAGCGCGCCCACGATCTGCACTTCCAGAAAGTCGCCCACGGACGCGTTGGTCTGCAGCTGGATCCACGACAGCGGGAACACCGTCACGATGTGGAACAGGGCGAAGCTCGCCAGCGCCGCGAAGGCGCCGATGAAGATGTTGGCGCGCTGGCCCTGGCCGCTGCTCATCAGGTCGCGCACGCGGCAGGGTTCGAGCTCGTGCGCCTGCAGCGCGCTTTCATATTCGTGCGTCACCACCAGGCGCAGCCGCGCGAAGGTTGCCACCACGTTGATCGCGAAGGCCACGTAGAAGGGGAAGCGCCAGCCCCACTCCATGAAGTCCTCCGTCGAGAGGTTGTTCCAGAGGTAGGCGAAGAGGCTGGCGGCGATGAGAAAGCCCAGGGGCGCGCCGAGCTGGCCCAGCATCGCGTACCAGCCGCGGCGGTTCTCCGGCGCGTTGATGGCCAGCAGCGAGGGCAGCCCGTCCCACGTGGCGCCCAGCGCGATGCCTTGCATGCAGCGGAACAGCACCAGGAACGCCACGGCCCAGAAGCCCAGCCGCTCGAAGTCGGGCAGGAAGGCCATGCCGGCGGTGGCGGTGCCCAGCAGCAGCATGGCCGTGCCCAGCTTGTAGCTGCGGCCGAAACGGCGCTGGATCGCCATGCCCAGCAGCGTGCCCAGCGGCCGCACCACGAAAGCGAGCGCGAATACCGTGAAGGCGTAGAGCGTGCCCACCAGGCGGCTCTCGGCGAAGGGGAAGTACACCGCCGGGAAGGCCAGCACGCAGGCCAGGCCGAAAACAAAGAAATCGAAGTACTCGGAGGAGCGCCCCACGACCACGCCAACCGCGATGTCTCCGGGGGCGACCCCGGAGTGGTCCGGTGACGCGTTGCCGGGCTTGCCGCTGAAGCCTTGCGGCGGGAGCGGAGGTTGCTGCGGGCTCAGCAGCGGGTTCATCGCCGGGGTGGAAGGTGTTGCCATGGCGCAAGGAAGTGGGTCGGTGCTGGGACAATATGTCCAATCGTTGATTCAGATCAAGCAGGCTACATTCCCGCGCGTTGCGCGCATGCCTGGCCGGCGCCTGCCCGGAAGTTCAACGATGACCATCAAGCCTTTACAACGTACTCCCCTGGCGCGTGCCGCGCTACCTTTGCTGACTTTGATGCTGGGCGGCTGCGACATGGTCGTGATGAACCCGTCCGGCGACATCGCCGCGCAGCAGGCGGACCTGGTGCGCACCGCGACGTACCTGATGCTGCTGATCATCGTCCCGGTGATCCTGCTGACGCTGCTGTTCGCTTGGCGCTACCGCGCCTCGAACAAGAACGCGCCCTACACCCCGGACTGGGACCACTCCACGCGGCTGGAGCTGGTGATCTGGGGCGCGCCGCTGCTGATCATCATCGCGCTGGGCGCGGTGACCTGGATCAGCACCCACAAGCTCGACCCCTTCCGCCCGCTGGAGCGCCTGGACGCGCAGCGCCCGCTGCCGGCGGACGCCAAGCCGCTGGTGGTGCAGGCCGTGGCGCTGGACTGGAAATGGCTGTTCATCTACCCGGAGCAGGGCGTGGCCACGGTCAACGAGCTGGCCGCGCCGGTGGACCGGCCGATCCGCTTCCACATCAGTTCCTCCACGGTGATGAACACCTTCTACGTGCCGGCGCTGGCGGGGATGATCTACGCCATGCCGGGCATGGAGAGCCAGCTCAATGCCGTGATCAACCAGGCCGGCGTGTACGAGGGCCTGTCGGCCAACTACAGCGGCGACGGCTTCTCGCACATGCGCTTCAAGTTCCACGGCCTGTCGGACGCGGACTTCGATGCCTGGGTGCAGCGCAACCGCACCGAGGGCCAGGGCCAGGTGCTCAGCCGCGAGGCCTACCTGAAGCTGGAGCAGCCCAGCGAGCGCGAGCCGGTGCGCCGCTTCTCGCAGGTCGATCCCAAGCTGTTCGAGGCCATCATCGGCCGCTGCGTGGACAGCTCCAAGATGTGCCTGCACCAGATGATGGCCATCGACGCCGCGGGCGGCGGCGGCAAGGGCGGCATCGACGGGCTGACGCGCCGCAACTGGCGCGGCACCGAGCGCACCGCGGTGGCGGCGCTGTGCACGCCCACCAACCTCTACGGCGAGGCCGATCCACTGCGCGCCATCAACGCCGCGACCGCGCAGCCCTGAGCCGGGCCGCGCACACACGCTCAAGACGCTTCCAGCTTTTTCGGGAAGACACCAGATGACTGCTGATCCAAGAGAAGAGGCCGGGCTGCTGCTCGGCCGCCTGGGCTGGGACGACATCCCCCTCCACGAACCCATCCTCATCGCCACTTTCGCCGCCGTCGTCCTCGGCGGCCTGGTGGTGATGGCGGGCATGACCAAGTACCGGCTCTGGGGCCCGCTGTGGCGCAACTGGATCACCAGCATCGACCACAAGAAGATCGGGATCATGTACATGATCCTGGGCCTGATCATGCTGCTGCGCGGCTTCGCCGATGCGCTGATGATGCGCACGCACCAGGCCATGGCCTTCGGCGAGTCTGCGGGCTACCTGCCGCCGCACCACTACGACCAGATCTTCACGGCCCACGGCGTGATCATGATCTTCTTCGTGGCGATGCCCTTCGTCACGGGCTTCATGAACTACGTGGTGCCGCTGCAGATCGGCGCGCGCGACGTGGCCTTCCCGTTCCTGAACAACTTCAGCTTCTGGATGACC